>NZ_JBFAJR010000033.1:0-49205 GCF_040655295.1 Streptomyces sp. NPDC050448 | reverse complement strand
CCCGCCGCGGCGGGGGCGGCGGCCGACCCGCCGGGGGCCCCCGGGGGGCGGGGGCCCGGGGCAACCGGCGGGCCCTCGCCGGCCAGTACGCACAGTGCTTCATGAAGGTGGCGGAAAGGGACGGTGCCAGACGCGGGAATGCGGTCGCCGACGGCGCACCGCGCACCGCGCACCGGATCCGCGAGAAGCGGGTGGCCCTCTCCGCCCCGCCGGGGTAGATGCGGGTTCCGGCGCACTCTTGGCGGTCCAGGAGACCTTGGGGTGCCGTGCTGCGTCTTGCACGCCTGGAGCCTTCACCGGAGATGCCGCACCTTACCGGCCGTCGCACCAGGCCCGGTAGGCGGCCACCGCCGTGGGAAGCGTCGCGAAGACGAGGTCCTTGCCGACGGAGTCCACGAGACCGTACGCCTTCAGATCGTCCAGGAGGTCCTGCTTGACCCGGGCCAGCGCGAACACGATGCCGCGACGGACCAGTTCGCGGCGCAGTCCGTCGACCGCGTCCAGGGCCGTGATGTCGACCTCCACGTTGGCCTCGGTATTGAGGACGAACCAGTGGACAGGCTCTTTCTGTTCGTCGACGGCGGCCAGGGCGCGGCGGCGGAAGTCCTCGGCGTTGGCGAAGAACAGCGGCGAGTCGTAGCGGTAGACCAGCAGGCCGGGGACCGTACGGGCCTGCGGGTAGTCGTCCACGTCGTGCATGCCCGCCACGCCGGGCACCAGCCCCTCGACCGCGTCGTGCGGGCGAGCCACGCGGGTCAGCAGCTCGGCCACCGACAGGCCCACGGCCACGATCACGCCGTACAGGATGTCCAGGGCGAGCACACCGGCCAGGCAGCCCAGCGCGAGCAGCAGTTCGCGGCGGCGGAAGGACGCCAGGCGGCGGAAGCCCGCGAGGTCGATCATCCGCACGGCGGCGTAGACGACGAGCGCGCCCAGCACGGCGGAGGGGGTGCGAGACAGCAGCGGACTGAGGAACAGCAGTACGGCCAGCACCGCCACCCCGGCGACCAGGGAGTACGCCTGGCTGCGGGCACCCGCCGAGGAAGCCAGGGCGGTGCGGCTGGCGCTGCTGCTCACCGGGAACCCGTGCACGACGGCGGCACCCAGGCTGGCCGCACCCAGGGCAAGGAACTCCTGATTGGCATCCAGCCCCGCCCCCTCCTCGTCGCGGCCGGTGAACGCCCGTGCGGTCAGGATGAAGTCGGTATAGGCGACCAGGAGCACGCCGAGGGCGGGCAGCACCAGGTGCGGCAGCTCGCCCAGATCGGGCAGGGCGACGTCCGGCAGCCCCGAGGGGACCATGCCGATCACCTGGATGCCGTACCGGTCGTCGAGGTCGAAGGCCACCACGGCCGTCGTAGCGAGAACCATGGTGAGCAGCGGGCCGGGCAGCGTCCGAGCGTACCGGGCCGCCAGGAGGAGGAAGGCGAGCGCGGCGGCCGAGAAGACGACGGTGCTCCGGTGAATGTCCTTCAGATGGCTGACGAACGACCACAGCTGGACGAAGAATTCGGAGCCGGTCGTCTGCACTCCGGTGAGTCTGGGTAGCTGGTCCACCATCATGATCAGGGCCACGCCCGCGAGATAGCCGATCAGGACGGGACGGGAGAGCAGGTCCGCGAGGAAGCCCAGCCGCAGCGTCCGCGCCACCAGGCACAGCAGCCCGACCGTGGCTGCGAGGGCGGCCGCCAGCGAGGCGTAGCGCCCGGAGTCCCCGGCGGCGAGCGGGCCGACCACAGTGGCCGTCATGATCGCGGTCGTCGACTCGGGACCGACCGACAGCAGGCGTGAGGAACCGAACAGCGCGTACAGTGCCAGGGCCGGCAGGATCGCCCACAGCCCGGCGACCGGTGGCAGCCCGGCCAGACCCGCATACGCCATGACCTGCGGCACGAGGTAGGCCGCCACGGTCACTCCGGCCAGCAAGTCGCCCTTCAGGCAGGCACGCCGATAGCCGAGAAACGCGGCGAGCCCGGGTAGCATGCGGCGCCACCCGGGCATGTGCCTGTCCGAGCCCTCGGTCATCAGCCGCCTTTCACCTTCAGGATCCACCAGCGCGCCGCGGATCCTTCACTCGAGGAGCGCGGTCCACGCCATGCCCACAGGGTCCCACGCGTACCGTGCACGACGCGTTCGCCCAACAGGCCCTGCGGAAAGGGACCTTCAGCCCAACGGCCACAGACCTTCGGCATCCGGCGGCGCGCGGCGCCCGCGACAAGAGTGAGGAGTGTCAGGACATCGACCAGACATCCCCGAAGGGATCACCGCCATGGCCGTGCACGAGCACCCGCACCGGAGTCCGGGCTTCCACCTGTCCTTCCGCAGGAACCGTACCGGCTCCCAGATCGCCGTCTCGGCACGCACCGGCGCCCACGCCGTGGGGGCCTACGCCCTCGCGTCCCTGCGTCTGCTCACCGGGTTCGTCTTCCTGTGGGCTTTCCTCGACAAGACCTTCGGCTTCGGCTACGCGACCGCGTCCGGCAAGGGCTGGATCGACGGCGGGTCGCCGACGAAGGGCTTCCTCGGCTCTGTCGCCGCCGGGCCGATGCAGTCGACGTTCCACTCGTGGGCCGGCGACGCCTGGGCGGACTGGTTGTTCATGCTGGGCCTGCTCGGCATCGGCGTGGCCGTCATGACCGGTGTGGCTCTGCATCTGGCCGCGGTGGCGGGCACGGCGATGATGGCGCTGATGTGGATCGCCGAGTGGCCACCGGCCAGGCACCTGTCGGACGGGGCGCCGAGCATGTCCACGAATCCCTTCGCCGACTACCACGTCATCTACGCGGCGGCACTGATCGCCGTGGCGGCCGCGGGCGCGGGCGCCACCTGGGGCCTGGGCCGGCCGTGGGCGCTGCTGCCGATCGTCCGCGACCACACCTGGCTGCGCTGAAAACCACCGACCCGACGGCTCCCGCCCTGGGACCCGTCACGCCAGGGTCCACAGGCCCCGCTGAAGCACCAGTGGCCCCTGTCCCGCAAAACCCCCTTGACACGACGCTGGAATCGGGTCCCTTCGGGTCCCCGATTCAGGAGGTGGAGATCATGCCCCGCACCATTACCGTAGGTCTCGACGGCTCGCCCGAGAGCCGGGCTGCCGCCGAGTGGGCGGCCCGCGAGGCCAAGCTGCGCGGATTGTCGGTGAAGCTCGTCCAGGTGTGGGAACCGGTACCGGTGCCCATGGCCCAGGCCCCGCTGCTGCGGGCCGAGACGCAGCAGCACTGGACCGAGAGGGTGCCGCGCGAGACCGCCGAAGGACTGCGACTGCGCCACCCCGGCGTCGAGGTGAGCACCGAACACATCACCGGACGGCCCGCCGAGGCCCTTGTCCGCGCGGCACAGGATGCCGACCTGCTTGTCCTCGGCTCGCGCGGCCTGGGCGGACTCGGTGGCTTCCTGGTCGGCTCGGTCGGCCTCGCCGTTGTGGCGTCCGCCGAGCGGCCCGTCGTCCTGGTCCGCGCCGGAGAGCAAGCCACCGACGAGCACGAGACGGACACGGCCGGCATCCCGTCCACCGCCGCCCCCTTCCGCCCCGTCGTCCTCGGACTCGACATCGGCCGCCCCGACGAGGCGCTGATCGGGTTCGCCTTCGACGCCGCCGCCCGCCACAACGCGCCGCTGCACGCCGTGCACGGCTGGAACCCGCCGCCCTATTACGCCTACGGCACGGCCCTGGAGCCCGCAGTCGAGCGGGAGATGGCAAAGGGCGACGCCCTCATGGTGACCGAGGTGCTGCGCCCCTGGCGGCAGAAGTTCCCCGACGTCGAGGTCGTCGAGCGGTCCCACTACGGCAGCCCGTCCAGGCTCCTGATCGACGCCTCCCGGGAGGCCTCCCTGGTCGTCGTCGGCCGGCGCATCCGCCGGGGTGCACTCGGGGCCCACATCGGACCCATCACCCACGCCGTCCTGCACCACGCCACCGCCCCCGTCGCCGTCATCGCACACGACTGACACCCCCGACTGCAGAAGGAGAGAAGAGACCATGAAGGCAGCGGTCGTACGAGCCTTCGGCGAGCCCCTGGTCATCGAGGAGCGCCCCGACCCTCAGCCCGGCCCCGGCCAGGTCCGCGTCCGGCTCGAGGCGTCCGGGCTGTGCCACACCGACATCCATGCCGCGCACGGTGACTGGCCCGTCAAGCCCACCCCGCCTTTCGTCCCCGGCCACGAGGGCGTGGGCCTCGTCGAGAAGCTCGGTGAGGGCGTCACCCACCTGTCCGTCGGACAGCGCGTCGCCGTGCCGTGGCTGGGCAAGGCGTGCGGGCGGTGCGAGCACTGTCTCTCCGGCTGGGAGACGCTGTGCGAGCAACAGATCAACACCGGCTACGGCTGCGACGGCGGGTACGCCGAGAAGATGCTGGCCTGGGCCGACTTCGCCCAGCCCGTGCCCGAGGGCGTCACCGCCTTCGAGGCCGCCCCGCTGACCTGCGCGGGCGTCACCACCTACAAGGCCCTCAAGGTCGCCGACGTCAAGCCCGCGCAGCTGGTCGCGATCTCCGGCGTCGGTGGCCTGGGCCACCTCGCCCTGCAGTATGCAAAGATCGCCGGCGCGACGGTCGCCGCGATCGACGTCACCGACGACAAGCTCCAACTCGCCACCGAACTGGGCGCCGACGTCGTCATCGACGCCCGCAAGCAGGATGTCGGCAAGGAGCTGAAGAGGCACGGCGGCGCCCATGCGGCGATCGCCCTCGCGGTGAACCCGGCCGCGTTCGAGGCCGTCAACGCTGGTCTGCGACGCGGCGGAAAGCTCGTCATGGTGGCGCTGCCCGCACACGGCACCATCCAGGTTCCGATCTTCGACACCGTCCTGAACGGCACCTCGGTGATCGGATCCATCGTCGGTACGCGGCAGGACCTCGCCGAGGTCTTCCAGCTCCACGCTGCGGGCCGGACGAAGGTCATCTACGAGACCCGCCCGCTCGCCTCCGTGAACGAGTCGATCGACGCCGTGCTGCGCGGCGAGATCAAGGCCCGGATCGTCTTCGACCTGGATGCGGGACGGTGAGGACGATGGACCTCCCGATCGTCGTCGGTGCCGACGGCTCGGAGCCCAGCATGCGCGCCGTCGACTGGGCGGCCGACGAGGCCGCCCTGCGCGGGGCGCCACTGCGGCTGGTGTACGCCTCGCTGTGGGAACGGTACGAAGGCACCTCTCTCGCGCAGGAGCTCGGCAAGCCCTCCGAACAGGTGATGGCCGAGGACATCGTCGAGAGCGCGGCACGCCGTGCGCACAGCCGCCAACCCGACGTCAAGGTCACCACCGATGTGCTGCCCGAGGAACCCGAGTACGCGCTGGTACGGGAGAGCCGCACCGCCTCCGCGATGGTCCCGGGCTCGCGCGGCCGCAGCAGTATGGCCGAGGCGCTGCTCGGCTCGGTCAGTGTCACGGTGGCCGGCCACGCGCACTGCCCAGTGATCGTGCTGCGCGGCAGCCACGACATCCGGGTCCGCCCGGGGCACGCCGCATCGTCCTCGGCGTCGGTGAGAAGCCGGAGGACACTGCGGCGGTGCGCTTCGCCGTCGAGGAGGCGCAACGCCGTGGCGTGCCGCTGGAGACCATACGAGCCTGGCGCTGCCCCGCGTACGAGACCACCGACCATCCCCTGATGTCCGGTAAACCCGCCCGGCTGCACGAGGAGGGCCGCGAAGGAGCTGGAAGCGGCCCTGCGCCAACCGGACCCGCTCCGGTCGAAATCCGCCACCGAAACAGGAGTTCACCATCATGACCGTACGTGTCGGCATCAACGGTTTCGGCCGCATCGGCCGCACCTATCTGCGCGCGGCCCTCGACCGCGCCGAAACGGGCACCCAGGACCTCAGGGTGGTCGCGATCAACGACATCACGTCTCCGGCCACTCTGGCCCACCTCTTGGAGTACGACTCCACCTTCGGGCACATCGGAAGGGAGGTCACCCACGACGACAGCTCCGTCACCGTCGACGGCCAACGCATCACCGTCACCGCCGAGCGCGATCCGGCGGCCTTGCACTGGTCGGACTACGGCGCCGACATCATCGTGGAGTCCACCGGCCGCTTCCGCGACCGCGACTCCGCCGCCCTGCACCTGAAGGCCGGCGCACACACCGTGCTGCTGTCGGCCCCGGGCAGGGGAGTGGACGCCACCATCGTGATGGGCGTCAACGACAACACCTACGACCGGCACCGCGACCGGATCGTCTCGGCCGCCTCCTGCACCACCAACTGCGTCGCCCCCATGGTCAAGGTGCTGCACGAGACCTTCGGCATCGACCGGGGCATGATGACCACCATCCACGGCTACACCAACGATCAGTCCCTGCTGGACGGCCCGCACAAGGACCTGCGCCGGGCACGCTCGGCGGCCCTGAGCATCATCCCGACCAGCACCGGCGCTGCCCGCGCGGTCGGCCTCGTACTGCCGGAGCTGGCCGGCGCCCTCGACGGCATCGCGGTCCGCGTGCCGGTCGAGGACGGCTCGCTCACCGACCTCGCGGTGGTGCTGAACCGCGAGGCCACGGTCGACGAGGTCAACGCCGCGTTCGCCGATGCCGCCGATGGCCCGCTGAACGGCATCCTGCGGGTGTCGAAGGCCCCGATCGTCTCCCGCGACGTCATCGGTGACCCCGCCTCCTGCGTCTTCGACCCGGCTCTGACCCAGGCCAACGGCACTCTGGTCAAGGTCTTCGGCTGGTACGACAACGAGTGGGGCTACACCAACCGGCTCCTGGACCTCACCGCCTTGGTCGCAGACGACTGACGGATACGGCAGGAAGCGGCCCAGAGCGCCCGGTCAGGGCCGGCACAACCGTGCCGGACGACAGTGCTCGAACCGTCAAGAGGCTTGGAGGAGATCCGCGATGACGGACGACGTGCTCAACCACCCGCCGGTTCACGGCTTGCTCGCAGATGGCACCACCGTGTGCATGCGTCCCGTGACCCCGGCCGACCACGACCAACTGCAGGGACTCTACGAGGAGATGTCCCCCGAGAGCCTGCGGATGCGGTTCTTCTCGGTCAGCCGGCGCTCCGGCACCCTGGCCGCCGACCGCGCCTGCGCTCCGGCGCGCCCCGGCTACCGGGCACTGCTGGCGGAGACGCAGGGCCGGGTGATCGGCATCGCCGAGTACGACATGGAGGGAGAGAACCACGAGGCCGAGATCTCCGTCGCGGTCTGCGACGGCCTCCACCACCGCGGAGTGGGCACCCTCCTCGTCGAGCACCTGGTCTCCACCGCTCGAGCCGACGGCATCACCGCATTCACCGCCGACGCACTCAGCGAGAACCGCGAGGTCCTCCAGCTCTTCGCCGACCTCGGCCTGCGCACCGCCCGCCGCTTCGAGGGCCCCGAGGTGCGCTGCACCATCCGGCTCGACGAGGACGACACCACCTACCTGACCGCCGTGGAGGCCCGCGGCCGGACCGCCGACGTCGCCAGCCTCGAGCCCCTGCTGCGCCCGAACGTGGTCGCCGTCGTGGGCGCCGGACGCAAACCCGGCTCGGTCGGCCGGGCGATCCTGCACCACCTGAAGGCAGGCGGCTACACCCACCGTGTGTTCGCCGTGAACCCGAGCGTCAACCACATCCTCGGCGTGCCGTCCTCCCCGTCCGTCAGCGCCCTGCCCAAGACCCCCGACCTGGCGGTCGTGGCCATCCCCGCCGCCGCGGTCCCGGCCACCGCAGAGGAATGCGGCAAAGCCGGTGTCCGGGCGCTGCTCGTCATCACCGCCGGACTCGACAGCGAGCAGGCACAGGCACTGCTGGCCACCTGCCGCACCCACGGCATGCGCCTGGTCGGCCCCAACTGCCTCGGCATCTCCAACACCGAGCCCGGCCTGTGTCTGGATGCCACGTTCGCCGCCGGCCACCCACGGCCCGGCACCGCAGGCGTCGCCGTGCAGTCCGGCGGAGTCGGCATCGCCCTGCTCGACGGATTGTCCCGGCTGGGCATCGGCGTCTCGTCCTTCGCCTCGCTCGGCGACAAGTACGATGTCAGCGGCAACGACATGCTCCAGTGGTGGGAGAGCGACGGCCGCACCGAACTCGCCCTGCTGCACCTGGAGTCCTTCGGCAGTCCGCGGGCATTCGCCCGCACTGCCCGGCGCGTGACCCGCCGCATGCCCGTCCTGGCCGTCGACGCGGGCCGCACCGATGCGAGCCGTCGAGCCGCCGCCTCGTACACCGCCGCCGCGGCCACCCGCACGATGACCAGGCAGGCGCTGTTCACCCAGGCCGGCATCACCGCCACCCGCTCGGTCGGCGAACTCCTCGAGACCGCCGCCCTGATGCACTCCCAGCCGCTCCCCGCCGGCAGTCGCGTCGCGATCGTCACCAACGCGGGCGGTGCCGGGGTGCTGGCGGCCGATGCCTGTGCGGAGGCGGGACTTGTCCTGCCTCCGCTCACCCCGGAGGTGGTCGACGATCTGTTCGCCGTGCTCCCCCAGGGCGCGGCTGTCGGCAATCCTGTCGACGCCACCGCTGCCGTCACGGAGGAACAGCTCGCGGACTGCCTGGACCGGCTGATGCGCCACCCGGGTATCGACGCCGTTCTGGTGGCCCTCGTGCCCACGGCAGTCGCCGCGGCGACCGGCGACGATCTCGTCCGGGCCCTCACCGGAGCCCCCGGACACCGGGCCAAGCCGATTGCCGCCGTACGCCTGGAACAGGACCTGCCGGTCAGGCTGCTGCCCGCCACCGGCGGCACCATCCCGTCGTACGCCGAACCCCAGGCGGCGGCACGGGCCCTGTCCCACGCCGCCCGCCGCGCAGCTTGGCTCGCCCGGCCCGCGGGCACCGTCCCCGACCTCGACGGCATCGACACAGCCCGCGCCCAAGAGGCCGTCGAGACCTTCCTGACCCAGCATCCAGACGGCGGCTGGCTCGACCCGCGCACCTGCGCCGACCTGCTGGCCTGCTACGGCATCCCGCAGATCCCGTGGGCGTGGGCGGAGACCGAGGACGACGCCGTCCTCGCCGCCAAGCGGCTGCGCGGCCCGGACGGCCGAGTGGTGATGAAGGCCCACTGGCCGGGACTGGTGCACAAGAGCGAGCAGCGTGCCGTGCACCTCGACCTCCAGGGCGATGCCCAAGTACGCGCTGCCTTCCGGGACTTCGAGACCCGGTTCGCGGGACTGCTCACGGGCGTGGTCGTGCAGCCGCTCGCGCCGCGCGGCACCGAACTGTTCGCCGGCGTCGTCCAGGACGAGGTCTTCGGCCCGCTCGTGCTGTTCGGGCTCGGCGGCACCGCGACCGAGGTCCTCGGCGACCACGCCGCCCGTCTGGCCCCGCTCACCGACCACGACGTCCACGACCTGATCACCACGCCCCGCTGCGCCCCTCTGCTGTTCGGCGCCCACGGCAGTCGGCCGGCCGACCTCGAAGGCCTGGAGCAGCTGCTCCTGCGCCTGTCCCGCATGGCCGCCGACCTGCCGCAGCTCGCCGAGGTCGACTTCAACCCCGTGCTCGCCACAGCAGAAGGGGTCTCGATGCTCGATGCGCGGGTGCGTCTGGTGCCCCGCAGCGCCCAGGACCCCTATCTGCGCCGACTCCGCTGAGGAGGAACCAGAGATGAAGCACAACAAGGTCGGCTCCGTGATGACCACGGACGTCGTCCGCGCCCAGTGCGGCACCCCGTTCAAGGAGGTGGCCAGGCTGTTGGCCGACCACCGCATCAGCGGACTGCCGGTCGTGGACGAGGACGACCGCGTCATCGGCGTCCTCTCCGAAACGGACCTGATGGCGCGCCAGGCGGCCACCCCTGACCCGTACCGGCCCAAGCGCCGCGCCCCGTTCGCCGCGCTGACCCGCAGCGCCCGGCAGCAGGCCGTGAAGGCGACGGCTCGCACCGCCGGCCAGCTGATGACCGCACCGCCCGTCACCGTCCACGCGGACGACACCATCGTCGAGGCCGCGCGAACCATGGCCCAGCGGCACGTGGAACGGTTGCCCGTGCTCGACGAGGAGAACCGGCTCGTCGGCATCGTCACCCGGCGCGACCTGCTCCGGGTATTCCTGCGGCCCGATGCGGACATCCGCACCGAGGTACTTGAGGAAGTCCTGGGCCGCACACTCTGGCTTCCGCCCCGCACCATTGACATCTCCGTCACCGAGGGCGTCGTCACGCTCACCGGGCACATGGAACGCAAGACCGAGACGGAGATCGCCATCTCCGTGACCTGCCAGATCGACGGCGTGGTCGGCGTCGTCGACAAGCTCACCTACCGCCTGGACGACAGCCACGTCCAGCCCGACGAGCAGGCACTGCACGGCGTGGCCGAGGACTGGCTGCGCCGGCTGTGACAGGAACGTGAGAGGAAGGGAGCCGCCACGCCCGGCGCGGTCCTGGTCGCCTACGGCTCGACGAACGGATCCACAGCGCAGATCGCCACAGATCGAGGAGTGGGCGACAGGGGTTGCGGGCGAGCTGGCGGCCGTATAGCGGTACGCGATCCTGTGCCGGCCGTCGACGCTACGGCACGACAGCGACCGGACGCCGGGCATCACGCAGCACGTCTTGCGCGATGCCCGGTTCCGGGCCGGCGGCCCGCCCGACGACCACGAGCGCAGCGTCGGCGGCGTGGTGGACCGGGGCCTCGACGGGCTGAGCCGTACGACGTCCTCCAGCACCCGCACTTCCGGGTACTTCGCCCCCTACGGCCGCAGCGCATCAGTCAGCAACTGCACCTCGTGGTCCTCCCGGGCGGCGCGGTCCTCTTCCGGAATGGCGAAGGGCAACTCGGCCGCTTCCGAGGGCAGTTCCCACGCGTGCACGGCATGCATGCGCGCATCTCGTACCCGGGCGGCGTCGAAGGCGAAGTCGACGGCCGCGTCCGACGGACGACGTGCGTCCACCCCGAGCAGGTCCCGGACGGAGCGGGGCATGGGGCCCGCGGCGCGGGAGGGATCGTCCGGTACGAGCACCACGGGGCAGGCAGCGGTGACGGCGAGGGCGAGCACGGGTGACGTCGTGAGGCCGAGGGCCTCGTCGTCCACATGGGCACGCCGAGCACGACCATCGACACCGCGCCCAGATCCTCGGGCGGTGAGCAGTCCGTCCACGGCGATCCGCCTCCCTGGCCGGCAGAAACCCTCCTCCGTACCACCGTGTCGGCCCCGCCTCATCCTGGGCGCAGGGGCCGAATGGACCCGGGGAAGACCGTGCGGCCCATATCCACCACGTGTCCGCAGCAAGACGCTGGTAGCAACAGCAGACCGAAGCGCAGGAGGTGCGCACCATGTTTTCGCCCGTCATCGCCGCAGTGGACGGATCCGCCGGGAGCCTTGCCGCTGCCGAGTGGGCGGCCCGCGAGGCCGTGCGCCGTGACCGCCCGTTGCGACTGGTGCACGCCTGGAACTGGCATCCCCGCCAGACGGACAGCGAGCCGGCGAACGCCGCGCAGCGGCATCTGGCGCGGCGCGTCCTGCGGCAGGCGGAGGAGCGCATCCGCGCCGCCGCCCCCGAGGTACGCCTCACCGACGAGCAGGTCGAGGGTCCGGCGACCGCGGCCTTGCTGAAGGTCTCCGAGCAAGCGGAGCTGCTGGTGCTGGGCTCGCGTGGCCTGAGCGGACTCACCGGACTTCTGGTCGGCTCGGTCGCCCTGGGGGTGGCCGCGAAGGCCACGCGTCCCGTCGTTCTCGTACGCACAGGGGAGGAGGCCGAGGACGAGCACTTCCCGGCCGGTGACGGCAGCCCGTCCACCCGGACCGGCTACCGCGACGTGGTCCTCGGCATCGACCTCGCCGATGCCTGCGACGAAGTGATCGAGTTCGCGTTCGAGATGGCCCGGCAACGGCACGCCAGGCTACGCGTCGTGCACGCCTGGCAGCCGCCATCCGCGATCGGTCTCGGCCCCGGCGGGATCGGTCTGGTCAGCGATCCCGAGCGGGCCGAGGAGTGGCAGCAGTTCCTGTCGGCCGTCCTGAAGGGGTGGCGCGAGAGGTACCCGGAGACCGAGGTCCTGGAGACCGTTGTCGAGGGCAAGGCCTCCACCGCGCTGGTCCGGGCCGCCTCCGCCGCGAGCCTGCTCGTCGTCGGCCGCCGCCTGGCCGAGCGACCGACACTCCCACACATCGGCCCCGTCACCCGTGCCGCCATCCACCACGCCGGCTGCCCGCTGGTCGTCGTCCCCCACGAGTGAGAGACCGCAGAGCGCGATGGGCAGACCGCCGAAGTACGTGTACGACTTCCCGGGCCTCACCGTCACCACCGACGCGTGCAAGGTCCATCTCGCGACGGGACAGGAACCGCCCGACCTCGGCATCGAGGACCGAGGTCGTCGGGGGTGGGCTCACGACGGCGGCAGACGCGGGCACGTTCGCCGTTCCAGGAGTCGAAGACCGGGCGGATGGCGCGCTGGAGTTGCCCGACCGGTTCACGCGGTACCCCTGGCCGAGCTGAAGATCCTCGACCCCCGCTCCCACGTCGAGCTCGGCGGCGCCCGCCCGACCCCCCGTCGGGACCATCAGCCCTTGCCCGACCCACGCCGTCTCTTCCTACCCTGGCCTCCAGACAGCTCGGAAGGAGAATGAACGATGACCGACCGGCCCGTCCTACATGGCGCCTTCGAGGCACCGACCTCGCCGCCGTCAGGTGTCGTTGCCGGCCCGGGGCTCCTGGGGGGCATGCTGCTGGCCTTGGGGACGGGGCTGGTGCTGAATTCCCTCCTCGGCCCGGCCGGAGCCGAGGTGATCGGCTATCCGATCCCGGACGACGGGGCGGTGATAAGCCAGCTGGTGGCAGTCGACGTCTTCGCACTCGCCGTTGTCGCCCCGCTGACGGTGTGCGCCGCCGTCCTCGTTCTACGCCGGCGCCCGCTGGGCCCGGTGCTGGCCATGGCTCCGGCCGTGTATACGGGGTACATGGTCCCGCAGTACGTTCTGGGGCCGCAGTACCTGCGTTACGACGGCAACAGCGAGGCGTTCTTCCCGCTTCAACTCGCCCTGTTTGTACTCGGGTGGATGACGGCCGTGCTCGCCTGGCGGCAGATGGACCCGGCTGCCTGGGCGCCGCCCGGTCGGCGGGAGCGAATCACTGGCGGCGTGCTGATCCCCCTCCTCGCCGTAGCGACCTTCGCGCGATACGTGCCTGCCATCATCGACGTCGCCGGGGCGCATCCATCCGCCGCGGACTACCAGGAGGCGCCCGGCTACTTCTGGGCGATCGCCCTGCTGGACCTGGGAGTGGGCCTTCCCGCCGCCATCGCCGCCGCGGCCGGTGTGCGGCGCGGCACCGTCTGGGCCCGCAAGACGGCCCTCACCCTGTCCGCGTGGTTGGCACTGATCGGCCCGGCCGTCGGAGCCATGGCGGTCAGCGCCTGGATCCGCGACGTACCCGACGCATCCGCCGGGCAGGCCACCACCATGACGGCGCTGGGCCTGCTGTTTGCCGCACTGGCACTCACCCTGCTCACCGCGCTGCGGCCGGTCGGCGCGCGGCCGGCCAAGTAGGCACGATGACCCGGAGGCGTACGAGTCCCTGATCGCGGCCGCCATGGTGACCACCTGGTGGTGCAGGCTGCCCGAGGAGAGCTGACCCGTACTGCCGGCCCTGCGCGGCCATCGTCTCCCCTTCAACGGCACCGCCATCTAAGCCGGTAGGGAGGACTGAGGGCGCCAGGAGGCAGAGGCAAGCTGCGTCGGCCGGGCGGTCTTGGGCGAGCCGGTCGTGCTGGTCGGCGATCAGGCTGGCCAGGGAGACGCCGGGTGCCATGGCCAGGAGGGGCAGCACGAGGCCGTTCTCCTTGGCGGTGTGTTCCTCGAAGAGGACCTGCAGGGCCCGGGCGTCGGCCGCCGCGCCCGCCGGGGTGGGCGCGGCGCGCAGGGCATCGACAAGGGCGGTGAGGCAGCGGTGTTCGGCGATCAGGCTGTCGATGAGCAGGCGGGCCTCGGGCATGCTGTGGGCGGTGGGGTAGATCGCGGCCTCCTGGGCGGCGGCGTGCGGCAGCAGCGATCGGTCGCAGAAGGCGACGAGGGCGGCGTGCATCTGCTCGGCGGCGCGCAGGTCGGTGTTCATAGCGGTGAGCTGCATCTTCGCCCGTCCGGCCAGTTCCCGGGCCAGACGGCCGTGATGCGCTTCGGCGGCGGCGACGGCCGCGGCGCCCTCAGGGGCCGACGCGAGGGTGAGCACCCTCATGACGCTGTCTCCAGGGCGGCAGGCGGCGTGGCCGACCGGTGCGGGTGACGACGGTATTGCCGGGTGCCGGCGCGAGGCAGGGCGGATGCCGCGTCCGGCCGCGCGAAGCGGCCGGACGCACGACCGAACCGGGCGACACGCGCTCCATGCACACTGCGTCTGGGGCGGCCGGGGACGGGGCAATGGCCGCAGTCAGTACGCGATGCGGTTGTACGGACAGAGGGCATCTGCGGCTCGATCAATGCCCAGGATGCAACTCCGGGCCTACCCGGCCGCCCCCTGCCGACCAGGCCCCGGTGCCGGGACCATCGGGCCCTATTGCGCCTGCCCGGACTGGGCCGGAAGGCCACCCGGCCGGGGCCTCAAGCCCCACGTGCACCAGGGCTCGCACCACCTAGCGTTCCCAGCCATGGAGAACGATCAGAACGCACGGCCTCAGGCGTCGAGCGCTGGTGAAGGCTGGCCGCTGGCCGCCCGCAGGCTGCTCACCCGCCGTGAAGTGTCGGCCGACGGGCGCGCCGTGTTCGGCGAGAACAACGGTAAGTGGGAGGGCTTCTACCGCGACCGCTGGGCCCACGACAAGGTGGTGCGCTCCACGCACGGGGTGAACTGCACTGGCTCCTGTTCGTGGATGGTGTACGTCAAGGACGGCATCATCACCTGGGAGCACCAGGCCACCGACTATCCGTCGATCGGTGCGGATTGCCCCGAGTACGAGCCGCGCGGCTGCCCGCGTGGTGCGTCGTTCTCCTGGTACACCTACTCGCCCAGCCGGGTCCGTTACCCCTACGTGCGCGGCACCCTGCTGAAGCTGTGGCGCGAGGCCCGCAAGCGGCTCGGCGACCCGGTCGCGGCCTGGGCCGAGATCACCGGCGACCCGGCCAAGGCCCGCGCCTACAAGCGGGCCCGCGGCAAGGGCGGCCTGGTGCGGGCCGACTGGGACGAGGTGACCGAGCTGGTCGCCGCTGCCCACGTGCACACCATCAAGGCATATGGCCCGGACCGCGTCGCCGGCTTCTCCCCGATCCCGGCGATGTCTATGGCGTCCTTCGCCGCCGGCTCCCGGTTCGTGTCGCTGATCGGCGGCACCCTGCTGTCGTTCTACGACTGGTACGCCGACCTGCCGATCGCCTCCCCGCAGGTCTTCGGCGACCAGACCGACGTCCCCGAGGCGGCCGACTGGTGGAACGCCGGCTATCTCATCATGTGGGGCTCCAACATCCCGGTCACCCGTACTCCGGACGCGCACTTCCTCACCGAGACCCGCTACAACGGCACCAAGGTCGTCGCGGTGAGTCCCGACTACGCCGACAACGTCAAGCACGCAGACGAGTGGCTCGCTCCGCACCCGGGCACCGACGGGGCGCTGGCGATGGCCATGGGCCACGTGATCCTGCGCGAGTTCCTCATCGATCGCGAGGTGCCGTACTTCCAGGACTACCTGCGCAAGTTCACCGACGCGCCGTTCCTGGTGTCCCTGCGCGAGCACGTCGAGAGGGGCCTGGTCCCGGACGGGTTCCTGACCGCCGCCGATCTCGGACACGACACGGAGCACGCGGAGTCCAAGACCGTTCTCCTCGACGCGGCCACCGGCGAACCGGTCGTGCCGAACGGCTCGCTCGGCTTCCGCTGGGGCACGGGCGAGCAAGGCCGCTGGAACCTCGACCTCGGCGACACCGTACCCGAGTTGAGCCTGCTCGACAGCGCGGAGGAGACGGCCGAGGTCGCGCTGCCCCGCTTTGACGAGGGTCCCACGGAGGGCGGCTCGGTGATGGTGCGCGGGGTGCCCGTGCGGCGGATCGGCGGGCGCCTGGTCACCACGGTGTTCGACCTCATGCTCGCCCAGTACGGGGTGCAGCGACCAGGCCTGCCGGGCGACTGGCCGGCGTCCTACGAGGACGCGAGCGAGCCCTACACGCCAGCCTGGCAGGAGACGATCACCTCGGTGCCGGCCGAACAGGCGGCCCGGATCGCCCGGGAGTTCGCCCGCAACGCCGAGCGCACCCAGGGCCGTTCGATGATCGCGATGGGTGCGGGCACCAACCACTGGTTCCACTCCGACACCATCTACCGGGCGTTCCTGGCGCTGACGACCATGACCGGCTGCCAGGGTGTCAACGGCGGCGGCTGGGCTCACTACGTCGGCCAGGAGAAGGTCCGTCCGGTCACCGGGCAGCAGCACCTGTCGTTCGCCTTCGACTGGCAGCGGCCCACCCGGCACATGGCCGGCACCTCGTACTGGTACCTGAACACCGACCAGTGGCGCTACGAGGCGTTCGGGCCCGACGAACTGGCCTCACCGCTCGGTGAGGGCCGCTTCAAGGGCAAGGCGTTCGCGGACTCCCTCGCCCAGGCGGTGCGGCTCGGCTGGACGCCCGGCCACCCCGGCTTCGACCGCAACCCACTCGACCTGACCGACCAGGCGGCAGCCCAAGGACGTCCGGTCGCCGAGCACATCGTCGACGAACTCAAGGCGAACCGGCTGAAGTTCGCGGTCGAGGACCCCGACAACCCGGCCAACTTTCCCCGCGTGCTGACCGTCTGGCGAGCCAACCTCCTCGGCTCCTCCGGCAAGGGCAACGAGTACTTCCTGCGCCACCTGCTCGGCGCCGACGACGCCGTCCGCTCCCGGGAGACCCCGCCCGAAGGGCGCCCGAAGGAAGTCGTCTGGCATGAGGAGGCCCCCGAGGGCAAACTCGACCTGCTGGTCACCATGGACTTCCGGATGACCTCCACCAGCCTGCTCTCCGACGTCGTCCTGCCGGCCGCCACCTGGTACGAGAAGGACGACCTGTCCAGCACGGACATGCACCCCTTCGTGCACGCCTTCACCCCCGCCATCGCCCCGCCCTGGCAGGCCCGCACCGACTACGACACCTTCCTCACCATCGCAGACAAGTTCAGCGACCTGGCCGCCGAGCACCTGGGCACCCGCACCGACGTACTGGCCGTACCGCTCCAGCACGACACTCCCGACGAGCTCGCCCAGCCCGGCGGCGTCGTACGGGACTGGAAGGCCGGGGAGTGCGACCCGATCCCGGGGCGGACCATGCCCAAGCTCGTCACCATCGAGCGGGACTACGCCGCCATCGCGCAGAAGATGCGAGCGGTCGGCCCGCTGCTCGACACCCTCGGCACCACCACCAAGGGCGTCACCGTTCACCCGAACCAGGAGATTGACGAACTGCGCCATCGCTGCGGCACCGTCCGCGACGGGGTGGCCGCCGGCCGTCCGTCGCTGGCCACCGCGTCCGACATGTGCGAGGCGATCCTCGCCCTGTCCGGCACCACCAACGGCCGCCTGGCCACCGAGGGCTTCAAGGAGCTGGAGCGGCAGACCGGCAGCGAGGGGCTGGTGGAACTCGCCTCCGAACGGCAGGCGGAACGGATCACCTTCGCCGACACCCGTACCCAGCCCCGGTCGGTCATCACCTCCTACGAGTGGTCGGGCTCGGAGACCGGTGGGCGTCGCTACTCCCCGTTCGTCATCAACACCGAGCACAAGAAGCCCTGGCACACCCTCACCGGCCGTCAGCACTTCTTCGTCCAGCACGACTGGATGGCCGAACTCGGCGAGCAACTACCCGTATACCGGCCACCGTTGAACACGTCCCGGCACTACGGCGACGAGCATCTACGTGAGGACGGCCGGGCGGAGGTCGCGGTCCGCTACCTGACGCCGCACTCGAAGTGGTCCATCCACTCGAACTACCAGGACAACAAGTACATGCTCGACCTGTCCCGCGGCGGACCCACGATCTGGATGTCCACCGCCGACGCCGAGAAGATCGGTGTGAAGGACAACGAGTGGATCGAGGCCTACAACCGCAACGGCGTCGTCGCCGCCCGCGCCGTGGTCACCCACCGCATGCCCGAGGGCACGGTGTACATGTACCACGCCCAGGACCGCAACGTGAACGTGCCGAAGACCGAGGTCAGCGGCAAGCGGGGCGGCATCCACAACTCGCTGACCCGGCTGCTGCTCAAGCCCACCCACCTCGCCGGCGGCTACGCCCAGTTCACCTACGCCTTCAACTACTACGGCCCCACCGGCAACCAGCGCGACGAAGTCACCGTCATCCGCCGCCGCAGCCAGCAAGTGGAGTACTGACATGCGCGTCATGGCACAGATCGCGATGGTGATGAACCTCGACAAGTGCATCGGCTGCCACACCTGCTCGGTCACCTGCAAGCAGACGTGGACCAACCGCACCGGCGTCGAGTACGCCTGGTTCAACAACGTCGAGACCAAGCCCGGCGTCGGCTACCCCCGCCGCTACGAGGACCAGGAGCAGTGGAAGGGCGGCTGGATGCTCGACAAGCGCGGACGTCTCGTCCTGCGCTCGGGCGGCCGCATCAAGCGCCTGCTGTCCCTCTTCTCCAACCCGGACCTCCCCTCCATCGAGGACTACTACGAGCCGGTCACCTACGACTACGACAACCTCGTCAACGCCCCCGCCCAGAAGGACATCCCCGTCGCCCGCCCGCGCTCGGTCCTGACCGGCAAGCCCACCGCCATCACCTGGGGCGCCAACTGGGAGGACGGCCTCGGCGGCGCGCCCGAGAACGCCGGCGGTGACCCCAACCTCACCGGTGAGTGGGCACAGAAGGTCAAGTTCGAGTTCGAGCAGACCTTCCTCTTCCACCTGCCGAGGCTTTGCGAGCACTGCCTCAATCCCGCCTGTGTATCCGCCTGCCCGTCCGGGGCGATGTACAAGCGGGTCGAGGACGGCATCGTCCTGGTCGACCAGGACCGCTGCCGCGGCTGGCGGATGTGCGTGACGGCATGCCCGTACAAGAAGGTGTACGTCAACCACGCCACCGGCAAGGCCGAGAAGTGCACCTTCTGCTTCCCGCGCATCGAAGCCGGACAGCCCACCGTCTGCTCGGAGACCTGCGTCGGCCGCCTGCGCTACCTCGGACTGCTGCTCTACGACGCCGACAAAGTGGGCGAGGCCGCGGCCACCCCCAACGAGCAGCACCTGCTGGACGCCCAGCGCGGCGTCTTCCTGGACCCGCACGACCCCGAGGTGATCGCTGCCGCCCGCGCCTCCTGCATCCCCGAGGACTGGCTGGACGCCGCCCGCCGCTCACCGGTGTACGACCTGGCCATGCGCTACAAGGTGGCGCTGCCGCTGCACCCGGAGTACCGGACGATGCCCATGGTCTGGTACGTGCCGCCGCTGTCCCCCGTCCTCGACGCCGTCGACGCGGCCGGCGGTAACCAGGACGACCCCGACCACGTGTTCGCCGCCGTCACCCGGCTGCGCATCCCGTTGGAGTACCTGGCAGAGCTGTTCACCGCCGGGGACGCCGACGTCGTCGCCGGTGTGCTGATGAAACTCACCGCGCTGCGCTCGTTCATGCGGGAGCGCACCCTCGGTGAGGACGGCGACGAGGCGGTGCTGAAGGCCGTCGGCCTGACCGCCCGTGAGGCGGAGGATCTGCACCGGCTGCTGGCCGTCGCCAAGTACAAGGACCGCTACGTCGTCCCGGCCGCGCACAAGGAGGACGCCGCCGCGTTGACTGCGACAGAGAACCGCTGCCCGGTCGAATCCTCGGGCGACGCCGAGCCCCGCAAGGTCATGCTCGGCATTCCCACCCTGCGCCGCACCACCACTGCCGGAGGACGTCCGTGAGCCCGCTGCCCGCAACGATTCCCGCTCTCGTCCGCACCCGTGTCCGGGCGGCCGTACGCCGCCCGGCCCGGCTCACCCCCGAGGAGACGGCGGGCCGAGCGCTGATACTGCGGCTCGTGTCGCTGCTCCTGCAGTACCCGGACGCAGAACTGACCGCTGCCCGGACGGAGCTGACCACTGTGGTGGAGGCGCTGCCGGTCACGCCCGCGGCGCAACACCTGGCACGGTTCACCGACTGGTTCGCCGCGCAGGATCCCGAGGAGCTGGAGCGGCACTACGTCGAGATGTTCGATCTGCGCCGCAAGAGCAGCCTGTACCTCACCTACTACCTGCACGGCGACACCCGCCGCCGGGGGATGGCCCTGCTCACTCTGAACCAGCGCTACCGGGCGGTCGGCTGGGACACCGACGGCGGAGAACTGCCGGACCACCTCCCGGTCGTGCTGGAGTTCGCCGCCCTGGCGGGTCCGGGAGGAGGCGAGGCACCGCTGCGCCAGCACCGGCGCGGACTGGAACTGATCCACCGCGCCCTGACCGACGCCGAATCCCCCTACCGGCACGTCCTGGCCACGCTGCTCACCTTGCTGCCACCACCCACCGAGGCCGACCGCGCGGCAGTCGCCCAGCTCGTGGCCGAGGGGCCGCCGAACGAGGACGTCGGCCTCGACCCCTACGGGTCCTACGGGGACGGCGAGTTCGCCCCACCGGGCACCTTCGTGCCGCCGGCGCCCGCCCCGCCGACCTGTGTGTCACCCGCCCCGACCAGCCGTACGGAGAGTCCCCGATGAACGCCCCGCTCTCCCTCTTGGCCGCCGCCCCGGCGAGCGGCGCCGATCTGCTGCTGTGGGTCGCCTTCCCCTACATCTGCCTCGCCGTGTTCGTGGTCGGGCACGTCTGGCGCTACCGGCAGAACCAGTTCGGCTGGACATCCCGCACCAGTCAACTGCTGGAGCACCGGTGGCTGCGCTGGGGCAGTCCGCTGTTCCACTTGGGCGCCTTCGCCGTGATCGCCGGACACGTGGTGGGCCTGGCGGTGCCCGCGTCCTGGACCGAGGCAGCCGGCATCAGCGAGCACGCGTACCACACCACAGCCGTCGCCCTGGGCTCCGTCGCCGGGGTCGCCATGGTCACCGGCCTGGGCATGCTGTGCGCCCGTCGCCTGCTCGCCCGCCGGATCCGCCTCACCACCGACCGCAGCGACAAGGTGCTCTTCCCCCTCCTGTCCCTCACGGTCCTGCTGGGCTTCAGCGCCACCGCTGTGCACAACATCTTCGGCGGCGGCTACGACTACCGCGAGACCGTCTCCGTCTGGTTCCGCGGCATCTTCGCCCTCCATCCGCACCCCGAGGCGATCGCCGGGGCACCGCTGCTGTTCCAACTGCACGCCCTCAGCGCCTGCCTGCTCTTCGCCGCCTGGCCCTTCACCCGCCTCGTCCACGTGTGGAGCGCCCCGGTCGGCTACCTGGCCCGGCCGGATCTGGTCTACCGGCGACGGGCCACACCGGCCGAAGCCCCGACGGCAGGGGGCCGGCCAAGGTCGGCCTCTGGACCCCGGCGAGCGGCATGAGTCACGGACCCGCGCTCGCTCCGGACGCCACGAGCGCCCGGCGCACGCACGCCGTGGGCGCGAGCCGCCGAACGGGCCTGGTCATGCTCCTGACCGGGATTGTCGGCTGGCTCGCCTCCTTTGAGCTGACTGTGGACGACTGGCGGCTCCTTCGCGACCCCTCCTATCAACCGCCGTGCAACATCAGTCCCGTCGTGAGTTGCGGCAGCGTCATGTCCAGCCTCGAGGGACACCTGTTCGGCTTCCCCAACATGCTGCTCGGACTGGGCGCCTTCGCCGCCGTGACCGCACTGGGCGCCGCTGTGCTCTGCGGCGCCCATCTGCACCGCCGGCTGTGGCTCGCGCTCGACGCCGGGGCACTGGTCGGGGTGGTTTTCGTCCACTGGCTGATCGGACAGTCGCTCTACGAGCTGGGCAAGATCTGCCCCTACTGCGCTGTCGTATGGACCGTCACCATCGCTCTGTTCTGGTTCCTCACCCTGCACAGCCTGGACAGGGGGCTCGTCCCCGTGCCCCGGGCAGTACTGGAGGTCATCCGGGACACGCACTGGATGCTGCTGGTCGCCTGGTACGGGGTGATCGCGCTGCTCGTCCTCACCCGCTTCTGGCCGTACTGGAGCAGCCTGCTGTGATCGGCCACCGCACTCCGCACAAGGCCGATCACCGGTCATACGGATGAAGAAGAACGAGGACCACGGACGACGTACTGAAGGAATGGACGGCCGCCCTGCAGGCCGCCCTGGGCATCGACCTCGAAGTCGACCGGGCCCTCCTGCTCGCCCTCACAGGCGATGCCGCTCACGGCGTCGCCCGGCCCGCCGCCCCGCTGACGACCTTCCTTCCTTCCCGCACCAGCGGGAACTGGCCACGCTGCTGTCCGACGGCGACACGAGGAACCAGCCGCTCGCCCCCGTCCCACCGCTGCCCCGAGCGGCAAGGAGCACCGTGTACAGCAAGGCCGATGACCCGGCCGTGGGCGGTGGCCGTCCACCCGGCAGGTTCAAGGCGTCCGGCCTGCGCAGTCGGCACCTGGCCGCCCACGTCCTGGTAGCGGCCTGGGTGGTGCCCGCACTGCTGGCGGCGAGCATCCAGCAGACACTGCCGGTCGCCCGCTGGCTGGCCATCCACCTGTTCCTGCTTGGCACCGCCACCACCGCCATCGTGGTGTGGAGCGAGCACTTCGCCATCGCCATGCTCCACGCCCAACTGCCCGACCGGCGGTGGAGCAACGCCCGGCTGGCCGGCGTCAACACCGCAACGCTCATTCGGGGACATCGGGTCAGCGTCCCTGTGAGCGCCGGGACAGGGGCAGGGCCGGTTGGCCCTCTCTTGTGCAGCCGCGCAGTCGAAGGAGTCGCGAGAGCGCCAGGGCACGGTTTCAAGAGGGTGCGGAGGCGGATCTGACCTTGAGGACCGTTTACCTGGCCATCGGGACTCTTGGCCCATGTCGCCCGGGCGCCCGGATGCGAACAGTGGCTGCGAGGCGTTCGATCTGGGGCAAGGAACGTGCGGTTCCCATACGACCCCACGGCGCCGAACCAACGTGAGAGTGAAGGGACGGACACCATGGTCCAGCCGACGGCAACGGAGAACGAGAGGCCGGTCTCGGGTGCGCCGGTGCCAGGCCGGGCCTGGCTGATGCTGGCCCTGGCCACCATCGGGTTCGCCGTCAACTTCTGGGCGTGGGCGCTGCTGAGCCCGCTCGGTCCGCGGTTCAAGGACTCCCTCGACTTGTCTTCGTTCCAGCAGTCGCTGCTGGTGGCGGTACCGGTCGTGGTCGGCTCCCTCGGTCGCATCCCGGTGGGCGCGCTGACCGACCGGTTCGGCGGCCGGATCATGTTCCCGATCGTGTCCGCGGCCACCATCGTGCCGGTCCTCTATCTGGGTCTGGCCGGGCATTCCTCGCTCGCCGCGCTCCTGGTCGGCGGGTTCTTCCTCGGCATCGGCGGCACCGCCTTCGCCGTCGGCGTGCCGTTCGTGAACGCCTGGTTCCCGCCCGCACGACGCGGGCTGGCCATCGGCATCTTCGGTGCCGGTATGGGCGGCACCGCGATCAGCGCCCTGACCACCGTGAAGCTGGTCAACGCGCACAGCATGTCCACCACCTTCCTGATCACCGCCGTAGTGCTCGCCGGCTACGCCGTGGCCGCCGGCCTCCTGCTGCGCGACGCCCCCGGCCGCACGACGCCGACCGAGCCCCTGCCCCGCCGCCTGGCGGCCACGTTCAAGCTGGGCATCACCTGGCAGGCGTCCGCCCTGTACGCGGTGGCTTTCGGCGGCTACGTCGCCTTCTCCGTCTACCTGCCCACCTACCTCAAGACCGGCTACGGCCTCGCCCAGGCGGACGCCGCGAACCGCATGGCCGGCTTCGTGCTGCTGGCGGTGGCGATGCGCCCGGTCGGCGGCTGGCTGTCGGACCGCATCGGCCCGGTCCGGGTGCTGGCCGCATCGCTGGCCGTGGTGGCTGTGGGAGCGGTGGTGCAATCCTTCACCCCGTCGCTGGCCCCGGTTGGCACCATCGCGTTGCTGGCCATGGCCGGCGCGCTCGGCGCGGGCAGCGGTGCGACCTTCGCCCTGGTGGCCCTGCTGACCCCGGCGAACAAAGTCGGCTCCGTTGCCGGAGTCGTCGGCGCCGCGGGCGGACTGGGCGGCTTCGTACCGCCCCTGGTGATGGGCTCGCTCTACGGCGAGTACGGGACGTACGCGACCGGCCTCGTACTCCTGGCGATCGTGGCCGCCGCAGCGCTGGGCTTCACCCTCACCGGTGTCCGCTCCGCCGTCCAGGGCGGCGACCGGGCTCCGCGCACAGGCCCTGGACAGCGGCACCACAGGGCGCACACCACGGCGTGAGGCGTGAGACCACGCGGCTGACAACGAGCAACGAACAGGCAAGGAGAAACCTCGATGTGCGAGTACTGCGGCTGCCAGTCCCTGGCATCCATCGACGAGCTGACCCGCGAGCACGACGAGGTCGTCCGCCTGATAAGCCAGCTCCGCCCCGCCCACGACAACGGTGACGTGGCCCGGATGGCGACATCGCCCACGAGATCACCACCGTGCTCGACCCTCACACCCGCGTCGAGGAGCACGGCCTGTTCCCCGATGGCCGCCGACTTCCCCGAGCAGATCGCCGCCTTGGAGGCCGAGCACCGCCGCATCGAGTCGGTCCTGGCCGAGGCCGCCGACGGCGTCACGCCCTCGGATCCCACCCGGCCGGACCGCCTGATGGAGGCGATGGCGATGCTGCGCAACCACATCCTCAAGGAGCAGGACGGCGTCTTCCCGGCCGCGCTCGCTGGCCTCGGCACCGAGGAGTGGGAAGCGGTCGAGAAGGTGCGCGTAGAGGCGGGCAGTGCCCTGCCCCCGCCCGCTGCCTGACCGCTCATTGCCGTGGCAGACCCGCACCGACTGGGACTTCCGCGCGATCGCGAAGGAGTTCAGCCGCCAGGCCGCCGATCATCTCGGGGTGCGCAAGGACGTGGTGGCCGCGCCGCTGCTGCATGACACGCAGGACGAGCTGGCCAATCCGCCCGGCCAGGTCCGCGACTGGAAGGCGGGGGAGTGCGAGCCGGTGCCCGGCCGCACCATGCCCAAGCTGATCACGGTCGAGCGTGACTATGGCGCGATCGCCGACAAGATGGGCGCCCTCGGCCCGGTGCTGGACAGCCTGGGGCTGGAGCGCGAGCTGGAGTACCTGCGGCACAAGAACGGCACCGTGCATGGCGGGGCCGCCGAAGGACGGCCGTCGATCGCCCGCGACGTGCACGCCTGCGAGGCGATCCTCGCGATGTCCGGCACCACCACGCGGCCAAGGTCAGCGTGCAGGACGACGACTCAGGTGTGGCAGCCGATCGGCCCGCCGCGGGACGGGTCGAGCGGGCGGCGACCACCCCGAGAAGTGCACCTTCTGCTTCCCCCGCGTCGAGGTCGGCCCGCCCATCGTCTGCTCCGAGACCTGCGTGGGCCGGCTGCGCTACATCGGGCTCGTCCTCTACGACGCCGACAAGGTGCTGGAGGCCGCCTCCACCCCGAACGACCGATCTGTACGAAGCCCAGCGTGGCGTCTTCCTCGACCCCAACGACCCCCCGGTCGTGCGGGAGACGGAGAAGGCGGGCATCCCGAGGGACTGGATCGAGGCCGCCCAGCGCTCCCCGGTCCATGCGCTGATCAACACGTTCAAGGTGGCGCTGCCGCTGCACCCGGAGTACCGCACCCTGCCCATGGTCCGGTACATCCCGCCGCTGTCCCCGGTCGTCGACGCCGTGCGCGACACCGGCGAGGACGCCGAGGACCACCGCAACCTGTTCGCCGCCGTCGACGCGCTGCGCATCCCCGTCGACTACCTCGCCCCAGCTGTTCACCGCGGGCGACCCGACCCCCGTGGATGCGGTGCTGCGCCGCCTTAGCGGCGATGCGCGCCTCCATGCGTGGCATCAACACTGGACCCGACTCGGTCCGGAGGCGGATATCGCCACCGACGGCGTCCCCGAGTACGCGTTCGGGCCGCGGATGAGAGACGGCAAGACCCCGCTGCGTGACTTCGCCGGCCGCCGTCCGGTGATCGACCGTGGCACCACCGCCTTCGAGGAGAACCAGCACCTGGCCCTGCTCAGCACACCGGGCGACACCCCCATCGACTGGCTGCGCGCGGGCCGGGCACTGGAACGCGTCCTGTTGGAGGCGACCCTCGCCGGGCTTGCCCCTCGCTGACCTCCCACGCTTTGTAGAATCCGGACCTGCCTGCTGGCCCGTGATCCGGCGGAGGGCAGCGGCCACGTCCAGATGGTGCTGCGCCTGGGCTACGGGCCCCAGGGTCTCCACGCCCCGCCGTCCGGTTCGCGATGTTCTGGACATCGTTCAGCAGGAGAGGAGACGGCCGAGGTCCTTACCGCCGAGGTCTCTGCGACACAGGCCTGGGCGAGGGCTGATGGCAGGGCCCACGCCGGGCGGTCGATGCCTAGGTGCGTGCGTCGGGTGAGTCGTATGCCTGCGTGTGGCACGGTGCCCGGGCTGGGCCCATCGGCGCCTGATCAGGGACATCCGGCCCCTGCCCGCACTGCTTCCCCCCGAGTTGACTGACGGTTACAGGCGCCGGTCGCCATCCCGCCGACGCCGCGCCGTGCGCACAACGCAGCCTCATCACAGATGGCGCCCCGCCGCACGGGCCTTGACCACTGTCGGCCGCCCGGGGGCCTGGGCGGCAGAAACGGAGGACGTCATGACAGACGCCCAGCAGTCCCGCGCCTACCTCGTCGGCGGCGGCATCGCCTCGCTCGCGGCGGCCGCCTTCCTCATCCGCGATGGCCACTTCTCTGGCGAGAACATCCGCATCCTGGAGGAGCTCCCCGTTGCCGGCGGCTCGATGGACGGCAGCGGCGAGCCCGCCGGCTACGTCACCCGGGGTGGGCGGATGCTGGAGGAGGAGGCGTACACCTGCCTGTGGAACCTCCTGGAAACCATTCCCACCCTGACCGACGAGACGGTGACGGTACGCGAGGAGATCCAGACGTTCAACGCCAAGTGGCCCACCGACGCCAAAGCCCGCCTGATCGGCAAGGGCGCCACTATCCTGGACGCCGCCGACTACGGCCTGGATGCCCGGGACCGCCTGGAGCTGACCCGCCTGCTGGTGCTGCCCGAAGCGGTGATCGGCGCCCGCCGCATCGAGGACTTCTTCTCCCCGCACTTCTTCGAGACCAACTTCTGGGCGATGTGGCGCACCACGTTCGCCTTCCAGAACTGGCACAGTGCCATCGAGCTCAAGCGCTACTTCCTGCGCTTCATGCAGGAGTTCCCGCGCATGCACACCCTGGCGGGGGTGCGCCGCACCCGGCTCAACCAGTACGACTCGATCATCCGCCCGCTGCGGGCCTGGCTGGAGAACCTCGGCGTCCACATTGAGCACGGTGTACGGGTCACCGATGTGGACTTCATCACCGAGGACGACGGCACTCGGCGCGTGCGGCGCCTGCACCTCGACCGTGCTGGGGAAGGCGACACATTCGAGCTCACCGACGAGGACTACGCGTTCCTCACGCTGGGATCGATGACTGCCGACGCCGCCTACGGCAGCGACGACACCGTGCCCGAGCTGTACCGCAGCAAGCAGGACGGCGGCTGGCGACTGTGGGAGACCATCGCGTCCAAGGCCGACGACTTCGGACGTCCCACTGCCTTCAACGGCAATGTGGACGAGGCCAAGTGGGAGTCCTTCACCCTCACTATGCGCAGCCCCCTGCTCCTGCACCGCATCGAGGAGCTGTCCGGCAACCTCCCCGGCACGGGCGCGTTGATGACGTTCAAGGACTCCAACTGGCTGATGTCGATCGTGGTGCCCCACCCCCCGCACTTCGACGGCCAGCCGGAGGACGTCTACACCCTGTGGGGCTATGGCCTGTTCGTCGACAAGGAGGGCGACTTCATCGGCAAGCCGATGGCCCGGGCAACCGGTCGGGAGATCCTCACCGAACTCCTCGGCCATCTCGGCATGTCCGACCTCGAGGATCAGCTCGCGGCGTCCACGACGGTGATCCCGGTGATGATGCCGTACATCACCAGCCAGTTCGCCCCGCGTACCACGCATGACCGACCGCAGGTCATTCCGCGGGGAGCGGCGAACTTCGCCTTCCTCGGCCAGTTCACCGAGATTCCGGAGGACGTGGTCTTCACCGTTGAATACTCCGTCCGCGGCGCCATGCACGCCGTCTACGGACTGCTCGGCCTCAACGAGCGCGAGATCCCCGGCATCTACCACGCCCTCGCCGACCCGAAGACGGCCTTCGCCGCACTCAAGGCCGCACTGTCCTGAGCTGCACTGCAATTCCTGTGACGCCGCCCCATGGGTGATACCCCGGTGCGACAGCCTTCCGTCGCCCGCGCGTACGGGACTGCAAGGGTTTACTCCCTCCCGTCTCGGGTGACCCCGCTCGGGGAAGCCGGGCCCGGCTTCCCTGAAGCCGGGCTCAGTGTCGGCCCACCTGGAAGCAGTGACAGGCTTCACGCCGGATCGGCCCGACGGGCCCCGTCCTCAGGGAAGTTCGGCCCTATGTGAGACCACGGCCTCACCGACACGATCGATGTGCCGGTCGGATCCGCCTCACGGACCCCGGCGGTGACGGTGAGCGCCGTCCCTATATGTGCCCGCGTTCCAAAGGAGAGCCATGCTTTCGCCCGAATCGGCCGCTGTCATTCGCGCCACCCTGCCCGCCGTCGGCGGGGCGCTGGACGAGATCACGGCACGTTTCTACGGCACCATGTTCGCTGAGCAGCCCGAGCTGCTGGACGGGCTGTTCAACCGCGGCAACCAAGCCAGTGGCGAGCAGCGACGGGCCCTGGCCGGGTCCATCGCGTCCTTCGCCCAGGCGCTGCTGGCCGACCCCGACACCCGCCCCGACGCGCTGCTTGCCCGGATCGCCCACAAGCACGCCGCGCTCGGCGTCACCGAGGACCAGTACACGATCGTCCACAAGTACCTGTTCCGTGCGATCGGCGATGTGCTCGGGGAGGCGGTCGCACCGGAGGTGGCCGGTGCCTGGGACGAGGTGTACTGGCTGATGGCCGGTGCTCTCATCGCCCAGGAGGCGCGGCTCTACCAGGAAGCCCAGGTCGATCCCCGGCACCCGTGGCGGCAGTGGACCGTGGTGGAGCGGCGGGAGGAGACCGCGGACGTTGCATCCTTCCTGCTGCGCCCGGCAGACGCCGGCCCCGTGCCGCCGGCCCGCGCCGGCCAGTACGTCAGCGTCCGCGTGCTCATGCCCGACGGCATCCACCAGACCCGCCAGTACAGCCTGTCCAACGCTCCGGACGACCGGCTGCGGCGTATCACCGTCAAGCGGGTGGCGAGCGTTGCCGAGGCCCCGGAGGGCGAGGTCTCCAACCAACTGCACCGTACCGTTCTGACCGGCGGCGAACTTACCCTGTCGGCCCCGTTCGGAGACGTCGTGCTCGACGACGCCGACACCCCCCTCGTGCTGGTGTCCGCCGGCATCGGCTGCACCCCCATGGTCGCCATGCTCGAACACCTCGCTGCCACCGGCTCGACTCGTCCGGTCCGTGTCCTGCACGCCGACCGCACCCCTGCAGACCACGCCCTGCGCACCGACACCCGCCGTCTCGTAGCGCAACTGCCCGATGCACGGGCCGAGTTCTGGTACGAACAGGACGCAACCGAGGAACCCGGTTCACGCGCAGGCCTGGTGGACCTGGACGGACTGGACCTTCCCGCCGACGCCGACGTGTACCTGTGCGGCTCGCTTCCTTTCATGCGCGCCGTCCGCAGCCAACTGCTCCAGACCGGTATCCCCGCGCGCCGCATCCGCTACGAGGTCTTCGGCCCGGACCTCTGGCTGGCCCACGCCGAGGGCTGAAACGTTCGCCCGCTGAGGCGGTGGCGATGCGCCCGGTCGGCGGCAGGCTGCCCGACCGCATCGGCCCGGTCCGCGTCCTGGGCGTCGCACTGGCCGTGGTGATCGCCGGAGCCCTGGCGGCGTGGGCGCGGACGGCGGCGTCGCGGATCCCGGCGAGGTGGCTCAAGGGATCTCGCTCGCGCCGCCACCCGGGACATGGCCGTGGAGGTGCTGCGCACGGTGCCGTCCGTGATCGCGTGCCCGCTGTGCCGCCCGGATCGCGAGCTGGGCCTGCTCGACCTGTAATGGCCGGCACGAGGGGGGGAACGGCGCACGGGGGCAACGGCCGACGGATACGCGCGTTGTTCACCACGTGGATGACATGGAGAACCCTCCGGGCCTGGTCCGGATCGAGATCACCGCTGATGACCTCCCGCTGCGCGGGCCGCCGCAGAACGCATCGCCGGACTCTGGCTGTCCAGCACCGTCGGACCACGCGCCTTACCCGGAACGGGGGCCCGGGCCGCCGTGCACGCCGATACCAACCGAGCCCCAGAAGAAGGCGGCCTTCCCGCCGATGAGGACGACACCGCGCCTCCGGGCATCTGGCTCCCTGGCTGACCATCTCAACCCCGCCCGGCAGCGGCGAGGGCGTCAGCCAGCTGGTCGTGAGTCATGCCGGACCGGCCCCGGATGCCGGCCTTGGCGGCTTTCGCGTACAACTCGGCCTTGGTGAGGGACGAGGCATTGTCAAATCCTGTGGACTGACCTGGCAGTCCAATGACGGGTCGATCAAGCAAGCGACTTACGGTAACGGACGTACTCGTTCTGCCGCCGGAACCCCATACTCTCGTAAAGGTCGTAGGACCGGTGCGGATTTGCCGTGCCCGTGAACAGCCGGGCGGTCGTTGCACCCTGCTCGCGAAGGCTCCGCAGCCCGTCCAGCAGCAGGACCCGGCCGATTCCGAGGCGTCGCTGGTCCGTCCGGACACTCAGCTCTTCCACCTCGCCCACCGCAGGGTCGTGACGACGGATGGAGCAGAGGGCGACACCGACCATGTCCTGCCCGTTCCAGGCAGCCCTCCAGCATGCCGGATCGGCGGTGTCGACGAAGTCCTGGAAAGGCCATCTCTGAGCGAAGCTGGTGTCCGCGTACGAATCGACGACCATCCTCCAGGCTGCACGGTAATGGCTCGTCCCGATCGGCCCTGTCCGTATCCCGGCTGGCAGTTCGCCGCCCGGCTCGGGCACCTGCTGCAGATCGCCCAGCTCCAGCTCAACCAGGCTGAAGACACGTCGATAGCCGGCTGCGCGCAGAAGTGCCGTGGCGTCCTGCTCAGAGACCATGGCGTTCGCTCCGACCACTGCCGTCCGCGCCGTTCCATGCTGTTTGACGAGCTGGCGGATCCGTTCTTCGGCCCAGCACAGCATGGCTGAGCCGATGCCCTGACCGCGATGCTCGGGCAAAAGGTGACCTCGGTGCAGGTATAGCCACGCATCGTCCCGCTCTTGCCACCACCGGATCGTCGAGTAGCCGACTACGACCCCGTCGAGCAGCACCAGGATCTGGTTCTTGGACGGCTCCTCCAGCTTGGCGGAGGCTTCGGCGATCTCGGCCGCTGTCGGGAGCCCTTCCACAACCGAATGGGCATCGACTCGATCCTGTTCAGCACAACCCAGCCGCACTGCGGCCATGGCGCCGTGGTCTTCGTCGCCGCGATACGGCCGGAACCCGAAGCCGACCGGAAGGTCCTGTCCTGCCATGCCATCCGACATGACCGGATGGTCTCGAACTTCGAGGCAGGTCCGCCACCCTATTCACGCCACGGTCGACTGCGGCCGTTCAACGAGCTGGCCGCGTTCAATGCGGGCCCCGGCGCGGACGAGGGCAACGAGGTGGGGTGCATTCACGGCTCGCCAGCGGGCCTGGGCTGACTCGACGAGCTTGAACACCATCGCCAGGGCGGCGGCCCGGGATCCGGCGCCCTTGGTGACCTTGGTCCGCAGACGGACGGTCGCGAAGGTCGACTCGATGGGGTTGGTTGTCCGCAGGTGGATCCAGTGCTCGGCGGGGAAGTCGTAGAACGCCAGCAGTTCATCCTCGTCATCGACGATCTTCTTTACGGCCTTGGGGAACTTCGCGCCGTACTGCTTGGCGAACGCCTTGACCGCGGCGGCTGCGTGCTCCTTGTCCTCTGCGTTGTAGACGTCCTGGATGGCCTTCTTCGCCGCGGGCTGAGCTGACTTCGGGAGGCTGTCGAGGCAGTTGGCCGTTTTGTGAACCCAGCACCTTTGGTGGCGGGTTTCGGGGAAGACCTCGTTCAACGCGTTCCAGAAGCCCAGGGCTCCGTCGGCGACGGCAAGGACGGGAGCGCGCATGCCGCGCCGCTGGCAGTCCCGCAGCAGGCTCGCCCATGACTCCGAGGACTCGCGGTAGCCGTCGGCCATCGCGATCAGCTCCTTGGTTCCGTCCGCGCGCACGCCCATGACGACCAGGACCGCGGCCTTTGCCTCCTCCAGCCGTATGCGCAGGTGGATACCGTCGGCCCAGACGTAGACGTAGTCCGTGGCGGACAGGTCGCGCTCGCTGAATGCCTTGTGGTCGGCCTGCCACTGGGTGGTCAGCCGGGTGACGGTGGCCGGGGACAGGCCGGCCGAGGAGCCGAGGAACTGCTCGAGGGCGGGTACGAAGTCCCCGCTGGACAGGCCGTGGAGGTAGAGGAGCGGCAGCACCTCGCTGATCTTCGGGGACTTGCGGCACCACGGCGGAAGGATCACCGAGGAGAACCGCTTGCGCTCGCCGGTTGCCTCGTTGATGCGCTTGTCGTTGACGCGTGGGGCCTTCACCTCGATCACCCCGGCCGCGGTCGTGACCTTCCTGGGCTGGTGATGGCCGTTGCGGACCACCAGGCGGCGCCCTCTCTCGTCTCGCTGGTCGGCCAACTCGCTGATGTAGGAGTTGACTTCAGCCTCCAGTGCGGCGGCCAGCATCCGCCTCGCGCCCTCGCGGACGATGTCGTCGATCAGGGAGCCGGTCTCGGTCGTTCCATCGGCATTCACTACCCTCAGCACGGGCGTGCCTTCCCGACCGACGGTGCAAACGTCGGCCTACTCGATGACCAGAAGTCGATCACTCGGGAAGGTACGCCTTTCGCGTCCAACCCGAGGCCGATCCACAGGTCATGAGCATTGCTCGTGAGGGGACTGGAGTGACCGGGACCCTCACCATGGCCATGCTCCTCGTGCGCCGCCTCGCAAGACCAGCCCGCTGACAGGCTTTTCAGACACCCTCTAGAGATCTTTAACTGATCGTTTCAGAATGCCCTTCGTAGGCGGCGGTGACATATGAGGCTGCAGGCCAGTTCAAGTAGGCCCTGGTGGAGGTCGGCGCGTCGTTCGTAGCGGATGCGTAGTCGCTTGAACTGGTGCAGCCAGGCGAAGGCGCGCTCGACCACCCAGCGCACTTTGCCCAAACCGGAACCGTGGGCGACGCCGCGTCGGGCGATCATTGGTTTGATGCCGCGCTTCCACAGCAAGCGGCGGTACTTGTCGAAGTCGTAGCCCCGGTCGGCATACAACCGTCGGGGTTTGTGGCGGGGGCGTCCGCGGAGTCCCCGAATCGGTGGAATGGCATCCAGGAGCGGCAGGAGCTGGGTGACGTCGTGTCGGTTGCCGCCCGTGAGCGTAACGGCGAGCGGGGTTCCCTGGCGGTCGACGATCAGATGGTGCTTGGAGCCAGGACGGGCGCGGTCGACCGGTGAGGGGCCAACAAGATCCCCCCTAATCCAGTGCGTAAGCAGACGGCCTGGGACCATGCAACGCCCCGTGGCGCTTGCTCGCATAGGACAGCGAATGCCTGGATCCCCCCTGGCCGTCAAGGCCTCCTCAAAGAGCGGCATCGCTGTCCGTTACGGGTCCGCGGTGATGACGCGGGCGCCGGGCTGATGCCTCCGTTTCTCCGGGCCTTTGAGGCCTCTGTCAAGAGCGGCGCAGCCCGGCGCCTCCGTGGTCACCGCGAAACTCGCAGGGGCTGCTCGGACGTTAATCGTCACGGCGCGAGCCCTCTCCGGGGTCGACCTCTTGTTCATCCGCGAGCTGTGAGCTCTGCCGAAAGATCGAGCCCCCGGAGTTCGCTGGTGTCGCGAACGGCTACTGAGATGGCGGACCAACGAGTCCTTGGATTAGGGCGCCGCGTGACCCGCATGTGCTCGTGACCTGCATGAACGGACGGACCTAGGAGGACAGCTTGACCGTGTTCTGCGGCATCGACTGGGCAGAGCGTCACCACGACATCGCCCTCGTCGACGAAGCCGGCACTCTGCTCGCCAAAGCCCGTATCACCGACGACATAGCCGGCTACCACAAGCTCCTGGACCTCTTGGCCGAGCACGGCGACAGCCCAGACGATCCGATATCGGTGGCCATCGAGACCAGCCACGGCCTCTTGGTCGCGAGCCTGCGCACCGGCAGTCGTCGGGTATTCGCGATCAACCCGCTCGCCGCCGCCCGCTACCGCGACCGCCACGGCGTCAGCCGAAAGAAGTCCGACCCGGGCGACGCCTTGGTCCTGGCGAACATCCTGCGCACCGACATGCACGCCCACCGGCCTCTGCCGGCCGACTCCGAACTCGCCCAGGCCATCACGGTCCTGGCCCGAGCACAGCAGGATGCCGTCTGGACTCGGCAGCAGGTCGCCAACCAGGTCCGCTCACTCCTGCGCGAGTACTACCCTGCTGCTCTGCTGGCCTTCCAGAGCAAGCAAGGCGGTCTGACCAGGGCTGACGCCCGCGTGATCCTCACTCTAGCGCCGACTCCGGCCAAGGCCGCGAAGCTCACCCTCGCCCAGCTGCGGGCTGCCTTGAAACGCAGTGGCCGCCTCCGCGGCTGCGATGCGGAAGCTGAGCGGCTGCGGGACGTCTTCCGCGCCGAGTACGCCCACCAGCTGCCCGGCGTCGAGGACGCCTTCGGCCACCAGCTCCTGGCCCTGCTCAAGCAGCTGGACGCCACCTGCCAGGCCGCGGACGATCTCGCCGACGCGGCCACAGCCGCCTTTCACCAGCACGCCGACAGCGAGATCCTGCTCAGCTTCCCCGGCCTGGGGCCCATGCTCGGTGCCCGCGTGTTCGCCGAGCTGGGCGACGACCGGGCACGGTTCGCCGACGCCAGGGCGCTGAAGTCGTACGCCGGATCTGCCCCTATCACCCGGGCTTCCGGCAAGAAGCGTTTCGTCGGGCGCCGGTTCGTCAAGAACAACCGCCTCATCAATGCCGGCTTCCTCTGGGCCTTCGCCGCCCTCACCGCCTCACCGGGAGCGAACGCGCACTACCGGCGCCGACGCGAGCATGGTGACTGGCATGCCGCCGCCCAAAGGCACTTGCTGAACCGCTTCCTCGGCCAGCTCCACCACTGCCTCAAAACCCGACAGCAGTTCGACGAACAGCATGCCTTCGCGCCGATCCTGTCACCCCCAACCGAACAGACGGCTTGACTTCATAACCCCCTGAGATGTCTTTGAGAGCCCGGATGTGCGATCCGTCCACGGAGCAGTCGTCCAGCTCCAGTAGGCCCCCGCGTCGAAGCTCGGTCAGCAGCGCGGCGTGCAGGCGTGACCAGACACCCGCCTCGGTCCAGTCCCGCAGCCGACGCCAGGCCGTCACATCGGAGCAGCCCACGGATTCTCTCGGAACGTCGCGCCAGGCGACACCGGTTCGCAGCACGTACATCACGCCAGCGAGTGCCACTCGGTTGGGAACGCGCAGGCGGCCGGGGTGGCGACGGCGTCGTTCGGGAGCGGGCGGCAGCAGCGGGGCCACGCGCTCCCACAGGTCGTCCGGAACAAGATCAGTACGCATCCGGAAACCTTGCCCACCGTGACCGCCAACGGCAAGACCCGCAGCTTGACTTGGCTCAGAAGGTGCCTGTGAGGTGGCGGACGGGAGCCAGATCAGTTCAGCGACGGCGGGACCCAGGCGTGGTGACGCAGGATCATATGTATGGCGACCCGGGACGGTGTCAGTCGCATCGCCGTGTTCCGCAGGGTGACGGCCAGCGGGTGGGACAGTTGCTGGCCCATTTTCCCGGCCTGCCGGGCGGCCACCGCGACGGCCTGGCTCCGCGGCCGGCGCTCGGCGTCGTAGCGGGCGAGCGCGGCCTCGACGGTGGACTCGGCATCCAGGGCGGCAGCCAGAGTGACCGCGTCCTCCAATGCCTGGCAGGCGCCCTGTCCCAGGTTGGGGGTCATCGCATGGGCCGCGTCGCCGAGCAGCGCGATCCGCCCGACCGCGTATGAGGGGAGAGGCATGCGGAGTTCGTTCACGTCGTGATGCAGCACGGCCTCGGGTCGGGTCGCGTGGAGTAGAGCGGGGATCGGGGCGTGCCAGGTGTGGAATCGTCGGCGCAGTTCGGTCAGGGGGTCGGCGAACCGCGTTCCGGCGGGGAGGCTGAGGACGGCGTGCCACTCGGCCCTCCCGTCCAGGAATGCGATGTGTCCGAACTCCGCGCCTCGGCCCCAGGTCAGCTCGAAGTCGGTACGCAGATCGACGGCGTGCTCGGTGATCCCGCGCAGCACCGTCGAGCCGCTGTGGACCGGGCCGGGGTGGTCTGGGAAGAGTTGGTTGCGGACTGTGCTGCCGATACCGTCGGCCGCCACCACCAGATCGGCCTGCAGGGTCGTGGTGCTGCAGCCGACGCGAACCGGCCCCGGACCGGCCTGCTCGACCGTTGCCGCCTCGGAGCCGATCGCCAGTGACCCGGCGGGCAAGGCTTCGCGTAGCAGTCGGTGCAAGGTGGAGCGGGGGATGCCCATGATCGGTGTGCCCACCGCCTTCTCCAGTGCTGATCCGTCCATCCGGGCCAGCCAGCCGCCCCGGGGTGTCCGGGTGCCGCCGCTGTACTGGCCTCGCGACGCGTCCCGAACCGCCCCGCCGACCCCGAGCTCGTCCAATGCCCGCAGGCCGTTGGCAGCCAATGAAATGCCTGCCCCCGCGTCCTCAACCAGTGACGACCGCTCAAGGACCGTCACGTCCCAGCCAATGCGGTGCAGGCCGATTGCGGCGGCCAGCCCGCCTATTCCCCCTCCGACCACCACTGCCGTGTTGCCCATGACGAACCCCCCTTCTTCTACATCCGTAGAAGCGGACTCTATCGTGCGTCTCTACGGGTGTAGAAAGGGGGCATGGCTTCCGACCGGCGCACCCTCCTCGCAGACGCAGCTCTCGACGTCCTCGCCGAAGAAGGGATGCGCGGCCTGACCCACCGCGCGGTCGACCGCAGAGCAGCCATGCCGCCCGGCACCACCTCGGCCTACTTCCGCACCCGCGCCGCCCTGCTGACCGGACTCGTCGCCCGCCTGGTCCAACTCGACCAGGCGGAACTGCACACGACGGCCGACGAGCTTCCACCCCTGCGTACCGTCGAGGAACTGGTGGACGGCATGGTGACGCTCACCCGACAGCGGCTCACCGGCGAGGGCCGCCGACGCTCGCTCGCCCGCCACGCTTGCGCCGTGGAGAGCGTGCGCGACAAAGAACTGCGCGAGATCCTCGCGCCCCGCGAGAACGCCGGCCGCAAGGCCGTCCGGCTGTTCCTCGCCAAGCATGGCGTAAGCGACGTCGAGAACCGCACTCACACTCTGCTGACCTGCATCGACGGACTGGTCTTCGATCGACTGGTGAACGGCGGCGAAGTACCGCGCGAGGCCCTCGAAGGGCTGGTCGCCGCCGCGCTGCGTTAGACCCCAGGCGTCCACGGTCCCGCTCGAAACAGCTGGCAGCCTCAGCTGTCTCCGCCGCCTACGAACCTCATTCTGAATCGATCAGTAACAGTTGAGGTTACGGCGGTTTGAGATCGAGCCCGATCTTGGCGATGAGACCCTCGATGAGGCGCGGGCGTGATCGGCTGGGTCAACCAGATCAAACCGTACAAGCCGGTCTGTTAATCGGGACAGAAGAAGCCCGCGGCTCTGACCGGCTCAGACGCCGTGGGCTTCTGTCGTTGCGGCGAATCTCAGCCACGCGAACTACCACTCCTGGGAAGAGCAGTCCCAATCGCAGACATCCGCAGGATCGTCTGGAGTCGAGTAGTTTTTTTCTCCGCATACAGTGATGTAGTTGCATTGGTACTTGCCGGGATCTGAGAAGTTCCAATTTTGCGCAGTCTGGATGTAATTCCTCGACCCGTTGCCAGGGTTCGGAATTGACACTGCTGAGGCGGTAGTGACCGCTAGCATGCCACCACTTGCGGCAATCGTGATCGAGGTGGCTGCGATCGCGATGCGACGAGTCCAAGTTCTCATGGGAATCTCCTTAAAATCCGATGATAATTCCTTTCCCCATGACCGGGTGGCAGTGGTGAAACTCTGCCTCCGGAAAGGGACGCCTGTTTCAGGGGAGCATGGAGCGGAGAGCCATGTCATGGCACTGAAAGTCGTGACTTGACACGATTTGGGAATCTTGATACAGGTCGGCGTTTAGATTCTCTACGCCTCATCGCTCAATCTCAGCGAGCTAAAGGCCGCGAGTCTAGAGATCTTTAACGGCTGAGGTTTGTGCGGTTGGAGGTCGAGCCCGGTCTTGGCGATGAGACCCTCGATGAGGCGGGGGCGGTACTGCATCCGTTTCAGCCGCGTCTTCACCAGCGTGGTGAGCTGGTCGAGGCTGTGTTTCGTGAGGTTGGCCAGCGACCTCTTCAGGTGTGACCACACGCCCTCGACGGGGTTGAGTTCGGGAGCGTACAGCGCCAGTTGGCAGACGGTCAGCCATAATCGGGCGGCGATCAGCTCGTGCATGGTGCGGCTGACGTGCGTATTCAGGATGCCCCTATGGTTCGTCAAGCAGCGGGAGCCGTCATTGCTGGCGCCAGGGGCTGGATGTACCGGTAGAGCTCTAGGGCGACGTAGCGTTTGAGGCAGCGGATGATTTCGCGCCTGGACATGCCCTCGGTGGTGCGTCGCTGCAGGTAGGACTGGGTGTGTTCGTCCCAGTATCCGTGTGCGGCACCTGCCACGCCGACGACGTCGCCCGCGAGGAAGCCGCCGCCGAAGCCGCCCGCCTCCAGACCGCTGCGCCGCCGGAGGCGGAGGACGACCAAGAACCGGATCGGGGCCGCAGCTGGTTCCGCCGGCGGCCCTGATGAAGGGGTACAAGTACCGGCTAGCCGCCGGAGATCTTGCCCGATCAAGGGAACCGGCGGCTTGTGGCTTCGGCCGGTACAGCTGCGCCGGTTAGCATCCTGCCCGGCTGGTGCGTACTGCCGATCACCACCCGCCTCCGGAGCCACGCCGCCGGACGCGGAGGTCAAGGTCCCGCGGGGCCCGCTCCCTACCGTTCTGCGTTCCGTCGTGTCGGCCTGGTCGGCGGGATCGCGGCGGCCTGGGCACACAGCGGACAGTGGGTCCTGCTCCTCGAGGAAGCCGAGGACTACTGGCGCTGGACCATGAGCGACGTGCTGGAGCGCCACCCCTGGCACCCCTGGCACCGCCGCAAGAAGGAGACCGAGCCGGCCGCCCCGCCGGAGCCGACCACAAGCACCCTGTGGGGCCTCGCCGGACGGCTCCGGCGTCTGGTGCACCACACCTGCATGTGGGAGGTCCGCCACCCTCACGGGAGAGCGACCGCGGCTTCCCCTGCACGGACCGCAGCCCGCTCGCGGCGGCGGTGGCCGGCGCCCTCGACGCCCACGACGTGATCGTCCTCCTGACGAACAGGGTGGATCTACCCGGACCGGGAGAGCGCGTCAGTAGGCGCCCGCCGGGGCGGTGAAGGCAGGGCTGTCAGGAGTCACGGCGAATTTCCCGACGACGAGGAGGACCAGCCGGTTGTCTTTGGTGGCCAGCACGCGGACATACCTGGCCCTGAGTTCGTGAGAGGGAGTGAGACTGTATGCGGGGACCATGCTGCATGTCCCCTGCGGGTCCCATTGGCGCCCGTCGGTCGAGGTCTGCACTTCTCCCTCCAAGAGATAACCGCCGGTGTTATCGCCCGACTTGAAGTGAATCTCGATCTTGGTGATACGCCTGCTTTCTTTCAGGTCGACCATGAACCAGTCCCCGGTCTTCGGCCTGTTGGATGAGAGGAAGTAGGTATCGTCCCTGCCGTCCAGTGCACGTTCCACTCCGTGGCCCGGTTTGGCCTCCATGTTCGTGCTCGCGGTGGTAATGCCGGCACTCAGGGCATCGAGGGCATCCACTCGCGGGGCGGTGAGGGGATCCCCGATGCTGACCCCGTTCTTGTCGGCGTCGATGGTTAGCTGCTCGTTGACGAGGCCGCGGATGTGCCGGGTCCTTAGAGTGTTGCCATTCGTGACCGTGACGTGCGCGTTGGCTCGGATGTTCGCGTTGAAGTCCGTTTCGCCTGCGACCTTGAGGGTGCTTTTGAGGTCGACGGTGCCGTTGACGATGAGGCTGCCGATCTCAAGGTCGGGTTTGAGGACGCTGACCTGGGCGGAGAGGATCCGCACGACGGGGTTGGTGGGGTCACCGGTGGTGGCGCGGAGGTAGAAGGTGGTGTCGGATTTGATGCCTTCGATGTCGAGGCTGGTGCGGTTGGTGACGTCGCGGTTGATGTCGCCGTAGAGGAGTTCGTAGGTGGCGTTGGCAGAGCGTTCCCAGGTGAGCTTGACATCGCCGCCGTTGGCGATGATGGAGGGTTCGCACAGGAAGTTGCGCAGGTAGAAGTCGGCGGGGAACTTGCCGAGGTGGAAGACAGTGGTCCGGTCCTGGAAGGCGGAGGTCCCGGTGCGGGAGCGTTCGGTGACCGTGATCGGCGCGGTGCCGACCTTGCGGCTGATCGGGATGTCGGACAGTTGGAGGGTGAAGCCGGTGTCGGGGCCGATCGGCGCGTGACTGGCGTCGGGCTGGAAGACGAACTCCTTGGCGTCGGCGTCCAGCCGCACGGTCCAGCCGTTCAGGCTGACCCGGGGGCTGATCTTCGCCAGGTCGGTCGCGAGGTCCGGTGCCATCGTCCCGGCCGGGACCTTCACTTTGATCCATTCGACGTCGGCCGGGGTGCCGCTCTGCCGGGCCCCCGAGATCACCACCTCCCCGGTCTCCTCCGGGGCCTGCGGGTTCTCGGGTGAGGCTTTCAGCGGGCTGGGGGTGGTGGTGACGGTGTACGACAGCAGCGGGTCATCCGCTGCGGTATCCGTCTCCACGACCTGGGTCTGCACGACCACACTCATGAATCTGCTCCTTCGGGCGTTCGGGCCGACACCGCCTGGGTGGAGCGGCACCGGGTGGGGTGTCAGTGGTCGGTGAGGCTGTGGGTGACGGCGTTGCCGAGGGTGAGGAAGCCGGAGCGGATCTCGGCGGCCAGCGGCAGGTCGTGCGGGTCCTCACAACGAGACCTCGGCCGGCGAGGATCTGACACTTCCGCTGTGGAGACCCTAGCCAATCGATCACTCATTGATTCCGGGTCGCTACTATCAGCTATCAGATTGGCTGAAATGGGCCGTTCGTCCGCATCCTGACGGTCGGCGGCGAGCCCGCCCGGCACGCGCAGTGCGTCCAGCTGCTCCTGGGTGAGCTTGTCTCGCCTCGCGCGGTGTTCGAGACCCATACGCCCAGCTTGACGAGCACCGGCTCCGCTTCGCCCTCGACGGTGATCTTCTCGCTGTGGCCGCGCGGTACAGGCCGCTGGCCTTCCCGCTCGATCCACTGCGCGAGGGCTGTCAGGCCGCGTCGGAACGCCTGCTGTGCCTTGCCCGTGTCCTTCGCCGCGCGCGGTGCCGCCGGAGCGGAAGGTGGCCTCAGTGGGCTTGACGCCCAGTCTGGTGAGTCGTTCCTGCTGCTCGGTCGACAGCTGTTCCCAGGCGCCCGGCTTGCGCTGCTGCTGGAGCCATCGTCCGATGTCATCGCCGGTCGGCGGTGCGCGTCGTCGATCGGGCCGAGCCGGACCGCGTCCAGGATCGCGGTCCAGGACGTGGCGCCTGGCTCCAGCACGGCCACGAAGGAGTAGGGCCAGCCCGGGATGAACTGGGAGGCCGTCTTCGCACGGCCGTAGACGTGGCAGAACAGCCGGTCGGCTGAGCACGGCGCGTCCGAGCGGAGCCACGGTGACACATCGACCGCCAGGGCCAGGCGTCCGCCGTCGAACCGCGGCAGCGGCAGCCCGGCCAGCAGCTTCCGCAGCCGGTCGACGTCGATCCGGCCGCGGTTCAGGCCGCCGTACATCGCTCCGTGCCCGCGACGGTGCCCGGGCAGCAGCGTCAGGTCCACCAGGGACTTCTCCGCCCCGTCCAAGCGCCGCGTCTACGAGCTCGAACAACTCATCGCGCCGGGCGGTCAGACACTCGTAGAACTCGCCCCGGAAGTTCGACGGACGATTCGAGCGGCACGTGAGGCGCGGCTCTTACGCTTCGGGCTCTGGATCGGCCCTGAGGTACCGACCCCAGATCTGGGCCTTGCGATAGGGGCCGGCCCCGTCGCAGTCGTACTGCGGTGCGTCAAAGATCACCCAGTACCGCAGCTCGCCGCTGAGCGACTGGGCATGTTCGTTGGGTTCGGGTGCGCCCATGGCATCGATCGTTCCAGCGAACTCGACCTGCCAAGGACCGTCCCAGTCCTGGTCGCGAAGGACCGTGACCCGGCTGCCTGGTGCCAGTGCACCCGTCGGCCATGCCTGGCTCAAGGGACGGCCGAGGATGTGCTCTACCGCCGGGCGATCATCTACGTCAGGAGGAACAGGGCCGGAACTGTCTGTCATGCCGCCCACTCTGCCCGCACCACTTCAGGAGTGCCAGAAGTTAAAGGTAACGGGGGGTGCGGAGGCCAGGTCTTCGTAGCTAAGGAGGCGGCTGACCTGGCCGCCTCCCAGACCTCGGCCCAGGTGGCCGCCGGCATCCGGATGCCGCTGGCCGCGTTCTCCCAGAAGCTCTGGGACCCCTGCCCGCCGCAGGCCGCCTGGCCGCAGTTCCAGGCCCTCGCCGGCCGCCTGGCCCCCTGGCCCCCGACCGGTGGGCGGTCACGGGCATCCGCGGGGCGGGGGCGGAGGTCCGCACTCCGCAACAACGGGATCCCGGCCCGGTGACGAACCGCGTCCGGCCGTCGCCCCGGCTGGATCCCGGGGGTTACGGTGCGGTGACGCCGGAATCCGGGAGAGGGAGAAGACCATGAGAGCGGTTCGGAGGCAGGCGGCCATGGCCGCCCTGGCGGTGTGCGGCGTGCTGGCGCTCACCGCCTGTCAGACCGGCGACGACCTGGCCGCGCCGGACGCGAAGCCCACCGCGGCCGCACCGGCCCCGCCCACCGTACCGGCCCCGCCCACCGCCAGCGCCACGGTCGCCGTGCCCGCCCCCTCGAAGACCGGCGCGGCGCCCAAGCCCTCGGCGACCGCCACCCCGGCGGGGAAGAATCCACCCGCCCCGGCCCCGCCCCCCGCGCCGACCTGCGGCGCCGACCACAGGATGCCGGTCTCGCCCGACACGATCGCCGTGCACCGCTACACGCCCGAGGGTGGTATGACCACTCTCATCGTCCAGCACGGCACGTACGGTTGCCCCGGGCGCTTCGAACCGTCGGGCGCGTGGACGTACATCCCGATCTCGGAGAAGGCCAAGATCACCGCGACGGCACCGATCCTCCCCCCGGAGGTGATGGGCAAGCCCATCTCCACCAGCGAGCTGACCGGGTGGCTGGAGACCCACCCGGACAAGGGCCTGCCCTTCCGCTACCACCTGAACGCGGCGGGGGTCATCGACACCCTCGACGAGATCTACGTCAAGTAGCGCGCCGAGCGCCCCCGGGCTGCTACCAGATGGAGTCGACCCACTCCGGGTGGTCGATGAACGGGTTGCGGTTGTGCTGGTAGGTGTCGAATATGACCTGGTTGCGGCGCTGCTCGAAGGCGTCCGGCAGGTCCATCTGGTTCCACTGCTTCAGCAGGCTGATGCGGCTGAACAGGGGGGGCGGTGCCGTTGTTGACCTTGTCGTTCATCTCCAGGTCCGGGAAGCGTCGCCGCCGTCGTAGCGCACGGCCATGTAGAGCAGCATCCGGCGGACGTTGGTCAGCCACTGCCCCACCGCCCGCTGTCCACCCTGGCTGCGTTGTGCACGGCCCTGGACTGTGCTCCTGGAGATCTCCTTGTGCTCGGTCCCGCAGCACTGGAACCGGCCGCGGGACCCGCGCTGGCAGCAGCCGGGAGGCCATCGCCCGATCCGTCGCGGGTCGCAGGGGGACGGTCACTGCCTCCCCTATGACCGCCGCGGCTCTTCGTTGGTCGTCCTCCACCTACCTGGCGGGTTCAAGATCCATGTCAGCGTCCGTTCCTGGCGCCGTGCAGGGCCGCTGTCCCGGCTGTGCGAAGTCGCGCTGGCTGCGCCCAGGATCGGGCGTGTGCGCCTGGTGCCTGCAGACGTGTCCTGGTTGCGGGGGTGGCAGACGCTCGGCGGAGGAAATGTGCGCGGCTTGCCGGCGCCGGGCCGCGGGAAGGCCAGCGCTCGGCCCGTGTCAGCGATGCGGGCGCCGGCGGATCCTGGACGCGGCGACCCAATGGTGCCGCCCGTGCTCTGACCCTGCGAGGGCTAAAAGAACTTCCCAATAGGGATGTCAAGCCGCCAGCGTGACTGATGGTGCGGGCTGGTAGCGCGCTCCGTCGCGGAGCATGGCCCAGAGAACGTTGGCCCGGCGGCGTGCGAGAGAGAGCACTGCTTGTTTGTGGCCCTTCCCCTCGTCGCGCTTGCGTTGGTAGTACGTCCGCGATGCGGGGCATGTCCTGATGCCGGCCATGGAGGAGAGGTAGAAGGCCCGCAGCAGGCCACGGTGGTAGCGGCGGGGCCGGCGCATATTGCCGCTGACGCGCCCGGAATCTCGTGGCCGCCGACTTGACGTTCGAAGACGGCAAGGCCGCGGGTGCCGGCGCCCGGGACGTAGTTGACGAAAGCGAATCGGTTCGATGTCTTGACGTCATTCCGGAGTTCGTCGAAAGTGATGGTCTCATCCGAACGGCCTCGCGATGAGCGGTGGTTCACCAGAATTGTTAGCGCTAACAAGTGTGGTGCGGCACCAACGCCTCGGACTCCACCGCGCCGTGGCGTCAGGACAGCAGCCCCGCCGCCCCTGGAGCTGACCAGCAGGCCGGCCGGAGGCGGCCGAAGCCACACCGAACCCGGAGGCGTCGAATCAACCCACACCGTCCGGCCGCCGTGGCGCGGCTGGCTCGTCGACGCTCACATCCAGCTCCACCCCAGCGAAGGAGTCATTCATGATCGAGCAACCGTGGATCCGCCGCGTCAGGCGCGCGCTCTTCGCGGCCGGTGGCACCGTCGCGCTCGCCGCCGGCCTGCTCACCGCCACGGCCACCGCCTCGCAGGCCGCAGGCCAGCGGCCGTGCGACATCTACGCCGCGGGCGGCACTCCCTGCGTTGCCGCGCACAGCACCACGCGCGCCCTGTACGCGGCGTACGACGGCCCGCTGTACCAGGTCAGGCGCGCCTCGGACAACACGGTCAAGGACATCGGCGTACTGAGCACCGGCGGATACGCCAACGCCGCCGCGCAGGACTCCTTCTGCGCCGGTACCAGCTGCGTCATCACCGTCATCTATGACGAGTCCGGCAAGGGCAATCACCTTGCCCAGGCGCCGAGGGGCCACTTTCCGGGGCCGGCGGCGGGTGGGAGCGACAACCTCGCCAACGCCTTCGAGGCGCCTGTCACCGCCGGCGGGCACAAGGCATACGGCGTCTACGTGGCCCCCGGCACCGGCTACCGGAACAACCACACCTCGGGCATCGCGACCGGCGACCAACCGGAGGGGATGTACGCGATCCTCGACGGCACGCACTTCAACGGCGGCTGCTGCTTCGACTACGGAAACGCCGAGACGACCGGCAACGACGATGGCAACGGCACCATGGAGGCCATCTACTTCGGCAACAACAAGGGCTGGGGCTACGGCAGCGGCAACGGCCCTTGGATCATGGCCGACCTGGAGAACGGCCTGTTCTCAGGAGTGAACCAGCACTTCAACGCCAACGACCCGAGCGTCGACAACCGGTTCCTGACCGCCATGGTCAAGGGTGGCTCCAACCAGTGGGCCATCCGCGGCGGCAACGCCCAGTCGGGCAGCCTGTCCACCTACTACAGCGGCGTACGCCCCAACGTCTCAGGCTACAACCCGATGAAGAAGCAGGGCGCGATCATCCTCGGCATCGGCGGTGACAACAGCATCTCCGGCGCCGGCACCTTCTATGAAGGAGTCATGACCTCGGGCTATCCCTCGGACGCCACCGAGAACGCCGTGCAGGCCGACATCACCGCCGTCGGTTACAGCAGCGCCCCGACAGGCACCGGGACCCTCACCCCCGGCTCCCGGGTCTCCCTGCAGGCCACGACGGGGTGCTGCACCTCCCACTACCTGCGCCACGACGACGCCGACAACAAGGTCGTCATCTCCGCCGTCAACTCCTCCAGCCCGGCCACCGACAAGGCCGACGCCACCTGGATCGTGCGGGCCGGCCTGGCCAACACCTCGTGCCTGACCTTCGAGTCCGCCAATGTTCCCGGCCGCTTCCTGCGCCACTACGCCTACGAGCTCAACGTGAGCGCCGATGACGGCGGCGGCGCGTTCGCACAGGACGCCACCTTCTGCCCCACCCCGGGCAACAGCGGGGTCGGCAACTCCTTCCGGTCCGTCAACTACCCGACGAAATACATCCGCCATTACAACTTCGCGGCCTACCTGGCCGGCAATGGCGGCTCCAACGCCTGGGACTCCACGTCCTCGTGGGCCCAGGACACCAGTTGGCTCACCGCGTCGCCCTGGAGCTGACGAGGGCCGGACTCGCGGTGAGAGTGGCGGTACATGTGTGGCAACGGCCGGGAGCGTGAACGCTCCCGGCCGTTGCCGGGTGGTCACCGGGGCCCGTGATCGAGCAACCGGTCGGCCGGAGCGGTCCAACCGCATCCTGCTGGTGGCGGGTGCTGACCGCCGACGACGACTTCGACCTCGACCACTGGGTGACCGCGCCTCGCCCACCACGGGCGCCCTAGAGCCGTTCCATATCCCGGGCCGAGCAGCACTGTGGGAGGGTAGAAGCATGTCGAGTAACGGCGGCCCCTCGCTTCGCCTGTGCTCACCTGTCCAGTGCATGCTCCCCTTGAGAGGCCGTTGTCTTTCCGGTCGTGACCGTTGAGTTTCTGCTGGTCAGGAGTGGGCTCTGCATCGGCGTGGAAGCGTTGGGGCGTTGGGTTGCTTCTTGATCGGTGGGGGTGGCTGGTGGCATCGGTGCTGGGTCTACTGGAGGCGAAGGAGTCGGCCGCGCGGGAGGTGGTCGAGCGGGTGCGGGATGAAGTCGCGAGGATCGCGGCCGTGCTCGAAGAGGCCGAGCGGGTTCTCGAACGGCTGGTCATCGCCCGGGAAGCGGTGGTGGAGGTGCTGTCCGAGCCGGCCGGCCGGGCCCTGGACGTGGTGAAGGACAAGGCGGTGGCCGCCGCGATGGCGGGATCACCGGTTCCCCGCCAGAGCGGGCAACTGGCCAGGGCGGTCCTCGCGCCGGACTACCAGCGGATCATCTCGGTGCTGGAGACCGCGGCAGCGGCGGGCCGGGACAGGGTGCGGGCCAAGGACCTCGCGGTGGCACTGGGACTGGAAGCGGTGCCCGCGAAGATCGAGGGGGTGCGTTCGCGGGCGAAACGCCTGGCTGAGCGCGGGTGGATCACCGGGCATCAGTCCGGGGAGTTCAGCGCCGTGACGCCGTGACGGTGTGGTCAGGCTGCCAGGGACATCGCCGTCGTGGTCGTGTGGGTGCGGCGGGCGAGGCGGCGGCTCATGAGCATGGTCATCGACCACAGGATCATGGACTCGCTGGTGGCGGGCAGGGTCTCGTAGTCGCGGGCCAGCCGGCGCGAGCGCATCAGCCAGCTGAGCGCCCTCTCGACCACCCACCGCCTGGGCAGGACCACGAATCGCGGCTCGTCACTGCGCTTGACGATCTCCAGGGTGAGGTGGAGTTTCTCCTTCGCCCAGTCGACGAGCATGCCGGTGTAGCCGCCGTCCGCCCAGACCAGACGGAGCGAGCGGTGCGCGGCCCGCACCCGTTCCAGGAGAGGCACCGCGGCTTCGCGGTCGCCCACGTTCGCGGCGGTGACCGCGACCACCAGCAGCAGGCCGAGACAGTCCGTGATCACATGCCGCTTGCGGCCCGGTACCTTCTTGCCGCCGTCGTAACCACGTGAAGCGGCGGGCACCGCGGCGGCGGCCCGCACCGACTGCGAGTCGATGATGCCAGCGGTGGGCTCGGCCGCCCGTCCCTCGCTGATGCGGACCCTGCCCCGTAGCCGGTCGTGGAACTCCACATCCAGGCCCTGGCGGCGCCAGCGGCGGAAGAATGCGTAGACCCGGTCCCACGGCGGGAAGTCGGCGGGCATCGCACGCCACTTGACGCCGTTGTCGACGACGTAACGCACCGCGTCGAGTATCTGCCGGTGGCAGTAGCCCTCCGGCCTTCCGCCCGCCCCTCCAGCCAGGCCGGCACCGGAAGCAACAGCCGCACGGCCGCCCACTCCGCGTCCGTCATGTCCGACGGATACCGGCGCACCCGATCGGGATGATCGGCCGCGTTGCCGTACACATGCGCGAGACAATCGCACGAGACGGCAGGCGAGTTGAAGCGGACGGGCGCGGGCGCGTACAACAACGACAACAGGGCCTCCGGGAACCGCTCGGAACGGGGTCGCGTTCCTGAGCTACCAGGAGGCCCTGCCTCCATGCACCTACCGCCGGAAGTTCACTCGACCAAGACCCCGTTCGCCCCACACGTTCCACGATCGGTCGAGACGGCTTCTGACAACCACCCAAGGGGTTTTAAATGGCTGTTCCATGGGAGCTCTTGATATCCACCGCCGGTGCTGTCACCGCCACCATCGTGGGCGTCGTTGCAGGAGGGGTCGTTGGGCGGCACAGCGAGAATCGAAAGTGGCTTCAGGAGACACAGACCTCCGCCTACGAGAGGTTCCTGCAGGCCTTCGGCTCGGTCGAGATGGAGCTGCGTGAGGCGTTCCTCGAACGGCGCAGACCTGCAGTCGCATGGGGGCCGTTCAATGCCGCGATCCAGTCGCTGAGCTTGGTGGCGAATCCCGAGGCGGCCGCAGCAGCTCTGCAGCTCTGCGATGTCATCGAGGATTTCAGCATTCTCTTCCACGATCGTCAGCCAGCAGATCTTGAGGAGCTGCGACCGATCCACGCCGCCTTGGACCAGGGGCACTTGAAGTTCGTCAATGCGGCCCGACGCTCACTCCATCCCTCGCAGGAACGTCTCGACCAGACACTCGGCGGCCCGTCGCCCTGGCGTGGCGTCGCCTTCGTGGACCAAGGCGACGGCGCCGGCGAGGCTGAATAGCCGAATGAGTCTCTTCACCGGTGCTGCTCCAGGGTGAGGGCGCCTTGCCCACCGTCGGAAGACCACTCAACCAGGACGCCTGTTCGACCTGCACGTTCCAAGATCGGTTGAGAGACGGCTTCTGAGCTTGACGTTTAACGTTGCTGGGCTTGGTGTTCCTTGATCGACTCGGCACGTTTGACTGTCTTGCCGACGTTGTGGTGCCTGGCCCGGTGCTTG
>NZ_JBFAJR010000032.1:0-100073 GCF_040655295.1 Streptomyces sp. NPDC050448 | reverse complement strand
CTCGGCCGGCCGCGGCGGGCTCGGCCGGGGCGGGCTCGGCCGGGGCGGGCTCGGCCGGGGCGGGCTCGGCCGGGGCGGGCTCGGCTGCGAAGGGCGAGGCGGCCTCGAGCACCGGGGCACGGTTCGCCGGGGCCGTTGCCGCCGGGCGGCGGTCCGCCGGGGCCGCCGGTTCGGGCCGGACCGCCGGGCCGCGCCGCACCTGCGCCTCGGGCCATGAGGAGGTGAGCCCGGTTCCGGGGCTGCCCCCGGGGGCGGCGGGCCACTCGGCCGGTGCGGGAGCCGGAGCGGGCGGCGGGGCCTGGCCGGCCGGGGAGCGCGCCGACAGGATTCCCACGCCCTCGGCGGAGCCCCGCGCCGCCGAGGCGTGCGCGGGGAACCGCTCCGCGGTCGCCGCCGCGGCGGCCGGCGTACGGGCGAAGGACACCCCCGGCCCGCGCTCCGGCCGTTCGGCCTCGTCCAGCGGCTCCGGGCGCGGCCCGCGGCCCGGCTGGCCCCCCGCCGAAGGGGCGGGCGCCCCCGCTTCGGGCTCCGGCTGCGGCGGGTTGCCCCAGGACACCCGGTGGTCGCGGGGGCCGCCGAAGCCGGACTGGTGGAGCGGGTCGGCCTGCCAGGCGGCCGCAGGCGCGGGTGCCGGCGCGGCGGGCCCGGCGACGGGTTCGGGTTCCGGTTCGGGTTCGCGTACCCGTTCGGGTTCGGGTTCGGGCAGCGCCTCGGTCACGCCGGTCTCGTCCAGGAACACCGGGCCCGTCTCGTCGGTCCGGGCGGCAGGGCGGCTCGTACCCGGAACCCAGTTGAGGCCGTTCCAGTACCGGACGAACCCGGGGATGGACGGATCGGGGTAGTAGCCCTCGCGGGCCGCGTGCTCGCCGTCACCAGGGGAGGCCGTCAATGTCCCCAACTCCGATCGTGGCTTGAGGCTTGTTCAAGGGGAGGACCATAGCCAAGAACCGTGCCCCGACAGGTCCGGTAACGGGAGAATCCAAGCCTTTGAGCGAACGCCACACCCTACGGCCGTTTTCGGTCAGCCGACAGAATCAGGCCAATCTCCGAATCGGTCCGCGAAGTCGCGTCATACCCGGGCACATCGGCGCTCTCTCCGGGCGTGGGGCGCGAACCCGGCCCCGCGTCGCGATCCGGAGAACCGAAGTGAGGCCGCCATGCACCACCCCGTCGTCGAGCGCGAGCTGGAACTCAAGCTGGTCCTGTCCCCCGAGCGCAGCATCGCCGTCCCCGCCCGGCTGGTCTATCTGACGGACGACCCGTACGCCGTGCACATCACCTTCCATGCCGGCTCCAGCACCCCCGTCAACTGGACGTTCGCCCGCGAGCTGCTGGTCGAGGGGGTGTTCCGCCCGTCCGGCCACGGAGACGTCCGGATCTGGCCCACGAAGGTCGACAACAAGGCCGTCCTCTGCATGGCGCTGACCTCCCCCGACGGCGACGCCCTGCTGGAGGCCCCGGCGGGCTCGGTGTCGGCCTGGCTGGAGCGCACGCTGCGCGTGGTCCCGCCCGGCACCGAGGCCGAGCGGCTGGGCCTGGACGACGCGCTGGCGGAGCTGCTCGCGCCGACCCCGGCCGACGACCTGTGGATGCGGGACCCGTGGCCGTCGGACGAGTCGGCGGACGGGGACCTGTGATGCGGGGCCGTCTCCGTCTCGTGCACTCCGTACGCGTCATACCCGGTGCGCCCGGTGCACCGGCCGGGCCCGGGGCACCCGGCGCACCCGGTGTGCGGTCAGAAGAGCTTGCCGGGGTTGAGCAGGCCGAGCGGGTCGAAGGCCTGCTTGACCGCGCGCTGCATCTCCAGCCCCACCGGCCCCAGTTCGCGGGCGAGCCACTCCTTCTTCAGGACCCCGACCCCGTGCTCGCCGGTGATGGTCCCGCCGAGGGCCAGCCCCAGCGCCATGATCGCGTCGAAGGACTCGCGGGCCCGGCGCGTCTCGTCCTCGTCGGCCGGGTCGAAGCAGACCACCGGGTGGGTGTTGCCGTCGCCGGCGTGCGCGCAGACCCCGATGAGCAGGTCGTACGTGCGGGCGATGGCGGCCGTGCCGTCCAGCATCTCGGCGAGCCGCGAGCGCGGTACGCAGACGTCGTCGATCATCGTCGCCGGGCGCAGGGTGTCCAGGGCGGTCAGCGACATCCGGCGGGCCTGGAGCAGCAGTTCGGACTCCGCCTCGTCCTCGGCGGGCACGACGGCGGTGGCCCCGGCGGCCGTGCACAGCTCGCCCACGGCCGCGAGGTCGTCGGGCGCGTGCGGGGTGTCGAACGCGGCGAGCAGCAGGGCCTCGGTGGTGTCCGGCAGGCCCATCTTGCCGAGCGCGTTGACGGCTCGGACGGTCGTACGGTCCATCAGTTCCAGCAGCGAGGGCGTGAGTCCGGCCTCCATGACGGCGCAGACGGCCGCGCAGGCGGCCGCGGCCGAGGGGAACTCGGCGGCCAGCGCGAGCTGCCGGGGCGGCGCCGGACGCAGGGCGAGGACGGCCTGGACGACGACGCCGAGGCTGCCCTCGGAGCCGACGAAGAGCCGGGTGAGGTCGTATCCGGCGACGCCCTTGGCGGTGCGCCGGCCCGTGCGCAGCAGCCGCCCGTCGGCCAGGACCACGTCGAGGCCGAGCACGTACTCGGCGGTGACCCCGTACTTGACGCAGCACAGGCCGCCGGACGCGGTGCCGATGTTGCCGCCGATCGTGCACTGCTCCCAGCTGGAGGGGTCGGGCGGGTAGTACAGGCCCTGTGCGGCGACGGCCCGCGAGAGCACGGCGTTCACGACCCCGGGTTCGACGACGGCGATGCGGTCGACGGTGTTGATCTCCAGGATCCGGTCCATCTTGACGAGGGACAGCAGGATGCAGCCGTCGGAGGCGTTGGCGGCGCCGGACAGGCCGGTGCGGGCGCCCTGGGGGACGACGGGGACCCGTAGGGCGGTGGCGGTGCGCAGGACGTGCTGTACCTGTTCGACGGTGCGGGGCAGGACCACGGCCGCCGGGGTGCCGGCGGCGCAGAAGTTGGCCATGTCGGTGGCGTAGGAGGCGGTCACCTCGGGATCGGTGAGGAGGGCTTCGGCGGGGAGCCCCTCCAGGAGGCTCGCGCGCAGACGTACGGAGAGAGCGTCGTCCATGACATCCATGTGCCCAGCGTGGCATTCGGCGGGGGTACCTCCCAGCGGTACTGGGGGACCATCGGTGTGAACACGGCCGCGACGGGCTTCGGACACCTCGGCGAACTCATCATATTGACGCACAGTTACCCCATGGACCGTATCGACCGTATCGACGAGGAAGCGCAGCAGCCCGCGCCACCCGTGACCTTCACCGGCCGCAAGACCCTCGTGGCGGCCGCGGTCGCGGTGGTCCTGATCGCCGCGGCCCTGCTGGTCCGGCCGGCCCGCCAGGGTGACGACGCCCGCCCGCCGGGGCCCACCGAGCGGGCCGCCTCGGCGGTCGGCATGGGTGCGCCGGCGGCGGCGGTGGACCTGACGGCGCTGGTCGCGGACCGGGAGAAATGGGTCGCGGGGCACGCGAATGACGACGCGTCCTGGGCCGTGCTCGGGGCGGCGTACCTGGAGCAGGCGCGCCGGGCGGCGGAGCCCGCCTGGTATCCGAAGGCGGAGAAGGCGCTGAAGCGGTCGCTGGAGATCCGCCCGGCCGAGAAGGGCAACTTCGACGCGATGACGGGCATGGGCACGCTGGCCAATGCCCGGGGCGACTTCGGTACCGGGAAGAAGTGGGGCGAGCTCGTACGGGCGCAGGCGCCGAAGCGCTGGACGGCGTACCCGGTGCTGGTGGACGCGTACACGGGCCTGGGCGACTACAAGGCCGCCGAGCGGTCGATGGAGCGGCTGCTGGACCTGCGGCCGGGGCTGGCGGCGTTCATCCGGGCCTCGCAGGTCTACCGGGACCGCGGCTGGCGCGAGGACGCGACGATGGCGATGGAGCACGCCGGGGGCGCGGCGAAGTCTCCGGCGGAGAAGGCGTACGTGCTGTTCCGGCTCGGGGAGCTGTCCTGGGAGCGGGGCGAGACGGCCGAGGCGCTGCGCCAGTACGAGGGCGCGCTGCGGGCGGACCCGGCGCAGGCGGAGGCGCTGGGCGGCCGGGCCAGGGCGCTGGCCGGGCTGGGCCGGGGCGGGGAGGCGGTCCGGGACTACCGGATGGCACTGGGCCGGGCGCAGGTGCCGCGGCTGGCGCTGGAGCTGGGCGAGCTGCTGGATGCGCTGGGGCGCGGCGACGAGGCGAAGGCGCCGTACGAGATGGTGCGCGCTGCTGCTGCGCGGGGCGCGGCGGAGGGCGTGAACGAGACGGTGGTTCTCGGCCTGTTCGAGGCGGACCACGGGGATCCGGGGTTGGCCGTGCGGCGGCTGACGCAGGAGTGGTCGCGGCACAAGGGCATGCAGGTGGCGGATGCGCTGGCGTGGGCGCTGCACAAGTCGGGCGATGACACGGGGGCACTGGAGTACGCGAAGAAGTCGACGGAGCGGGGGGTGCGGAGTGCGGACTTCGCGTACCACCGGGCGATGATCGAGCGGAGTCTGGGCGATGACGCCGGGGCCCGCCGCCACTTGCAGGAGGCGCTGCGGACGAACCCGCGGTTCTCCCCCGTCCGGGTTCCGCAGGCGAAGGAGGCCCTCGCCTCGATCGGCCAGCCGCCGGCGGGCGGCCCGGAGAACATGCAGCCGCGCACGCCGTGGGTGGCCCCGGACCTCCCGAAGGCGGCCAAACCGAAGCCCGCGGCGGCGAAACCGAAGCCGTCGCCCAGGAAACCGAAACCGACCCCGACCCCGACCCCGACCCCGCAGCCGAGTCCCCCGGCCAAAACCTGAGACGGCCCGCGCCGAGCCCACCCCCGCCGGGCAATTCCAGCCCCGCCGGCGTTTGAGGCGCGGGGCCCGGGCGCGGAGCCCCGCTCAACCCAGCCCCGCCGGCGTTTGCGGCGCGGGGGCCCGGGGGCGGAGCCCCCGCAGCGGCGCCGCATGCGAAGGCCCCCCGCGCCGGCAGCGGCACAGGGGGCCCGGGAGCCGGGGCCTACAGGTTGCCCCGCTTGGCCTGCTCGCGCTCGATCGCCTCGAACAGGGCCTTGAAGTTGCCCTTGCCGAAGCCCATCGACCCGTGCCGCTCGATGATCTCGAAGAACACCGTCGGGCGGTCCTGCACCGGCTTGGTGAAGATCTGCAGCAGGTAGCCGTCCTCGTCGCGGTCGACGAGGATCTTCAGCTCGCGCAGGGTCTCCACCGGCACGCGGGTCTCGCCGGCCCACTCGCCCAGCGTGTCGTAGTACGAGTCCGGGGTGTCCAGGAAGGCCACGCCCGCCGCCCGCATCGACCGCACGGTCGCCACGATGTCGTTCGAGGCGAGCGCGATGTGCTGGACGCCGGCGCCGCCGTAGAACTCCAGGTACTCGTCGATCTGCGACTTCTTCTTCGCGATCGCCGGCTCGTTGATCGGGAACTTGACCTTCAGGGTGCCGTCCGCGACCACCTTCGACATCAGCGCCGAGTACTCGGTCGCGATGTCGTCGCCCACGAACTCCTTCATGTTCGTGAAGCCCATGACCTTGTTGTAGAACGCGACCCACTCGTTCATCCGGCCGAGCTCGACGTTGCCCACGCAGTGGTCGATGGCCTGGAAGGTGCGCTTGGCCGGGGGCTCGACCATCGGGTCGACGGCGACGTAGCCCGGCAGGTAGGGGCCGGAGTAGCCCTTGCGCTCGACCAGGGTGTGGCGGGTCTGGCCGTACGTGGCGATCGCGGCCAGCACGACCGTGCCGTGCTCGTCCTTGACCTCGTACGGCTCGTCCAGGCCGCGCGCGCCGTGCTCGACGGCGAACGCGTACGCCGCCCGCGCGTCCGGGACCTCGATCGCGAGGTCGACGACGCCGTCGCCGTGGTCGGCGACGTGCTCGGCGAGGAAGCGGCCGTGGTCCGTCGTCGCCTTGATGACCGACGTCAGGACGAAGCGCGCGGCGCCGTTGGTGAGGACGTAGCTGGCCGTCTCGCGGACGCCGTTCTCCGGTCCGGAGTAGGCGACGAGCTTCATGCCGAAGGCGGTGGAGTAGTAGTGCGCGGCCTGCTTGGCGTTGCCTACGGCGAAGACGACCGCGTCCATGCCCTTCACCGGGAAGGGGTCTGCTTCACGCGCGGTGTGGGGCGTGGTTTCGAGGTTCGCCAGAGACTCAGTCATGAACGCAGAGTCCCGCCGATCCACAAGCTGCGCAATAGTTTCCTGTTTGGCTGTACAGACTGACCAGCCGAGGCGGAGTATGGCTGAGAGATCTGTGCAGTATGACCACCCGCGGAGCAGCCCGGAGGCAGCCATGGGGATCGACGAACTCGACGGCCGGCTCATCGTCCTGCTCGCGCGCGAGCCCCGGATCGGGGTCCTGGAGGCCTCGCGCCGGCTCGGCGTGGCCCGCGGCACCGTACAGGCCCGGCTCGACCGGCTCCAGTCGAGCGGGGTCATCCGCGGCTTCGGTCCCCAGGTGGACCCGGCGGCCCTCGGGTACCCGGTGACCGCCTTCGCGACGCTGGAGATCAAACAGGGCCAAGGGGCCGACGTACGGGCGCACTTGAACGGAGTGCCGGAGGTGCTGGAGCTGCACACCACCACCGGGCACGGGGACATGCTGTGCCGGCTCGTGGCCCGGTCCAACGCCGATCTGCAGCGGGTGATCGACCGGGTCGTCGGGCTCGAGGGGATCGTGCGGGCCTCGACGGCGATCGTCATGGAGAACCCGGTACCGCTGCGGGTCATCCCCCTGGTGGAGCAGGCGGCGCACGAGGGCTGAGCCGTCCGGGCGGTTCCAAAGAAGACGTTGCAAAGAAACCCTTGCATAGGAATCTGTGCAACTCTATTGTCGAGCCATGCCCGAAGAGCCGGAAGCCCCGGAACCCAAGGTCCGCATGCTCGACGCCCGCTCCCTGCGCGGCCTCGCCCACCCGCTGCGCATCCGCATGCTCGCCGCCCTGCGCCACGGCGGTCCGGCCACCGCGTCACAGCTGGCGGAGCGGCTCGGGGAGTCGAGCGGTTCCACCAGCTACCACCTGCGCCAGCTCGCCGCGCACGGGTTCGTCGAGGACGCGCCCGGGCACGGCAAGGGCCGCGAGCGCTGGTGGCGGGCCGCCCACGACGGCACCCGGTTCGACGAGAAGCTGCTGTACGACGAGGACCCGACCACGCGCGGCGCGGCGGACCTCTTCCTGCACGAGATCGCGACGATCCACACGCAGGAGATGAGCACCTGGCTCGGCACGGCCCACAGCTGGTCCCAGGACTGGCGGCGCGCCTCGGACATCAGCGACTTCACGCTGCGCCTGACCGCCGACCAGAGCCTCGACCTCATCCGCAAGGTGCACGACTTGATCAACAGCTACCGCGACCTTCCGCCCGCGGAGGGCACCGAGACGGTCCGCTTCCACACGCACGCGTTCCCGCGCGCGGGCGAGTAGCAGCACCCCGCCCCCTCTTCCCTCGTATTTCCCGCAGAAGGAGTCCTGCCATGCACGCCTTCACGCCCGCCGAGATCCACGCCGAGACGCACGCCGCCCGTACCGCCGAACTGGCCGCCGAGGCCGCAGCCTGGCACCTCGCCCGCGAAACCGCCCCGGCCACCCCCGCCCTGCGCAACCGGCTCGGCGAGGCCCTGGTCGGCGCCGGGATCCGGCTGATGCAGCCCGCCCACGTCCACGCCCGGATCGCGCACGCCCCGCACGCCGCATGAGCCGGCGGCCCTTCGCGGCCGTCCTGGCCGCCAACACCATCTCCATAGCCGGGAGTTCACTCACCCTGATCGGCGTCCCGTGGTTCGTGCTCCAGACCACGGGCAGCGCCGGCCGGGCCGGGGTCGTCGCCTTCTGCGCCACCCTGCCCGTCATCGTGGCCGCCCTCGTCGGCGGCCCCGTCATCGACCGGATCGGCCGCCGCCGGGTCTCGGCGGCCTCCGACCTCATCTGCGCCCTGTCCGTCGGCGCGATCCCGCTGCTGCACTACGCGGGCGTGCTGGAGTTCTGGATGCTGTGCGCGCTGATGGCCGTCGGGGGGCTCGTCCACACGCCCGGCCTGACCGCCCGCGGCGTCCTGCTGCCGGACCTCGCCGAGCACGCCGGCACCACCGTGGCCCGGGCGGCGAGCCTCTACGACGCGGTCTCCCGCGGAGCCCGGATGATCGGGGCCGCGCTGGCAGGCGTACTGATCGCGGTCTTCGGGGCCGAGTCCGCCCTGCTGCTGGACGCGGCCACCTTCGCCGCCTCGGCGCTGCTCGTCACCGCCTTCCTGCGCGGGGTCCCGGCCGCGGAGCCGCAGCCCGCCGCCGGGAAGGTCTCCTTCGCCGGCTACCGGGCCGAACTGGCCGAGGGCTGGACCTTCCTGACCCGCTCCCGGCTGCTGGCCGGCATCACCGTCATGGTGATGATGACCAACGGCCTCGACCAGGGCTGGTCCGCGGTCCTGCTGCCCGTGCACGGCCGCGAGGCCCTCGGCGGTGCCACCGCGGTCGGCCTGCTCGTCTCCCTCTTCGGCGGCTTCGCGCTGCTGGGCGCCCTGCTCTACGGGGTGTGGGGCGAGCGGTTCTCCCGCAGGGCCGTGTACACGGCTGCCTTCCTGCTGTGCGGTGCACCCCGGTACGCGGTGGCCGCCTTCACCGACACGCCGCTGCCGCTCGCGGTGACGTTGGCGCTGTCCGGGCTCGGCGCGGGCGTGCTCAACCCGATCCTGACCACCGTGGTCTACGAGAGGGTGCCGGACGAGCTGCGCAGCCGCGTCTCGGGCGTGACCACCGCGGGCTGCGAGCTGACCATGCCGCTGGGCGGGCTCGCGGCGGGCCTGCTGGTCGACGGGCTCGGGGCGGCGCGGACGCTGCTGCTGTTCGGCGGCGCGTACCTGCTGACCACGCTCGCACCGCTGGTCTTCCCGGCCTGGCGCACGATGGAGCGGGTAGGCCCCGCCGACCTCTCCGCCGACGTCAGCAGGACGGAACCGGCTGTCCCCGCGTCAGCGCACGCAGCGCCTGCACCGCGTCCGTCAGCGAGCTGACGGGGACCAGCCGGAGCCCCTCGGGGAGTTCGGACTGCGCGTCGGCGCACTCCGCCTCCGGTACGAGGAACACGCTCGCCCCGTCGCGCTGCGCGGCCTGGGTCTTCAGCGCCACACCGCCGACCGCGCCGACCTTGCCGTCCGCGCTGATGGTGCCCGTACCGGCGATGGTGCGGCCGCCGGTGAGATCGCCGCCGCTGCCGTCGCCGTCGAGCTTGTCGACGATGCCGAGGGAGAAGAGCAGGCCGGCGCTCGGGCCGCCCACATCGGCGAGATTGAGGCCGACCTTCACGTCCTTCGGGTCCTTGTGGAGGTACCCGAGGGCGGCCCGGGTGGCCGCCGACTGCGATTCGGTCATCTGCTCCAGGTTGTGCGCCTCGATCTCCTTGTCGCTTCCGCCCGTGGGGTAGACCGCCTCCTTGGGCATGACCGCCCGGCTGCTGTCGAACCAGTCGTCGACGAGCTCGGGCAGGGTCACGGTGGTGGAGGGACCGGTGGCCTGGATGGTGGTCATCCGGAGCTGGCCCGTGGTCTGCCGGGTCGGGGCGCCCGTCACGGAGATCACGGACTTCCCGTCGCGGGCGCCGAGCACGTCGGCCGTGAGCCCGGGCTGGGCGATCACGAAGGGCAGCGGCGCGAAGGCCGCGGCGGCGAACAGCCCGAGCACGGGCACGGCGCAGACGGCCAGGGCGGCGGGACGCGGCAGACGTGTGAGGCGTGAGAGCACCCGGTCAATCTATCGGGCGCACCCCGCGCCGCCGCGCCCCGGCGGTCGGAACGCGGCTCGGCAGGCTCTCGTACGGCGTCGACGCGTCTCGGCGCGGGGCACGGCAGGTGTGCGCCCGGAGGCCCTGGGCGCCCCTCGGCGCGGGGGCCGTCGGCGGCTTCAGCGCAGGGCGTCGGCCACCTCGCGGGCCGCGTCCACGACGCGCGGGCCGACTCGCTCGGGCACGGCGTCGGCCAGCATCACGACGCCCACGCTGCCCTCCAGCCCCGTGATGCCCACGAGGGGCGCTGCGGCGCCGCTGGCGCCCGCTTCGAGCTCCCCGTGGGTCAGCGTGTAACCGGGCTCGGTGAGCGTGCCCTGACGGGCCGCCAGAATGGCCCGCCCGGCCGCCCCGCGGTCCAGCGGGTGGCGGAAGCCGGGCCGGTAGGCCACGTGGTAGTCGGTCCAGGTCGGCTCGACGACGGCCACGGCGAGCGCCTCGGTGCCGTCGACGAGGGTCAGGTGCGCGGTGGCGCCTATGTCCTCGGCGAGGGACCGCAGCGCGGGCAGGGCCGCCTCGCGCACGAGCGGATGCACCTGCCGCCCGAGCCGCAGCACCCCGAGCCCGACGCGGGCCCGGCCGCCGAGGTCGCGGCGGACCAGGGCGTGCTGCTCGAGGGTGGCCAGCAGGCGGTAGACCACGGTGCGGTTCACACCGAGGCGGTTGGAGAGCTCGGTGACGGTCAGACCGTGGTCGGTGTCGGCGAGCAGTTTGAGGACTCTGAGCCCTCGGTCCAGAGTCTGGGAGGTTTCCGCGGTCACGACGCCTCTCCCTCTCTCGGTGAGCGGCGGTGACTCTCGGGATGGAACGACGCCGGTCCCACGGCGACGCACGGAGAGGCCGCCGGTAGCGGCCATGGCACCGGCTGCGCTCCCGCGGCGGCGCTGCCACGGGGCGTTCGATGCGGGGACAGTAGCGAGCGGGTCCGCTCAGCGGAAGGCCTCGTCCAGAATCCGGGCGCCAACTACCCCTTTGTGCCGGTTCAGGATCGCCCGCGGAGTCGATTCGTGACCTCGGCCGGCCCGGGGAGCCTGTGCGATCCCCCGACGCCGATCCCGGGTCCGCGGGCCCGGCGGCGCCGGGCGCGCGCCCCGGACTGACACGGAACGTGACCGGGGCCCGTGCGAACCTCCGCACGAACCCCGCGTCACAGTCCGTAGGAACGGTGCCCCGGAGGACGGGCCGAGGAGCTCACCGCATCCGGGTGGCCCACTCCTGGACCTTCTTGATCCGCTCCCGCAGCTGACCCGCCGTCGCCTCCGCGCTCGGCGGCCCGCCGCACACGCGCCGCAGCTCGGTGTGGATCACCCCGTGCGGCTTGCCGCTCTGGTGGACGTACGCCCCCACCATCGTGTTCAGCGACTTGCGCAGCTCCAGCAGCTCCTTGTGCGAGACCACCGGCCGCCGGTCGGCCGGCAGCTCCAGCAGGTCCGCCTCCCCGTCCGGCTTGCGGCGGCTGTGCGCGATCTGCCGCGACTGCCGCTTCTGCAGCAGCATCTGCACCTGGTCCGGCTCCAGCAGCCCCGGGATGCCGAGGTAGTCCTGCTCCTCCTCGCTTCCCGGGTGGGCCTGCATGCCGAACTCGGCGCCGTCGTACAGCACCCGGTCGAAGACGGCGTCGGACTCCAGCGCCTCGAAGGACATCTGCTCGTCCTCGCCGGTGTCCTCGTCCTCCTGCCGGTTCGCCTCGTCCATCTCCTTCTCGGACTCGGCGTACGGGTCCTCCTCGCCCTTCTTCTTGGGCTTGTCGAGGACGTGGTCGCGCTCGACCTCCATCTCGTTGGCGAAGCCGAGAAGGTAGGGAATGGTCGGCAGGAACACGGAAGCCGTCTCGCCGCGCCGCCTCGAGCGCACGAAACGTCCGACGGCCTGCGCGAAGAACAGGGGCGTCGAAATGGTCGTGGCATAGACGCCGACGGCGAGGCGCGGTACGTCGACGCCCTCGGACACCATCCGGACCGCGACCATCCAGCGGTCGTCGTTCCCGCTGAAGGTGTCGATGTTCTTCGAGGCGCCGGTGTCGTCGGAGAGCACCAGGGTGGCCTTCGTCCCGGTGATCTCGCGGATCAGCTTGGCGTACGCACGCGCCGAGTCCTGGTCGGAGGCGATGACGAGCCCGCCCGCGTCCGGGATGCCCTTGCGGACCTCCGTCAGCCGCTGGTCGGCGGCGCGCAGCACGTTCGGCATCCAGTCGCCGCGCGCGTCCAGCGCGGTGCGCCAGGCCTGCGAGATGGCGTCCTTGGTCATCGGCTCGCCGAGGCGGGCCGCGATCTCGTCGCCCGCCTTGGTGCGCCAGCGCATGTTGCCGCTGTAGGACAGGAAGATCACGGGCCGCACGACGCCGTCGCCGAGCGCGTTCCCGTATCCGTAGGTGTAGTCGGCGGAGGACCGCCGGATCCCGTCGTTCCCCTCTTCGTACGTCACGAAGGGGATGGGATTGGTGTCGGACCGGAAGGGCGTACCGGTCAGCGCGAGACGCCGGGTCGCCGGGTCGAAGGCCTCGAGGCAGGCCTCACCCCAGGACTTCGAGTCACCGGCGTGGTGGATCTCGTCGAGGATGACCAGGGTCTTGCGCTGCTCGCAGCGGTTGCGGTGCAGCATCGGCCGCACGCCGACGCCCGCGTACGTGACGGCGACCCCGTGGTAGTCCTTGCTCAGCGGCCCGGCGGAGTACTCCGGGTCCAGCCGGATGCCTATCCGGGCGGCGGCCTCGGCCCACTGCTTCTTCAGGTGCTCGGTCGGCGCGACGACGGTCACCTGCTGCACGACGTGGTGGTGCAGCAGCCAGGACGCGAGCGTCAGCGCGAAGGTCGTCTTGCCTGCGCCGGGCGTCGCGACCGCGAGGAAGTCGCGGGGCTGGGTCTGGATGTACCGGTCCAGCGCACCCTGCTGCCAGGCGCGCAGCTTGCTGGCGGTACCCCAGGGGGCACGGCCGGGGAAGGCGGGTGAGAGGTGGTGGGAGGCGGTAGTAGTCACGGTCTCCGGTTCGGGCTCTCGGTGGCGGTGGCGGCGGTCGTACGTAGGACAACCGGGCCACCTTACCGGGGCCGGCCGGCCCCTCGCGGAGGGACAGGCCCGTGACCTCGGCGGGTGCGGCGAGCGTCACACCGGGGCGAGGCTCACACCGGCACGTCAGCCGGCGAATCCGGGCAACTGGGCCGCGATCTTGGGGACATCGAGAGCCCCCGGCACACGTCGAGCACGAGCTGCCCGGCTTCGTCGACGTCGAGAGCGGCGTCGAGCGGATGGCCGTTCAGGTGCAGGAAGACCCACGTCGCGCACCAGGCGATGCGCTTGTTTCCGTCCACGAGGCCGTGGTTTTGGGCAAGCGATTCCGGCGGGGCCGCCGCCTTCTGCCACACGTCCGGACGGGCGTCCCGGCCGAAGACGCTCGCTCGCGGGCGCGCGAGCGCCGAGCCGAGCAGGCCGAAGCCGCGCACCTCGTTCGCCCCGAGACGCTCCGCGAGGTTCAGCAGCCGCGCGGTGCCGGCCGGTACCACCCGGTGCTGCGCGGCACCGGGCGGTGTCATGCGCTGTCCGGGACCGGGTCCAGCCGGGTCGCGACCCAGGCTCCCACCAGCGCCACGCAGGCCATCGGCAGGAAGACCACGACGAACGCGGCGGGGTGCGGGGCCGCCCCGTCGGCGGCGACGGTGTGCGCGGCTCCCACCGCTCCCCCGCCCAGTGCGGCGAACGCCGCGCCCCCCGCCGCCAGCAGCACCACGTTGGCCAGCGCGTCCGAGATCTGCAGCGCGGCGGAATTGGCGCCCGCCTCCTGCGGCGCCGACAGCTTCAGCAGCAGGACGCTGGTCGAACCGATCACCAGACCCATCCCCAGACACCCCACCGCCCAGGCGGCGGCCGGCGTCCACACCGGGACGGACTCGATCAGCACGGCCGGGGCCGTGGCGATGGCGAAGGCCACGAGCACCATCCCGGCGACCATCAGCCGCTCCCGGTACGGCGCCATCCACCCCTTCGACTGCAGCCACGAGCCGCCCGCCCAGGTCACCCCGCCCGCCGCGAGCGAGAACCCGGCCAGCGTCGGGCTCAGCCCCCGCTGGGTGACCAGCATCAGCGGCACGAAGCTCTCCGCCGCGATGAACGACCCCGCGGCCACCCCGCGCAGCAGCACCACCGAAGGCAGCCCGCGCCGGGCGAGGTACGTCCCGCGCGGCAGCAGCCCCCGTACGGCGGGCACCAGCAGCGCAGCACCCGCGACGGCCGGGAGCAGCGACAGCCACCGCAGGTCCTGGGCGGCGTACTGCAACAGCCCCACCCCGACGGAGATCCCGAACGCCAGCCGGATCCGCCGTCCGTCGAGGGCGGTGGGCGGCGCGTCCGGATCCACCGGCCCGGACGCGGTCCGCCGTATCGCCGGCAGGGCCACCACCAAGGGGACGACGACCAGGACCGGTATGCCGAGGAACACCCAGCGCCAGCCGAGGTGCTCGGTCACGCTCCCCGAGGCCAGCGGCCCGACGATGGACGGCACCACCCAGCTCGCGGCGAAGGCGGCCATGATCGCGGGCCGCAGCCGCTCCTCGTACGCACGGCTCACGACGACGTAGAGGGCGACGATGACGAGCCCGCCGCCGAACCCCTGCACGGCCCGCCCCAGAACGAAGACCCACATGTCTCCGGCGGTCCCGGCGAACACCAGCCCGGCGGCGAAGGCCCCGATCCCGACGGTCAGCGGCCGCAGCGGCCCCTGCCGGTCGGCCCACTGCCCGGACAGCACCATCCCGAAGAGGCTGGTGGTGAAGTACGCGGAGAAGGCGAAGGCGTAGAGCCCGACCCCCTCCAGCTCCCGCGCGACGACGGGCATGGCCGTCCCGACGGCGGTCGCCTCGAAAGCGATCAGAAAAATCACGGAGATGACGCCGATGCTGAGCGTCCGGTACGCGGACCCCAGAATCCCGCCCTGCGGCTGGAGCGGGACCGGCACACTGCGCTGTGGCACGCGGGGTTCAAGGGCACTCATCGCCCCAGAGTAAGGCCCTTGGCCCGGTTGCACCCCTGTCAATTTGACGGATCCCGCGATCGTCCGCGAGTCCTAGGACCAGGCCACTGTGAACGCGGCATGGCAGTCGCATTGCAGCCCCCGCGCCCCCCTTCCGACCCGCCGCGACCGCCCGTACGGTCATACGCATCACCACCCCACAGCCGTGTGCCCGAGTGGTTGAGGGACTCGCCTGCAAAGCGAGTTACGCGGGTTCGATCCCCGCCACGGCTTCCCCTGAAGGCCGCCCGGCCCCATCCGGGCGGCCTTCTCTCCGCCGTCCGGTGGCACTCGGCCCGCGCCGTACGTCACGGCTTCGGGAGGGCAGAGGCCCCTTCGGGTAGTCCGCCGTTGTTCTCGCACCCCAGCTCTTTGGCGATCGCAACCGCGCCGGAGTGGGCGAGGACCAGGTAGTCCTCACCCAGCACGCCGTCTCCCCTGCTGCCTTGGTACCGGTCCTTGTAGAAGGCCGTGATCCGCAGCGGCATGTCGCGTGTGGAGCCGACACGGGTACTCACGCAGTCGAAGGCCACGCCTCGCTCTTTGTCGGCGCGCGTCACCCGGACAGCCGTCTGGTCAGCTCCCGGCGCGCCGGCGTTCCGGCTCGCGGCGGCGAGGCGAATTTCCCCGACCCGCTTCCCCCTGCCCACGGTTCCGGTGACGGTGCATGCAGGAGCGGCGAACTCTCCGGCTTTCGGCCCCGCGCGGTAGAACTCCTCCAGAGCCTTGCCCATGGCCGTGACGCCGACGGCCTGAGCATCGTCGTTGACCAGATGCGAGGACTGCAGGACATCCTTCAGGGCCTCACCGGCCGCATCGGTGATCAACCCGGGGCATGCCTTCGTCAGATCCACTTCCGGAGACTTCACCGATGGCGACGCCTTGAACTCGGGATCTGACGTGGTACATCCTGCGACAAGGGTCACGAGCACCGCGAGTGCCGCGACGCGAGCGGTGGAAACCATCAGGGCACGCACTTCAGCTCCTTGTAGGGGAAGTCCTGGTCATCCCTTCATCAACTGAACGCACATCGGCCCGTCCACCTCGCGGCCAGGTGCGGCGTGCCGTCGGCTCCCCAACCAGCCTCGCCACGGGCATCAGGATGTCCCCTTCGAACTGTCCACCAAGTCGCGGCCGACCGAATGAGCGACCGCCGATTCCTTGGACGCCACACCGGCGAGCGTGTTGATCTCCTTCTCGGACAGGCCCGAGCCGGCAGCCGCGTGCAGCACGGCCTTGCTTGCCGCACCGCTTGTCTGGCCCTCGGCCTCTGCGTACATCTTCGCCACAGCCTCTTCGGTGTTGGCGGTCTTCTCCTTGCCCTTCTCCTTGGCGTCTTCGACGAAGAGCTCGGTGACGTCCTCCTGGACCCACTCCGCGACGTCACCGGCGACCGGCACCATTTCGAGGTACTTACCGCCGACGGCCGAAATGCCGCGGTTGATCCACTTGGCGCCGTCCTCGACGCCCTTCACGTACTCCTCGTTCGTGTGGGCGGTCTCGGCGTGCATGCCTTGGGCGCGGGCCTCCGTCATCATGCCTGCGATCTGGCCACCGGGCTGCACGGCGTTCTCCACGGCCGCGTCCAGGAGGCTGTTGTCGCCGTGATGCTGAACCACGTCGGTGATGAGGACCGCCGTGAACGCCTGGTTGGCATTCGTGATGGCGCCATAGGCCTCCGGATCCTGGCCGACCGCGCCGAGGAAACGGGACATCGTCGCCTTGTTGAACTCCGCCATGTCCCCGGTGACCTTGATCTGGTTCCCGCCGTTCTCGGCGGACGCCTGGAGGTCCGGGATGTATTCCGCCGCCATGTTGCCAAAGTGCCCCGACAGGGCGCCCAGCCTCGGCTTCTTGTCCTCGTCGTCCGGGTCCTGCGCCACCAGGGACGGGTCGTCGCCGACCTTCTCGACGACGCGTTCCATGATCGCCGTCATTTCCTTGGTGTGCGGGACGGGCTTCGCGTCCTCGTCGCCCGACACGCGGCCCGAGACGGCCGCTTCGAGGGCGTTGCCGAGTGCGTCCTGGGCCGGGCCTGCTTGGCCGTAGGGGTTGGCGGGAGTCTGGTCGAAGGCGTCGGTCCACGACTCCTTGTCCAGCATGTAGTCGACCATGCCCCGGGCCTTGCCGTGCTGGCCGCCCACCACCTTGTCGGCCGTGGTGACGATGCCGTCGCCGTTGCTGTCCTGGCGGACCGGCTCGTTGAAGAAGGCCGTCGCCGCGTCCGGGTTGTGGGACATCGCGTCCATCAGGCCCGTCAGCGGGTAGAAGCCCCGGCTGCCGTCCTTGCCCTGACTGAGCACCGTCTTCGGGTCGTACGGTGCCCCGTGCTCCCAGGCTTTGAGGTTCTCCCGGTCGAACGCGACCATGTCCCGGCCGACCGAGGTCAGGAAGTCCTTGTCGTACTTACCCTCGTGGAGCAGCGCGCCCAGCGCCTGGTAACCGTAGATCTTGCTGGTCAGATCGCCGGTGACCGGCATCTCCTTGCGACCGTCCTTCATCAGGTCGGTCGTCCACGCCGCATCCAGGTGGTTCGGCGAGCTCTTCTGCGTGGCGAGCCCCAGCATCGCGCCCATGCCGTTCTGGATGTTGCCGACCATCGCCAGACGGTCCTTGCCGGCGTCCCCCAGGGTCGACGCGTCGATGGACAGCTTCGCGTACGCCTCAAGCGTGCCTTCGGGGCCCAGCTTGCGGTAGAAGTCCGTCGAGAAGTCGGCCTCGTTGCGGTTGTCGTCGAGCAGGTCCTCCAGCTCGCGCAGCGCCTCGGGGTTGCGGGCCACGCCGCCCTGCTCCTTGCCGAGCTTCTTCATCAACTCGGCGGCCCTGTCGGCCTGTTCGCCGTCCAGGGTGGTGTACTTCGGCACGGTGAAGTTGTTGTCGTCCGTGACATTGGCGCGCAGTGCGCGGACCAGGGAATCGTCCGCGTCCGCGCAGTCCTCGACGAGCCGGTCCACCCTTGCCTGCCAGGCTTTGCGGTTCTCCTCCTGCTTGCGCTTGAACTCGGGGTAGTCCGGGTCGTGCCGGGCCGCGTACTCGGTCTTCAGGTCCATCGGAACGGCCGAGACCTTGCCGGCCGCGTCCACTCGGAACCCGGCGGCCAGGGCCTCCTCGTCGGCGGCCTTCTTCAGCGCGTCCCGGGCCGTCTTGATGGTGGTGTGACCGTCGCTGAGGAGCTGGTGGACGCCCTTGGCCTCCTTGGCCGCATCCTCGAACTCCTTGGCCGTCTTGTCGACGAACGCCCGCCCGACACCCGCGGAGACCCCGCTCCACTCGGCCTTGTCGGCCTTGGCCTTCATGCCGTTGCGAGCGGCCTCGGCCATCTCGTCCAGTTTGTCGGCCATGGCCTTCCAGTCCGTGACCGCTGTCTGAAGCTTGTCCAAGGGCGCGTTCATCACGTTCTCGTACGTCAGCATGGAGGGCGCCGCCTACTTGAGGTACTTGTCGATCGCGGACGTGGTGAAGTCGGCGTGCAACTGCTCCTCGTCCATGGCGTGGGACTTGAGCGAGTAGTTCAGGCCGTTCGAGATGTTCGCGCAGGCGGCCACGAGGGTCTTCACCTGGCTCTCCCACATGGTGTTGACCTTCAGCAGCGCCGCCCCGCTGGCGAAGCTCTCCTTCGTGAGCGCCCCGGCGGCCTCGCCGGTGGCGGTGGCGGCGTGCTTCCCGTCCGTCTGGAGCCGCGAGTGCAGCTTGTACGCCTCGGTGCCGATGGCGCCGATGTGGTCCTGGTTGAGCTCCAGGTCGCCATCGCCACCGCCGCCGCCACCGGGCTCGACAGGTACGTGGTTGAGCCGCATGGAGACGTTGGTGGCGGCCGTGGCGCGTGCCGCCGACCATTCCTCGTCGAACGACATCGCGTGAACTCCTGCGTGAGGGAGGGGCCGGTCAGCGGTCAGTCGGCACCGGTCAGCGCCGGTTGCGGCTTATGACGACCGCGGCGACGGCTCCGCCGATGATCACGCAAGCGCCCAGACCGAGGGCGATCCAGGGAAGAGTGCTGCCGCTCTTCTTCTCCTCGGCCTGGGGCGCCGGCTTGGCGGCCGCCGAGTCGGTGGCCTTGCCATCGGTGGAGGGCGTGGGGTTCTTGGCCCCGTCCGCGGCAGCCAGGTCGGGCAGCGGGTACACGTCGGCCGGTCCGGGATCGCCGGGGTTGGGGACCGCAATCCTGGGCCGGACGATGCCGTAGCCGATGTAGTCGTTGCGCGGAGCACCGTCGGTCGGCTTGCCGGCGGTGTTCAGGAGGACCCGGAGAACCTGGTTGTTGGTCCAGTCGGGGTGCGCGGACCAGAGGAGGGCGGCGGAGGCGGAGGCGAGGCCCGACGCGTCGCTGGTGCCGTGGGTCTTACAGAGCCCTGTCTTACCGGTACAAGCCATGACGATGTCGATGCCCAGGGCAGACAGGTCCACCTGCGGGCCGTGCTGTGACTCCTTGGTCGTCTCACCCTTGGCATCCACTGCGCCGACGCCCACCACTCCAGGCGTCGCAGCCGGGTATTCGACCTCGTTGAGCGTATCTCCGGAGTTGCCCACGGCGGCGAAAATCAGCTTGCCCTTCGAGAGCGCGTACTTCACCGCCTCGGCACGCTCCCGATCTGCCTCTGGCTTGCCGGACCTACCCATGGAGATATTGACGATCTTGGCGTCCGAGTCCGCCGCGTATCGAATAGCCGCAACCAAAGACGGGGTGTTGTCCCCTTCCAGCAAATTGGGCACACGGATCGGGAGGATCTTGGCGCCGGGTGCAAGTCCGTAGGCACCATCCCCACTCGGGTGCTTTCCGGTACCGGCGATGAGTGCCGCCATGCCGGTGCCGTGGCCGTCGTAATCGTTGTCTTTGTCACCCGCGGAATCGCCAGCAGGAAAGACCGCGCCGGGAAGGACCTGCCCCTCAAGCTCTGGGATGCGATTAACGCCAGAGTCGATCACCGCGACGGTGATCCCCTTACCGGTGCTGATCTTCCAGATGTCGTCGGCCTTCATCGTGTCGAGATGCCATTGCTGCGAGCGAATGGTCTCCGCGTGGGCCGGGGTCGCGGCGACCCCGGCCAGCAGCAGGCCCACCAGGGCCGCGGTCGCCTTGCGCATGTGCATCCCGTATAACGTCCGTTCTGCTCAGTCGATCACCGGCGGAGCAACACGACGGTTGCCCTGCCAGGTCTCTTCGTCCTCGACCAGGTAGTCGGGGCGTTCGCCGCCCTGGTCCTCACTTCGCCTGCCCGGAGCATGTGTACCCGCCCCCGCGTGGCCCATGGCACCGCCGCTGTTGCGTACGAGACCCGAGCCGCCCTGGGTGAACGGCTGACCGCCGGTACCCAGGCGTCCGCCTGCCACAGCCTGGCGGCCGCCCACAATGCCGCCCGGCTCCGAAGCCAGCCGACGTGCCGCAGAGGAACCGCTCACGCCGCCGGCGTGGGCACCGCCACCACCGTGGGGGCCGCCCGTCATGCCGCGGCCGGCCTGCATGCCTTCGGCGCCGATGACCGTACCGCGCGGGATACCCGCGTTGGGGCCGCTGGTCGGCACAGCGCGGCCGCCCATGATGCCGGATTCCCGCGGGAGCAGCCCGGAGGTCGGGTTGACCTTCCCGAGGCTGTTACCGCCGGGACCGAGGTTCGGCAGCTGACCGAGGCCGGGGCCGATGCCGGGAACCGTCTTGCCGGTGATCAGCGGGAGCGCCACGGGCGGGAAGGGAGCGACTGGGCCGGGTCCAGGGCCCACGGGGAGGTTGGGGACCGGCGTGCCCGTCGTCGGAGGCAGGGTCGTAGTGGGCGGCGGCAGGGTCGCAACGTGGTCGAGGTCCACGTCCACGCCACGGTCCGGAACCCCGGGCAGGGGCGTGGGCCCTGTAGTCAGGGGCGGAGTGTCGTCCGCCTTCGGCTGATGGCTCGGCACCCATCCCGGTTCGTTCTCAGAGTGGCTGCCACCAGGGGCAGACGGCGCGTATGCTGCGACACTTCCCGATCCCGCACTGCCCCCCGGGCGAGCCATGTCCTCGCCGCCATACCGGCTCTCTGGCACGAACGCTGCCGGCGGCGGCGGGAACGTCGGAATCTCCGCCTTGTTCATCTCACCGGACGACTGCTCGTACTTCTGCGCCAGATTGTTCATCCGCGTGACGGCATCGTTGTGATCAGCCGTCAGCTTGCCCTGCTCCTGCTGGGCGATCTGCTGCGCATCCGGGTCGTTGTGGGCCTTGCGGGCCGCTGCGAGGTTTTCGGCTGCGCTCGTGTTGTAGACGGGCATCTTCGACGCCTCGGTCATCATCTGAACGGTGTCACCCATCCACTTGGACCCCGTCGCGCTGTACTCGCTCAGCCGGAGCGTCGCGTTGCCCGCCCGGCCCACCCATTCCTGGAAGGCAGTGGCGGCTTGGCCTTCCCAGCCGGTGACCCGGTGGTTCTTGAGCTTCTCGCCGATCTTCGCGATGTCCTCGGACGCCTTCTGCAGCCGGTCGGCCCGTTCCTTGACCGCCGCCGGGTCCAGCGAGGCGATCATCTCGCGCAGGCGCTGGTGCGAGTAGCCGTCAAAATTCGTTGCCATCAGTTGGTACCCCCCGTCGCGTTGCCACCGGTGCTGGGAGTCTCGGAGCCAGTGTGCTTCGAGGCCGCCAGCTTGCGCTGCTCTTCCAGATAGGGGTCTCGCGCCGGAACGTACTGTGCCTCTGCCTGCTTGGCGATGGCCACCATGCGTCGCTGCGTATCCTCGTCCACACCGCCGTAGCCCTTGCCCGCCGTCAGGATCGCGATGCCCAGGGCCTCGATCTGCTCCGCCAGGCCCTTCGAGAGCTTCTGCAGCTCCGTGATGACCGTGCCGTACGACTTGAAGAGGGCGTCCGCCTCCGGGAAGCCGGTGCCGAGCTTGCCCGCCGGGAGGGTGTCGTCCGCCAGCTTCTTGTGGTCCGCGTGCGAGCCGGTGAGGTCGTCCAGCAGGTCCTTCACCATGGTCTGGTATTCCGTCAGCGTGTCGTATTCGACCTTCAGCGCTGCCGCTGCCGCCTGCGACGCGGCCTGCGCCGCGATCGCAGCCGCCATGCCCGTATTGATGCCGCCCAGCCCGAACAGGTCCGGCGCCTTCTCCTCTGCCACGATGGCCTCCCCGACTCCCCGAAATCCCCGTGGGCGCAGCGTTTCCGCCGCTCCCCTTCCCCGTTCGCGCCCGTTCGCACGTGCGCGTACTACGTCTTACCGATCACTCTAGCGACCGGTTCCGACAGTCCCAAGCTCGGGGTTGCACGTGCAATGCGGGTCACACGGTCATGAGTTGGGTGTCGCGACCGCCGCCGAGGGGCGGATCGGGAGCCTGTTCACCGGGCGGCCCGTGGCCGAACGTACCGCCGAGGCCACCGCCGCCGGGGTCGTCACCACAGGGATCGCGCTGGCCGCCTTCGCCCCGAACGGGGCCACCACGTCCCGCTCTTCGACCAGTTTGACGATGCGGACCACCGGGGCGTCCAGCGACGTCGGCAGGGCATAGCCCGTCAGGTCGGGGTGGCGGACCAGGCCCGACACCGAGCGGAGGTTCTCCGTCAGGGCCGCGCCCACGCCCTGCGTGACGCCCGCTTCGATACGGGCCTCCAGCTGGCGGGGGTTGAGGATCCGGCCGACGTCCTGGGCCACCGCCAGCTCCACCACCCGTACCGAGCCGAGCTCGATGTCCACGTCCACCACCGCGCGGATCGCGCAGAAGGCCAGGCCCACGAACGCGTCGCCCTGGCCGTCCCCGTCCAGCGGTTCCGTCGGGTGGGGGCGGCACTGGGCCGTCGCCCAGAGTTCCTTGCCCGCAATGGCTTCCGCGACCGTAGTCGAGAACGCGCCGTCGTACGACGTGATCCGGCCGTCTTGGATTTGAAGGAGTTCCGTCGACATGCCCAGCTTGTGGGCCATCGGCTGGAGGAGCTGGGTGCGGACCATCTTCGCCGCCCGTTCGACGGCGCCCCCGGACACCCATGTGTGGCGGCCGTGCGCGGACGGGCCCGCCGGCGGCTGGTCGGTGTCGACCGGGGCCGTCACCACCTCGTCCACGCCCAGGGTCTCCTGGACGATCTGGCGGGCGAGGGTGGAGAAGCCCTGGCCGGTGTCCACTGCCGCGCAGATGACCGTCGCCGACCCGCCCACGACCTTGACCGTCGCCGTCGAGACCTCGTCCGTTCCCTCCGCGCCGAGCATGTGGACCATGCCCACGCCGTACCCGACCCCGCGCCGCACCGCGCCCGGCTCGCCCGCGCCCTCCGGGCCGCCCGGCAGCAGCCACTCCTCCTCCGGGGTGTCCTTCGGGAGGGAGGGGAGGGGGCAGTCGCGTACCGCGCGCAGGAGTTCGGCCACGGGGGCCGGACAGGTGACCGTCTGGCCCGTGGGCAGGAGGTCGCCCGTCGCCAGGACATTGCGCAGGCGCAGTTCCGCGCCGTCGATGCCGAGTGCCGCGGCCAGTTTGTCCATCTGGCCCTCGTACGCCGCACAGACCTGCATCGCGCCTTCGCCCCGTACGTGGCCCGACGGCGGGTTGTTCGTACGGACCGCCCAGCCCTCGACGAAGGCGTGCGGGACGACGTACGGGCCGCACGAGAACGCCACCGCCGCGGCCAGCGATTCGGAGGACGAGTCCGCGTACGCGCCCGCGTCCATCAGGATCTGGGCCTCGACCTTGACCAGGCGGCCGTCCGCGTCCGCGTGGTGGCGGTAGCGCAGCAGCGTCGGGTGGCGGTGGGTGTGGCCGAGGAAGGACTCCTCGCGGGTGGCGGCCAGCTTGACCGGGTGGCCGGTGCGCAGGGCCAGCAGGCCCAGGGGGAGCTGGAAGGCCGCGTCCTCGCGGTCGGCCGTGGCGCCCGGGACTCCGGTGACGACGACGCGGACGCGGTCCGGTTCGAGGCCGAAGCACGCCGCCGCCAGGTCGCGGTCCAGATGCGGGTCGGTGGAGGCGGTGTAGATCTCCACGCCGCCGTCGGGCCGCGGCACGGCCAGCCCGGCCTCGGCGCCGATGGGCGCGGGGTCCTGGCGGCCGATCCGGTACAGGCCCTCGACGACGACCTCGCCGGTGGCCTCCGGGTCGCCGTAGCGGAGCGGGATGTGCCGGATCAGGTTGCCGTCGGGGTGCAGGGCGGGGGCCCCGAAGGACTGCTCGGGGTCCGTGACCGCGTCGAGGAGCTCGTACTCGACGGCGATCGCGGCGGCCGCGAGGCGGGCGGTGTCCGGGTGGTCGGCGGCGACGGCGGCGATGGGCTCGCCGTGGTGGCGTACGACGTCGTGCGCGAAGACCGGCCGGTCCGCGATCCTGCGGCCGTGCGTGGTCGCGCCGGGGACGTCGGCGTGGGTGACGACGGCGCGCACGCCGGGCATCGCGGCGGCCGCGGAGGTGTCGACGGAGAGGATGCGGGCGTGTGCGTGCGGGGAGCGGAGCACGGCGGCCCAGAGCAGGCCCTCGGCCCACAGGTCGGCGGCGTACGGGAAGGTGCCCTCGCTCTTGGCGCGCGTGTCGGCGGACGGTACGGAGGCCCCGATTCCGCGCGGAACCTCCTGCTCACCCGCCTCGGGCGGGGCGGCGGCCGCAGCGCCCGTGGAGACCGTTACCGTCGTCGTCGTCGCCGTGGCCGCGTCGTGCCCGCTCACGCCATGCCTCCGTTGTGGTGGATCCCGCCCTCGCCGGGCGGCGCCTGGTGCGGGATGCGCGCCTCCGAGGCGTTCCCGGGCCCGGGCCCGGAAACGAGACCGGGACCTGTACCCGGACCGAGACCTGTACCCGGACCGGTCCCGGGTTCCGGCGCAGGCGCGTCGGCCACGGCCGCCGTCGCCTCACGCTCGGCGACGACCTCGCGGACGGCCTCGATGACGCCCTTGTAGCCGGAGCAACGGCAGAGGTTCCCGCACAGGGCCTGCCGGGTCTCCAGCTCGCTGGGGGCGTGGTTGCCCTCCAGCAGGTCATGGATGGTCATGGCCATGCCGGGCACGCAGAACCCGCACTGCACCGCGCCCGACCTGCACAACGCCTGCTGCACGTCCGAGAGTTCCCCGCCGCTGGCGAGCCCCTCCACCGTGCGGACCTCGCTGCTCGCCGCCGTCGCGGCCGGGACCAGGCAGGAGGCGACGAGCCGGCCGTCGACCTGCACCGCGCACGCGCCGCATTCGCCCTGCGAGCAGCCGTCCTTGGCGCCGGCGAGGCCGAGGCGCTCGCGCAGCACGTAGAGCAGGGACTCGCCGATCCACGCACCGGTGACGGGCCGGTCGGCGCCGTTGACGCGCAGGACGTAGGAAGCCAGCGGGTGCTCGTGATGGGCGACGGCCTCGGCAGTCGGTTCGTCTTCGTACGCCGGCCCCTCGAGCGGGAAACCTTCGGCCGTCCCCGCATCCGGCGTTGCCACAGCACTGTCGGCGGTGTCCGCACCCGGCACGGCCGCAGCCCCGGCTTCGCCCGAGCCTGCAACCGCATCGGGATCCGCACCCGCGCCGGGACCGTGCCCGGAACCGGCACCGTGCCCGGAGCCGGCACCGTGACCAGGACCGTGACCCGAAACGGGCCCGGCGGCTTCGGCGAAGCCGTGCCCCTCAGCGTCGGCGGGCTCCGCCGTGAACCCGTGCTCACCGGCCGGCCCGGGCTCCGCCCCGGCCGCGCCGTGGCCGGATGCCGTGAAACCGTGCCCGTTCGTGTCCCCGGGCTCCGCGAAGCCGCCGGTGCCGCTGGTGCCGCCGATGTCGCCGGCGCCGGGACCACCCGCGAGGGCGTACTCCGCGGCCGCGACGGCGCTCGTCTCACGCACCGGCTCCGCGACGACGGCCGCGTCCGCAGCCACCGCCGGCGGCTCCGAGGCCTCCGCCCCCGGATGCGGCCGGTCCGCCGTGACCGCCGTCGCCGCCGGGCCGTGGGCGGCCTCGATGTCATGTGGAGCCGGATGCACCGGCTCCCCCTCCGGGAGCGTGCCCACGCCGGGTCCGCCCAGCACCCTCGGGCCGCGCCCGGGGCCGCCGACCCCGGGTCCGCCGAGCCGCCGCAGGCCCGCGCCCGAGGTGCCCGCGTCACCCGCGTCCGGCCGCGCCTCGGGCAGCACGCCCGAGCTCATCACGGCATCCGGACGCGCGGCCTCGAAGTCGGGGTGGGTCGCCCAGGGGGCCGCGGCGCCGCCCGGCAGCGTCGCCGGGGCCTGGCTCCAGTCGGCCGCCGGCGCGCTCGGCCGGAACTCGCCGGTCTCCTCGCGGAGTTCCGGGAGGGTCCATTGGCCGGTGGTCACGGGCTCGGAGTCCTGCACCGCCTCCGGGAACCGCCACTCGGCGGTCGCACCGGGATCGTGCGCGGCCTCGGCCGACGCCGACGCCGGAGCCGACGCCTGGGCCTGCCCCTGAGCCTGGCCCGAGACCTGGACCGGAGCCTGCCCCTGCCCGTGCCCGTGCCCGTGCCCCGGATCCGCGAACGCCGCCGCCACCGACGCCGGAATCGGGATCGAGGCCGGGATCGGCCCGCCGACCGGCGCGGGCGCAGCCGCGCCGCCGGCAGCGGCATCCCCCGTGCCGGCCTGAGGCGTCGTTCCCGCCTCCGGCCACTGCACCGGAATCGTCCACGTCCCCGTCGCCGCCGGATCCGCGCTGCCGGAGCCCAGCGGCACGATCATCGGCGGCGGCGCGTAGCCGTGCCCGGGCGCCGCGAGCGGCTCACCGGTGCCGAGCGCGTCCAGCATGTCCTGCGGCAGCTTCACGAAGGCCGTCGCGTCGGAGTCGTACTCGCCGCCCTGCGGCACCGGCTCCCAGCCCCAGCCGGCGCCGGTCCGGCCCGCAGGCCCGGCGTGTCCCGCGGGACCCGCTTCCCCCGTCGTTCCGCTCACGTTCTCGTTCTCACTCATGAGGTCAGCGCCCTCCCCAGGGCCCTCCGTGCCAGTACGGCCACCGTCCGCCGCAGATGCAGTACACCGGGAGCCACCGGTTCCCCCTGATCGGGCACGCAGGCGGCCGCGACGTACTCGCCGAAGGCCTCCAGCGCCTCGGGGGCCAGGGTCCGCTCCCCGTCCCAGTCGATCAGCGAGGCCACCCACTGCTCGGCCTCCAGCGGCCGCAGCGGCATGGGGGCGACCGCGCCGATCGCACAGCGCACTCCCCGGCGCGCGGGGTCCAGTACGAGCCCCACGGACGCCACGGCACGCCCGGGCCCCGTACGCCCCGTGGCCTTCAGGAAGACCTGCGGCGCGTGCAGCAGCGGCACCCGTACGAAGCCGATCAGTTCGCCGGGGCGCAGCATCTCGCGGCCGGCCAGCAGGTGTGAGACCGGGATCTCCCGCCGCGACCCGCCGGGGCCGTGGATGACGAGGATCGCCTCCAGCGCGGCCAGTACGGGCAGCGCGTCGCCCGTCGGCGCGGCGGTGGCGATGTTGCCGCCGAGGGTGCCGGCGTTGCGGATCTGCGGGGGCCCGGCGGCCCGTGCGGCCGCGGCCAGCGCGGGGATCAGAGCGGCGAAATCCGGCCGTCCCATCCGCGCGTGGGTGAGCCCGGCGCCGAGCAGTGCATGCCCGTCCTGGTACTGCCAGCCGCGGATCTCGTTGATCCGGCCCAGGCCCACCAGCGCGGCGGGCCGCAGCAGCCCGGCGTTGACGGCCGCCATGAGGTCGGTGCCGCCGGCGACGGGCACGGCGGCGGGCATGGCGGCGAGTGCCGCCACGGCCTCGTCGAGCGAGGCCGGCAGCGTCACGGACTGCGCCGCCTGCGGTGTATGCGGTGCGTGCGTGGTCAACCCAGCTGCCCCTTCCCGATGTCCCGGTCACGGCGCTCACGCCTGTCCGCCGTACGGTACGTGCTCACCGCCGGGACGTGGCAACTCTGGCACATCTTCCCCACCGCCCGGCGCGAGGGTCCGGCGGGCGCCCCCTGGAGCTCCCGGCCGTCCGGTTTCCCCCGTATTCGCCGAATCATCCGAATCAGAAGAATTCGCTGAATACGCCGAAATCGAGCAAGAGTTCCCGACAACCCCCAAGGACGAAGGACGTCCCGGAAGCCTCAAGAGTTCCGCAGAAGTCCGAAGGATTCCGAACAGTGCCGAAGCGTCCCGATGCCCGCCGCGACCACCGGGCCCCGCGGCCACCGCGCCCGCCACGAGCACCGAACGGCGCGGCCGGGCCCGCAAGGCCGCACGAAGGCCGTACGAAGGCGGGGCAAAGCCGCGCAAAGCCGCGCAAGGGCGTGCGAGGGCACGGGTAAGGCGCGGAAGGGGCGCAGGAAGGGGCCGGCCGCCGCCACCCGCATCACACGTTCGGGGGCTCCCCTTCGATCGGGCGTCCGAGCACCCCGGGCCGCCGCTGCCACGGCAACGGCCCGCCCGGCGGCCGGTAGTCGACGCCCAGCGCGTCCAGCCGCCGGTAGTGCCCGCCCATCCGGGCCTCGAAGCCCGCGAAGTCCCGCTCCCCGGGCTCCGGCAGCCGCGACCACACCACCTCCGCGAAGGCCGCCAGCCGCGGGAACACCTGGTAGTCGACCCGGCTCCGGTTCTCCATCACCTCGGTCCACACGTTGGCCTGCGCGCCCAGCACATGGGCCGCGGCCTCCGCCGACAGCTTCGGCGGCACGGGCTCGAAGCGGTACACGTCCTCCAGCGAACGCACGTACCCGATCGGCATCGGCTCGTCGGGCCCGTCCGCCTGACGGTGGTCCAGGTACACCTGCTGCTCCGGGCACATCACCACGTCGTGCCCGGCCTCGGCGGCGGCGATCCCGCCCGCGTACCCGCGCCACGAGGAGACCGCGGCCCCCGGCGCGAGCCCGCCCTCCAGGATCTCGTCCCACCCGATCAGCCGCCGCCCGCGCTCCGCGAGCCAGCCGTCGAAGTGGCGGATGAACCAGGACTGCAGCCCGTCCTCCCCGTCCACCCCCAGCTCGCGGATCCGCTCCTGGGCGGCCGCCGACGCGCGCCACTGCCCCTTGGGGCACTCGTCGCCGCCCACGTGCACGAACGGCGAGACGTCGGCGGGGAACAGCTCCAGCAGTTCCTCGAAGACCCCCTCGTAGAAGCGCAGTACGGCCTCGGTCGGCGCGAGCACGTTCTCGTTGACGCCCCAGTCGTCCCACACCGCCAGCGCGGCGGTGTCCACCACATCGGTGTTCCCCAGCTCGGGGTACGCCGCGATCGCGGCCTGCGAATGCCCGGGCACGTCGATCTCCGGAACCACCCGGACGTGCCGCTCGGCGGCGTACGCGACGATCTCGCGGATGTCGTCCTGCGTGTAGAAGCCGCCGTGCGGGGTCTCGTTCCACAGCGGCGAGGCCCGGTGCCCCCAGCGGCTGCGCGGCCGCCACGCGCCGACCTCGGTGAGCCGCGGGTGACGCTTGATCTCGACCCGCCAGCCCTGGTCGTCCGTCAGGTGCAGGTGCAGCACGTTGAGCTTGTGCGCGGCGAGCAGGTCGACGTACCGCAGCACGCCGTCCTTCGGCATGAAGTGCCGGGCCACGTCGAGCATCATCCCGCGCCAGCCGAAGCGGGGACCGTCCTGGACGCCTCCCACGGGCAGCCGCCAGGCGTGGCCCGGCGCCGCGGGCGCGCGCCGGCAGGCCTCGGGCCCGAGCAGCTGACGCAGCGTCTGCGCGGCGTAGAAGAGGCCGGCCGGGTCGGCGCCTTCGAGCAGCACCCCCCGCTGCGCGACGTGCAGCTCGTACGACTGCGCACCGGCGCTCCGGGCGAGCTCGGGGCGGAGCACCAGCCGGATCACCGTGCGCCCGCCGTACACCTCCCCCGCAGCCGGCGGGGGCAGCTCCCAGCCGGTGGCGCCGCCGAGCTCCCGGCGCAGCCAGCGGGCGGTGCCCTCGGCGCCGGGGCCGACGTCGAGCAGCGGATCGTCCAGCGCGCACTCTCCAGCGCCGCGGTCGAATCGCGCGTACCGCGGCTCCGGAATCAACTCGGGCATGGCCTCGACCCCTCCACCGTCCGGGCGTTGCAACATGCGCAACGCACGTTTCACATGACGCCTGGCACCTGCGCTGCGCCGGACACCCCCTACCCCGCCCCCCGCGCACGGCAAAGGCCCCCGGGCGCGCACCAGCGCATCCGGGGGCCTCGGTCCTGCCGGGACCGGGCGGACGGGCGGGCCGGACCGAGCGGGCCCGGACCCGGCGAGCGGGACCGGACAGGGCCCGGACCGAACCCGGCCGGACTACTTGTCCTTGCCGCCCTTGTCCTTGTCCCCGCCGGGGCCCATCGACTCGTAGATCTCCTTGCACATGGGGCAGACCGGGTACTTCTTCGGGTCCCGGCCCGGCACCCAGACCTTGCCGCAGAGCGCGACGACGGGAGTCCCGTCGAGCGCGCTCGCCATGATCTTGTCCTTCTGGACGTAGTGGGCGAAGCGCTCGTGGTCGCCGTCGCCGTGGGACACCTGCGGCGTCGGCTCTACGAGGGTCCCCGTACCAGTCCCGCGCTCGGGCTCAAGAGTGCTCATAAAAGCCAGGGTACCGACCCCCGCGCGGGTCAGTTGAGCAACGGGTCGTCCGGATAGGTGGCGACCATCGCGAGCTCGCTGCGCTGGCGGCGCAGCACCGCCCGCCACAGCCTTTCCGGGTCCGGGAAGGACACGTCCCCGGGTTCCGACTCCACGACGTACCAGGCGCCGTCGCCGAGCTCGACCTCCAGCTGGCCCGGACCCCAGCCCGAGTAGCCGGCGAAGATCCGCAGCGAGCCCAGCGCCGCGGCCAGCAGCTCCGGCGGGGCCTCCAGGTCGACCAGGCCGATCGCCCCGTACACGCGGCGCCATCCCAGTGGCCCCTCCTCGCCCGGGATGACCGCCACCCCGAGAGCCGAGTCCAGGCCGACCGGGCCTCCCTGGAAGACGACCCCGGGATCGCCGGCCAGCGTCGCCCAGGGCAGCAGGATGTCGCCCACGCCCACGGGCGTGGGCCGGTTGAGGACCACGCCGAGCGAGCCCTGCTCGTCGTGGTCGAGCAGGAGCACCACCGCGCGGTCGAAGTTCGGATCCGCGAGGGCGGGGGTGGCCACGAGCAGCCGCCCTGTGAGGGAGGACACCTCGGTCATGCCGACATGATCCCGCACATTCGCCCTCGAGGGGGAGCGGGCGGAGGGATCGGATCGCACGCAGCTCAGGGCGCACGGCAGCAGGAAGGAGCGCGCTGGGCCGGCACGGGCGGAATGCGACACTCCGCCACGGCGCGGGCACTGAGGGTGTTGTGGCTGATTCATGACAGTCCTACGGCCGCGTTGGCCTTACGAACAAGGGGGTGGTGCCCCTTACCCTTTTCCCTGGCCCCCTGCCCACCCTCCTCTGGCCTCGCCGGGGGAGCCCCTCTCCGGAACGCGAGATTCATGACCGGCACAGACAGAGACGACGTACTACTTGTCCATGGCGGTACCCCGCTCGAGGGCGAGATCCGTGTCCGCGGTGCGAAGAACCTCGTGCCCAAGGCCATGGTCGCCGCTCTGCTCGGCAGCGGACCCAGCCGGCTCCGCAACGTTCCCGACATCCGCGACGTCCGGGTCGTGCGCGGGCTGCTCCAGCTGCACGGCGTGACCGTGCGCCCCGGCGAGGAGCCGGGCGAGCTGGTGCTCGACCCGACGCACGTCGAAAGCGCGAACGTTGCGGACATCGACGCGCACGCGGGCTCGTCGCGCATCCCGATCCTGTTCTGCGGCCCGCTGCTGCACCGCCTCGGCCACGCCTTCATCCCGGGCCTCGGCGGCTGCGACATCGGCGGCCGGCCGATCGACTTCCACTTCGACGTGCTCCGCCAGTTCGGCGCGACCATCGAGAAGCGCGAGGGCGGCCAGTACCTGGAGGCCCCGCAGCGCCTTCGCGGCTGCAAGATCCGCCTGCCCTACCCCTCGGTCGGCTCGACCGAACAGGTACTGCTGACGGCCGTCCTGGCCGAGGGCGTCACCGAGCTCAGCAACGCCGCGGTGGAACCGGAGATCGAGGACCTCATCTGCGTCCTGCAGAAGATGGGCGCCATCATCTCCCTCGACACCGACCGGACCATCCGGATCACCGGTGTGGACCGTCTCGGCGGCTACAACCACAAGGCGATCCCGGACCGTCTGGAGGCCGCGTCCTGGGCTTCCGCGGCGCTGGCGACCGGCGGAGACATCTACGTGCGCGGCGCCCAGCAGCGCTCGATGATGACCTTCCTCAACACGTACCGCCGCGTCGGCGGCGCGTTCGAGATCGACGACGAGGGCATCCGCTTCTGGCACCCGGGCGGCCCGCTCAACGCGATCGCGCTCGAGACGGACGTGCACCCCGGTTTCCAGACCGACTGGCAGCAGCCGCTGGTGGTGGCCCTGACCCAGGCCGCCGGCCTCTCGATCGTCCACGAGACGGTCTACGAGTCCCGGCTGGGATTCACCTCGGCCCTCAACCAGATGGGTGCACACATCCAGCTGTACCGGGAGTGCCTGGGCGGCAGCGCCTGCCGCTTCGGCCAGCGCAACTTCCTGCACTCGGCGGTCGTCTCCGGCCCCACCAAGCTGCAGGGCGCCGACCTGGTCATCCCCGACCTGCGCGGCGGGTTCTCGTACCTGATCGCGGCCCTGGCGGCCGAGGGCACCTCGCGGGTCCACGGCATCGACCTCATCAACCGCGGCTACGAGAACTTCATGGAGAAGCTCGTGGAGCTGGGAGCCAAGGTCGAGCTCCCGGGCGGCGACCTCGTCTGAGGAACCGTGAGGCGGGCGCCCCCGAGGGAGGCGCCCGCCGGCCCCGCCAAGGCCCCGCCAAGGCCCTGCAAGGGCCCCTGGACAGGCCGAAGGGCGGCCACCCACCCGGGTGGCCGCCCTTCGGCGTTCTCTGCGTACTGCTGCCGTCCCGAGAGCCTGCGCGGCCCTCGGCACAAGGGCGGACTACTTGCCCTTGGCGGCTTCCTTGAGCTTGGAGCCCGCGGAGACCTTCACGCTGAAGCCGGCCGGGATCTGGATGGGGTCGCCGGTCTGCGGGTTGCGCGCGGTGCGAGCGGCACGGTGGGTGCGCTCGAAGGTCAGGAAGCCGGGGATGGTGACCTTCTCGTCGCCCTTGGCGACAATCTCGCCGACGGTCTCGGCGAGCGCGGCCAGAACGGCGTCGGCGTCCTTGCGGGTCACCTCGGCGCGCTCGGACAGAGCGGCCACCAGCTCACTGCGGTTCATGTTGTACTCCCGTGTTCAACTTGCCTTAGAGGCGTGAGATCGAAGCCGATGCTGCCAGGGCCCTCGGACAGTCCCCGGACCCGGGTCTGAACGTCAGACCCTCTCGCCCGGTTACGCATCCTGCCCCCACCAGCGGCGGGAAAGCCAATCCGGCACCCGCCAGGGTCACACGAAAAGCGCCACAGTCACGCCGCGGTGACGCTCCGTCCGCACTCGGTGGATGCGGACCGCGGGCATCGCGGGCATCCCCGCAACCCTAGAGGCGGCCCGGCGGGCCCGCATCCCGCGACGCGCCGGGAGCGGGAAGCCGTGAGGGCCGTCACAGCGGCCTTCCGACCCCGCGTCAGCCGGACCCCGCGTCAGGTCGCCGAGGCGGCCTTGCGGACGGCTCCGGCGACCGCGCCGGCCACCTTGTCGTTGAAGACGGACGGGATGATGTAGTTGGCGTTGAGCTCGTCCTCGCCGACGACGTCCGCGAGCGCGCTCGCGGCGGCCAGCATCATGTCCGTGTTCACCGTGCGGGACTGAGCGTCCAGCAGGCCGCGGAAGACACCCGGGAACACCAGCACGTTGTTGATCTGGTTCGGGAAGTCGGAACGGCCGGTGGCCACGACGGCGGCGGTCTGGCGGGCGACGGCCGGGTCCACCTCGGGGTCCGGGTTCGCGAGCGCGAACACGATCGCCCCTTCCGCCATGGCGGCCACGTCCTCGCCGGACAGGACGTTGGGGGCCGAGACGCCCACGAACACGTCCGCGCCGACCACGGCCTCCTTCAGAGTGCCCGTGTAGCCCTCGGGGTTGGTGTTGTCGGCGATCCAGCGCAGCGGGGAGTCGTGGTCCGCGTCGACCAGGTCGGGGCGGTCCGCGTGCACGACGCCGTGGATGTCGGCGCTGACGACGTTCTTGACGCCGGCCGCGAGGAGCAGCTTGAGGATGGCCGTGCCGGCCGCGCCGGCGCCCGACATGACGACCTTGACATCGCCAACTGCCTTGCCCACCACGCGAAGTGCGTTGGTGAGGGCGGCGAGGACGACGATGGCGGTGCCGTGCTGGTCGTCGTGGAAGACGGGGATGTCGAGGGCCTCGCGCAGGCGGGCCTCGATCTCGAAGCAGCGCGGCGCGGAGATGTCCTCGAGGTTGATGCCGGCGAAGCCCGGGGCGATCGCCTTGACGATGGCGACGATCTCGTCGCTGTCCTGGGTGTCCAGGCAGATCGGCCAGGCGTCGATACCGGCGAAACGCTTGAAGAGGGCCGCCTTGCCCTCCATGACGGGCAGTGCGGCCATGGGGCCGATGTTGCCGAGGCCCAGGACGGCGGAGCCGTCCGTCACGACTGCGACGGAGTTGCGCTTGATGGTGAGGCGGCGCGCGTCCTCGGGGTTCTCGGCAATGGCCATGCACACGCGGGCGACGCCCGGGGTGTAGATCATCGAGAGGTCGTCGCGGTTGCGGATGGGGTGCTTGGACGCCATCTCGATCTTGCCGCCGAGGTGCATCAGGAAGGTTCGGTCGGAGACCTTGCCGAGGCTGACGCCCTCGATCTCGCGGAGCTTGCCGACGATCTCGTCGGCGTGCGCGGTGGAGGTCGCGGCGATGGTGACGTCAATACGGAGCTTCTCGTGACCGGAGGCGGTCACGTCGAGGCCGGTGACCGACCCACCGGAAGACTCCACGGCGGTGGTGAGCTGGGAGACCGCGGTTCCGCTCGCGGGCACTTCCAGGCGGACCGTCATCGAGTACGAGACGCTGGGCGCCGTTGCCATGGCCGTGTTCCTCTTCTGTCCCTGGTTCTTCTGTACACACAGGGTCCCGCGCGGCACCACCCATTGCTGGCAGGTGTGGCAGGACCTGTTGTCCGATCGTCCCACCTACCAGCCAGTACAAGGTAACCAGCTACAAATTCCGGAAGAACATTTCCACCATACGAGATAGATGGAGTGCGGGGAAGCGTAGCCCCTACGAAAAAGGTCCGCGCCCCTCGATACCCGAGGGGCGCGGACCTGTATGAACGTCTATGACACCGACCCGCCATGCTCGCCTCGCGGCAAGTGGTCGCTCTAAGCGACGAAGGTTGGGCCCGGGGGCTTGGATCGAGCCGGTGCCGTACCCAGGCTAACAAAGGATCGCCGGAAGCGATCCCCCTCCAGGGGCTTGGCCTCGCCTCACCACGCCGTTGGCTGCGATCCATCCGGTCGTACGAGGCCCTGAGCGGGCCGGGACCCCGGTGGTGAACCGCCCCCGCGGGCCGGACACCCCCTAGGGCTTCAGCAGCGCGGGCACGCCGGCCGCATCGGGCTCGTCGCGGCCGGCCGACACCACCGTCAGCTGCTGCGTGGCGCGGGTCAGGGCCACGTACAGGACCCGCAGGCCCGCCGGGGACTCGTCCGCGATCTCCGCCGGGGAGACGACCACCGTGGCGTCGTACTCCAGGCCCTTGGCCTCGAGGCTGCCGAGCGCCACCGCCCGCTCCCCCAGGTCCGCCAGCCAGCCCGCGGCCTCCGCACGCCGGTCCATGGCCACGACGACGCCGACCGTGCCGTCCACCTGCTCGAGCAGCCGCCGGGTCTCCTCCCGGACCGCCGGGCCCAGATCGCCCCCGGCGGCCGTGAAGCGGGGCTCCAGGCCCGTGGAGCGGACCGCCGTCGGCGGCTCCATGCCCGGCATCGCCAGCCGCAGCACCCGGGCCGCGACCTCCGCGACCTCCGCCGGGTTGCGGTAGTTCACCGTGAGGGTGAACCGCCGGCGCGGCCGGGACCCCAGGGCCTCGTCACGCGCCGCGGCCGCCTCCTGCGGGTCCGTCCACGAGGACTGCGCCGGGTCGCCGACCACCGTCCAGGTGCCGTGCCGGCCGCGGCGGCCCACCATCCGCCACTGCATCGGCGTCAGGTCCTGGGCCTCGTCCACGATCACGTGCGCGTACTCGGTGCGCTCCGCCGCGATCCGCTCCGCCCGCTCCCACTGGGTCTCCTCGCGGGTCGGCATCAGCTCCTCCAGCCCGCTGAGCTGGTCCAGCGGGTCGAGCTGCCGCTTGCGCTTGGGCCGTGCCGGCGCCCCGAGCAGCAGCTGCAGCTCGTCCAGCAGCGCCACGTCGTGCACCGACAGCGGACCCTTGCCGTCCGTGCCCACCCGGCGCAGCGAGCGCGCCAGCTGGCGGGTCTCGCGCGGGTTCAGGACCCGCCGCGACCAGCGCCCGAGTCTGCGCTCGTCGGCCATCGCGGCCAGTACCCCGCGCGGGGTCAGCTCGGGCCACCAGGCGTTCAGGAAGTCGATGAACGCGTCCTCGGTGGAGATGTCCTCGTCGAACGCGGAGCGCAGCTCGGCGGCCAGCTCGGGATCGCTGTGCCGGCCGGCCCCGCCGGACCTCGCGTACAGCGCGTCGAGGAGCAGCTTGCGGGCGCGCGGGCGCAGCAGGTTCACCGGCGCGGTGCCGCTGAGGACGTTCTGCCGGATCCGGTTTAGCTCGTCGGCCTCCAGCTCCTGGCGCCGCCCGAAGGCCACGACCCGCAGCCGCTCCGGGGCGCAGCCACTGGCACCGCCGAGCTCCAGTGCGCCCCGTACGGCCTTGTGGAGCACCTTGCGCATCCGGGAGGAGCCCTTGATCCGGGCCACGGCCGGTTCGTCGTACGTCGTCGCCTCCGCGCCGTCGACCAGCGAGCCGAGCGCCCGGATGGCGACCTGGCCCTCCTCGCCGAGGGAGGGCAGCACGCCCTCGGTGTACGCGACGAGCAGCGGGGTCGGCGAGACGATCAGGATGCCGCCGGAGTAGCGGCGCCGGTCCTGGTAGAGCAGGTAGGCGGCGCGGTGCAGGGCGACGGCGGTCTTGCCGGTGCCGGGCCCGCCCGCGACCTCGGCGACCGAGGCGGCGGGGGCCCGGATCACCATGTCCTGCTCGGCCTGGATGGAGGAGACGATGTCCCGCATCGAGTGGGTACGGGCCCGCCCGAGCGCGGCCATCAGGGCGCCGTCGCCGATGGCGGGCAGCTCCCGGCCGTCGAGGAAGGCGGTGATCTCGGGGCGCATCAGGTCGTCCTCGACGCCGAGCACCTTGCGGCCCTTGGAGCGGATGACGCGGCGCCGCACGACCCGGCCGGGGTCCTTGGGCGTGGACCGGTAGAACGGCGCGGCGGCCGGCGCGCGCCAGTCGATGACCAGCGGCGCGTAGTCGGCGTCGAGCACGCCGATGCGCCCGATGTGGAGCGTCTCGGCGATGTCGGCGGTGAGGTTCTCGCGGATCGCGTCGTCGGCCGGCGCGACGGAGGTGTACGCGCCGTCCGGGCCGCGCTCCCCGTCCTTGCCGAGGACCAGGTCGATCCGGCCGAAGAGGAAGTCCTCGAACTCGTTGTTCAGCCGGTTCAGGTGGATGCCCGCCCGGAAGACCTGCGCGTCGCGCTCGGCGAGCGCGCCGGGCGTGCCGACCTGACCGCGCTTGGCCGCGTCGTTCATCAGGAACTCGGCCTCGTCGATCTTCTCCTCGAGGCGGCGGTACACCTGGTCCAGATGCGTCTGCTCGACCGCGATCTCCCGATCGCGGACGGAATCCGCCGTGCTGTCGACAGCGGCATTCTGCGCGGCCACCAAGGCCCCCTTCTGACGTGCATGGGCGACCGTCAACCGTACGCGAATCCACACCCTGTCCGCACGCCCGTTCCGGTGACCGGGCGAACATCACTACCCGGGGCGGGCCGCGAGGACCCTGCGGCGGTGCCGGGCGACCCGCTCGCGGTTGCCGCAGAGCTCGCTGGAGCACCAGCGCCGCCGGTGGCCGCGCGAAGTGTCCAGGTAGACGCGGGTGCAGCCGTCCCCCTCGCAGGACCGCAGCAGGGCCCGCTCGCCGGGGTCGGTGAGCAGTACCACCGCGTCCCGGGCTACGGCGGCGAGCAGCGCACCGCACTCCACCCCGCCGCACAACTCGCGTACGAGGTGACCCTCTTGGTCCTGTACGGCACACAGTCCCGGGGGTGGACCGGCGGCCAGCGCGTTGACCCGGGCCAGCGCGCCCTCGTCGGGACCGGCCCCGGCGAGCTCGGCCCGTACGAGGCTCCCCACATCGGAGCGCAGCGCCCGGAAGGCGTCCACCCAGTCGGGGCCCACCCGGGCGATCGGCGTCCGGTCGGGCACGAGCCCGGCTCCGGCGAGCCACAGCCGCAGCTCGTCGCCGTCTTGGATCTCCTCGGCGCCCGCGGGGGCGGCGAAGGTGGCCACCAGGTCCAGGCAGACCCGCCCGGAGTCGAACCACATGCCCGTCACCGCCTCTTGCCTAGGGGCGTGCCTCTCAGAGTGCCGCGCGCCGGGGCGATGCGGAACCCCCCGTACGGGGGCCGCGGCTGCCCGCTGGTGCCGGCAGGTGAACCGTTCCGGCCGCAGCGCTAGAGGGGCGGGTCGTCGTGCAGGAGGCGCTGGAAGAGGCGGTGGTCGCGCCAGGCGCCGTTGATGTGCAGGTAGCGGGGCGCGAGCCCGTACTGCTCGAACCCGGCCTTGGCCAGGACGCGCTGCGAGGCCACGTTGTCGACCAGGGTCCCGGCCTCCACGCGGTGCAGCCCGAGGTCGTCGCGGGCGATCCGGCAGACCTCCTCCAGGGCGGCGGTGGCCAGCCCCCTGCCGGTCCAGGCCCGGTCGACCCAGTAGCCGACGCCGCCGCTGCGGAAGGGTCCGAGGGCGATGCTGCCGAGGTTGATCATTCCGATGGGCGCGCCGGTGGCGGCCTCGACGAGCACGTACGGCGCGAGGCGCCCGCCGTCGCGCTCGGCGAGCAGCGCCTCGATACGGGCGACCTGGCCCTCCTTGGTGAAGAACACCTCGGACCGCCACGGCTCGAAGGGCGCCATGTACGCCCGGTTCCGCGTCAGAACGTCGGCCAGCCCCCCGGCGTCCCCGACCTCGACGCCCCGCATCTCCACCCCGTCAATGATCACCAGGGCACGCTAACGAACCCCGGCCGCCACATCCAGCCCCGTCGGCCAACCCCGCGGCCGGCCAAGCCCCGCCGGCCACCCCAGCCACGCCGGCGTTCGAGGCGCGGGGCCCGGGGCGGAGCCCGGCAGCGGCGGCGCACCCGGCCGGCCCACCCGCACCGGGTCGAGCCTCGCTGAAGTCACGGGCTCCGGCGGGGCGGAGCCCCGGCAGCGGCGGCGCACCGGCATCCGTTCAGCCGGCGGAGTCAGTGGCGCACTCCCCGGCGTCCAGCGCCAGCCGGTACCCCCTCTTCACCACCGTCTGAATGAGATTCGGCACGCCCAGCGCCCCCCGCAGCCGCGCCATCGCCGTCTCCACGGCATGCTCGTCCCGCCCCGCCCCCGGCAGCACCCGCAGCAGCTCCGGCCGCGCCACCACCCACCCGGGCCGGCGTGCCAGCGCCCGCAGCAGGGCCATCCCCGCCGGCGGCACCGGCCGCAGCTCCGCGCCCACGAGCACCGCGTGCCCCCGGATCTCCACCCGGTGTCCCGCCACCGGCAGCACCCGGGCCCGCCCCGGCAGCTCCTGGCACATCAGCTGCACCAGCGGACCCAGCCGGAACCGCTCCGGCTGCACGGTGTCCACCCCGTGCGCCTGCAGCGGCAGCGCCGTCACCGGCCCCACGCACGCCGACAGCACGTCCCCCCGCAGCCCCGCGAGCACCGCGTCCCGCATCCCCCGCTGCTCCGCCCGGGACAGCAGCGAGGCGGCCGCCGGAGCCGAGGTGAAGCTCACCGCGTCGACCCCGCCGCAGGCCACCGCGTCCAGCAGCCGGTCCAGCGGCCCGAGGTCCTCCGGGGCCATCCACCGGTACACCGGGACCACGACCACCTCGGCCCCGCCGGCCCGCAGCGCCTCGACGAACCCGGGCAGGGGTTCCCCGTGCAGCTGGAGCGCGATGCGCCGTCCGGCGACCCCGGCGGCGAGCATCCGGTCGAGCACCTCGGCGAGGGACTCCGACTGCGGGGACCAGGTCTCCACCAGCCCGGCGGCCCGGATGGCGCCCTTCACCTTCGGTCCGCGCGCCAGCAGTTCGGCGGCCCGCAGCCGCGCGAGCAGTTCCTCGCCGATCCCCCACCCGTCGGCGGCCTCGATCCACCCGCGGAAGCCGATGGCGGTGGTGGCGACCACCGTGTCCGGCGCGCAGTGGATCAGATCCTTCGTGGCGGCGAGCAGTTCGCTGTCGTCGGCCAGCGGCACGATCCGCAGGGCCGGGGCGTGCAGGACGGTGGCGCCCCGTCGGCGCAGCAGGGCGATGAGCTCGTCCGCCCGCCGGGCTGCGGTGACCCCCACGGTGAATCCCGCCAGCGGGCCCGCCGCCCTGGCGGTGCCGGTGTGCGTGTCGTCCATGGTGACCTGCCTTGCCCAGTGGGTCGTTATCACATCGCGCGATCACGTGTCGTGTGAACGGCACCGAGCCTGTCAAGTCGGCGTGTCAGGCTCGGTTCCGCCGTATTTCGTGTCCGTTAACCGCCGTTACACCGACGTGAGCTGCGGCTTCGCCTCGCTCCCGGCCGCCGGGAGCGCCGCGGGGGCGGGCCGGCGAAGGTATACCGCCCAGGTCACCGCGCAGCACGCCGCGTAGAAGCCGAGGAAGGTGACGAAGGCGGCCGTCCCGGACCCGGAGGTCGAGAACGCCTCCCGGAAGACCAGGTTGATGCCGAGTCCGCCGAGCGCGCCCACCGCGCCGATGAGCCCCATGGAGGCCCCCGACAGCCGGCGCCCGTACGCGGCCGCGGCCTCGGCGTCCATGCCCCGCGCCAGCCCCTTGGCCTGGAAGATGCCGGGGATCATCTTGTACGTGGAGCCGTTCCCGAGCCCGCTCAGCACGAACAGCGCCACGAATCCGACGAGGAAGACGGGCAGCGACTTCTGGCCGGAGGCGTAGACGACGACGCCGGCCGCGGCGGCCATCGCCACGAAGGTCGCGAGGGTGATCCGCGCCCCGCCGAAGCGGTCCGCGAGGGCGCCGCCGACGGGCCGGATCAGCGAGCCGAGCAGGGGCCCGATGAAGGTGAGCGAGGCGGCCTGCAGCGGGGTGCGGCCGAACTGCGTCTGGAGCACGAGCCCGAAGGCGAAGCTGTAGCCGATGAAGGACCCGAAGGTGCCGATGTAGAGGAAGGCCATGATCCAGGTGTGGGCGTCCCGGGCGGCCTCGCGGACGGCGCCCGCGTCGCCCCGTACGGGCGCCAGGTTGTCCATGCGCAGCAGGGCCAGCGCGGCCGCGGCCACGATCAGCGGCAGGTAGATCCCGAGCAGCAGCCTCGGGTGCCCGGCCCCGGCGGTCCCGATGACCAGCAGGGCGACGAGCTGCACGACGGGCACGCCGATGTTGCCGCCGCCCGCGTTCAGGCCGAGCGCCCATCCCTTCTTGCGCAGCGGGAAGAAGGCGTTGATGTTGGTCATGGAGGAGGCGAAGTTCCCGCCGCCCACGCCCGTCAGGGCGGCGACGGCCAGGAAGGTCCCGTACGAGGTCCCCGGCTCCATGACGACCAGTGCGGCCGTGGTGGGAGCGAGCAGGAGCAGGGCGCTGACGACGGTCCAGTTGCGGCCGCCGAACCGGGCGACGGCGAAGGTGTACGGCACCCGGACGAGGGCGCCGACGAAGGTCGCCGTCGCGATGAGGAAGAACTTTCCGGCCGGGTCGATCCCGTAGGCGGGGCCCATGAAGAGGACCATCACCGACCACAGGGACCAGATGGAGAACCCGATGTGCTCGGAGAGCACGGAGTAGAGCAGGTTCCGGCGGGCGATGCGCTCCCCGGACTCCTTCCAGAACGTCTCGTCCTCGGGTTCCCACCGCTCGATCCAGCGGCCCCCCTTGTGCGGTGCGGTCGTACCGGTCATCACAGGCCTCCACAGCTGTCGCGTCCGTGGTGACGACCGTAGGAACGGCGCGTTTCCGCCCCGGTCCCCGCCGGATGACCGGCGGGAAACCTTGCACTCACCCGCCGCCGGGGGCGCCTGTGAGCGCGGCGGGGCGCCAGCTCGCCGGGGGCACGTCCAGCCAGCCGCGCTCGGCGGCGATCCCGGCCGCGGCCTGGTGCAGTGCGTCGAGCCCGGGGTGGCCGAAACCCTTCCTCCACACCATCGACAGCGGGGACAGCGGCACCGGCTCGACCAGGGGCCGCTTCACGCACCCGGGCAGGTCGAGGAAGTCGACGGTGACCAGCACCGGATTGCGGGTCTTGGCCATGACCCGGCGGAACTCGTCCTTCCCCACGGCCACGGGCGCGGGCGGCGCCAGCGCGATCCCGCGCCCGGCGAACAGTTCGCGGGCGAGCCCGGTCCACTCCAGGGTGCGCGGATTGCCGGCCCCCGCGTACACGGTCTCCCCGGCCAGCGCGTCGAGCGGTACCTCGGCCCGCGCGGCCAGCGGATGCCCGTCGGGCAGCAGCACCGCGAGCGGCTCGTACCGCACGGGCCGGTACGCGAGGCGGGCCCGCAGCGCCGGGTCCAGCCCGTCGGCGTAGCCGAAGGACACGTCGAGGCGCCCGGCGGCGACCTCGGCGGCGGCGTGCGTCAGCCCGCTCTCGAAGCGGGCCATCAGCTCGCAGTCCGGGGCGAGTTCCCGGGCCCGCTCGAGCACCGTGCGGGCGGTGCTCGGCCCGTCGGTGTTCAGGTCGACGAGCAGCGCCCGGGGTCCGGCGAAGGCGGCGGCGAGCCCCTCGTGCGCGGCCAGCACCCGCCGGGCCAGGGGCAGCAGCCGCTCCCCGTCGGCGGTCAGCTCGACGGCGCGGGTGGTCCGTACGAACAGCCCTGCGCCCAGGGCCTCTTCGAGCCGCCGTACGTCCCGGCTCAGCGCCTGCTGGGCGACGTACAGGCGGGCGGCGGCGCGGGTGAAGTGCAGCTCTTCGGCCACGGCGACGAACCCGCGCAGCAGCCGGGGTTCCACATCACGGGGATTCACCCGGTGAGACTAACAACGAATACGGGTGAATGGCTCCGGAACAGGTGTTGGACGCCGGTGCACCCCGCCCCGGAGCCTTGGATCATGCCGCAGACCGCTTCCGCCCCCCTCATGGCCGTGACCGGCTCCACCCTCGTCCTCTCCGCCCCGGCCAGCGCCCCGCGGCGCCGCGCTGCCCGCGCACCGGGCCCCTACCGGCGCCTGTTCGCCCTCCCCGGCACCCGCGCCTTCACCGCCGGGAACCTCATCGCCCGCCTCCCCACGGGCATGTTCGGCATCAGCGCGGTCATGATGATCGCCGGCCAGCGCGGCTCGTACGCCCTCGCCGGCGCGGTCACCGCCACCGGGCTGGCCGCCACCGCGGTGGTCGGGCCGTGGACCGCCCGCCTGGTCGACCGGTACGGGCAGGCCCGGATCGCCGTCCCGGCGACGCTGATCGCGGTGCTCGGCTCGGTGGGGCTGATCCTCTGCGTCCGTACGCACGCCCCCTCCTGGACCCTGTTCGCCTCCTGCGTCGCCACCGCGACCACCCCCAACATCGGCGGCATGTCCCGGGCCCGCTGGACGCACCTGCTGCGGGACTCGCCCGCCGCGCACCACACGGCGATGTCCTTCGAGCAGGCCGCGGACGAGCTCTGCTTCATGTGCGGCCCGGCGGTGGCGGCGTTCCTCTGCTCGGCCGCCTTCCCGGAGGCGGGCACCCTCACGGCGGCCGTCCTCCTCCTCACCGGCATGCTGCTGTTCACGTCCCAACGCGCCACGGAGCCCCCGGTGTCGGCGCCCCGCCACGGCACGTCCCCGCTCCGCGCGGTCCGCCCCCTCCTGGCGCTCTTCCTCCCCCTGGGCCTGCTGTTCGGCTCGATGGAGGTCACCTCGATCGCCCAGCTCGGCGCCCACGGCCTGGGCGCCGCCACCGGCCTGGTCCTGGCGCTCCAGGCGGCGGGTTCCTGCGCGGCAGGCCTGTTCTACGGCGCCTTGCGCCCGCGCAGCCTGCGGACCTGCCTGATCACGCTGAGCGCCGCGATGGCCCTCCCCTGGGCGGCCGCCTCGACCGGCTCGCTCGCCCTCCTGGCCCTCGCCCTGCTCCTGGCGGGCATGGCCACGGCCCCGACGATGGTGACGGCAATGTCCCGCATCCACGCCGTCACGCCGGAGGGGCGCCTCAACGAGGGCATGACCCTGGCGGTGACGGCCATCTTCGCGGGCATCTCCCTGGGCTCGGCCACGGCAGGCACCCTGATCGACGCCCTGGGCCCGACGACCCCCTACGCCCTCCCGGCCGCAGCGGCCCTCCTGGCCCTCCTGATCCTCCTCACCTGCCAACCGGTACGACTTTCCGGTACGACTCGGGTACCGTGAAGCGGTACCACTACCGGAGGAGCGGACCGTGTCCATAAGCGCCAGCGAAGCCAGGGCGACCCTGTTTCCGTTGATCGAACGGGTCAACACCGATCACGCCCCGGTGCGGATCACCTCGAAGAACGGTGACGCCGTTCTCATGTCCGCCGACGACTACGACTCATGGCAGGAGACCGTCTACCTCCTGCGGTCCCCGGCCAACGCCCAGCGGCTGATGGAGGCCGTCGCACGTGATCGCGAGGGCGCTTCGTCCGTCGCCAAGAGCATGGACGAGCTGAGGCAGTTGGCCGGAGGGGAGGAGTGAGGAGCGTTCATTTCGACCCGGCCGCGTGGGAGGACTTCCTGTTCCGGCTGTCCTCCGACCGGAAGATGGCCCGTCGGATCACCCGCCTGATCGGCGAGATCCAGCGCGACCCGTTCACCGGGATCGGCAAGCCCGAGCCGCTGAAGGGCGAACTGTCCGGCTACTGGTCTCGCCGCATCGACGACGAACACCGCCTCGTGTACCGGGCGGACGACAAGGAAGTGAAGGTGCTCAAGGCCCGGTATCACTACTGATGCCGCGGCCCCCGGCATGACGAAGGCCCCGCAGCCTGGAGGCTGCGGGGCCTTCGCCCACATGGGATGAGTGGAGATGGCGGGAATCGAACCCGCGTCCAACGGTGCAGAAGCAGGGCTTCTCCGAGCGCAGTCCGCTGCGCTTTTCTCGGCCCCGGAGATCACACGGACAAGTCTCCGACGGGCTCAGTCACTGTTTGGTTTCCCTCCAACCCCCGTGACCGGGGCTAGAGGTTTAGATCCCTAATTGACGCCAGGATCCGGACCGGGACCACTTCCGGGCTGACGCTCCTCACAGAGGCTTCAGCTCACTGTTATTAGGCAGCGAGGGTGAAGCGGGAGTTATCGCTCTTGGAGTTGGCGATTATTGTTTGCGACATGTGGTTAGCGAGATCATTGCCGCTTCCTCGGCTCGCTTCCCCTGCATCGACATCCGCTGTCGAAACCGATCATCCCCATGTTGTTTTTTCAAGGTGCTCCGCCCCCGGGGGGACGGCGCTGACGCCATGGTACGCGAAGTGGACCACGGGATGCCAGGAGATTACAGCTGACCGCGCTCCTTGCGCTTCACGGCCGAGATCACCCGGTTCGTCTCGCGCGTGTCCTGCTTCTCGCGCAGGGCCTGGCGCTTGTCGTACTCCTTCTTGCCCTTCGCCAGCGCGATCTCGACCTTCGCCCGGCCGTCCTTGAAGTACAGCGAGAGCGGCACGATCGTGTTGCCCGTCTCGCCGGTCTTCGAGTCCAGCTTGTCGATCTCCTCGCGGTGCAGGAGGAGCTTGCGCTTGCGGCGGGCGCTGTGGTTGGTCCAGGTGCCCTGGCTGTACTCCGGCACGTGCACGTTGTAGAGCCAGGCCTCGCCGCTCTCCACCGACACGAAGCCGTCCACCAGCGAGGCACGGCCCTGGCGCAGGGACTTGACCTCGGTGCCGGTGAGCACGATGCCGCACTCGTAGGTGTCGAGGATCGTGTAGTCGTGCCGCGCCTTCTTGTTCTGGGCGATCAGCTTGCGCCCTTTTTCCTTAGCCATAGTGCGGCCATTTTCGCACTAAGACCCCGCCCCGAGGCCACCCAATACCGTGCGTGCCCGTTCCTCGACGCCGTTGCCCGCCGCGACGTCCGGGGTGATGCCGCTGCCGTCGAGGCTGCGGCCCGCCGGGGTGCGGTACGTGCCGACCGTCAGCTCCGCCACCGAGCCGTCCGGGAGCTCTGTCGGCATCTGCACCGAGCCCTTCCCGAAGGTTCTCGTGCCCACCGCCACCGCGCGGCCGCGGTCCTGGAGGGCGCCCGTCACCAGCTCGGCCGCGCTCATCGTGCCGCCGTCGACCAGCGCGACCAGGGGTCTCGCGGTGTCCCCGCCCGGGCTCGCGTACAGGGCGCGCTGGGCCCCGCGCACGTCGTACGTGGCCACCAGCCCGCCGTCCAGGAAGGCGGAGGCGGCCGTCACGGCCTCGGTGACCAGGCCGCCGGGGTTGCCGCGCAGGTCGAGCATGAAGCCGGCCCCGGCCGGGGCCGCGCGGACTGCGGCCAGGACCTGTTCGCCCGAGCCGCGGGTGAAGGAGGCGACCTTGATGACGGTGATCCCGCCCGGGAGCTCCCGTACGGTCACGGGCTCGGCGTGCAGCTGCTCGCGGCGGAGGGTCTCGGTGAGGTCGGCGCCGTCCCGGGTGAGGTGCAGGACGACGGGGGTGCCGGCCTCGCCGCGCAGCAGGGCGACGACGTCGCAGACGCGCAGGCCGGTGACGGCGTGGCCGTCGATGCTCAGCAGCCGGTCCCCGGCGCGCAGGCCGGCCCGGGCGGCGGGGCTGCCGGGCTGGACCCTGTCGACGTCGATGCGGCCGTCCTGGCGGCGCTCGGCCCAGAGCCCGACGCCGGTCCAGCGGCCGTCGAGCTCGTCGGTGAAGGCGGCGTACTCGCCCTGGTCGTAGACCATGCCCCAGCGGTCGCCGCTGCGGCTGACCACCTCTTGGGCGGCCAACTTGCCGGACTTGCCCTCGGCGGCGGCCTCGGCGGCGGCGCGGGCGACGGCCTCGCGGTCGGCGGTGCCGGCCTCCCGGGGCGCCTCGGGCCCGGCCGCAAGCGGTGTCTGCGTACCGGCGGCCGTTAACCCGCCGCCGGCGGCGCTCAGGGCGTCCGCACGGTCCCAGCAGCCGGTGCTCGCCGCAGTACCGACGGCCGCGATGAAGGCCAACGTCAAAACGGCCCCGCGACGCAGGTCGCGGGGCCGGAGACAGAAGGCGGGCAGACCCGGCATGGCGCCGAGTCTAGGACAAGCCCCGTGGAGGCACGGCGCGTTGAGCGGACCTCACACGGGGCGCTTGTCACACCTTCAGGTACTTGCGCAACGCGATGAAGGCCGCCATGGAGGGCATCAGCACGCCGATGACCAGCACCAGCGGCAGCTTGGTCAGGACGGAGTCCCAGCCGATGAAGTTGATCAGCTCCATCTTGGTGCGCAGCGAGGCTCCGTGGTCGATGACGAAGTACTGGCCGGCGCCGAGCATGCCGCAGGCGAACACGGCGCCGATGAGGCCCGCGAAGGCGGCCTCCATGATGAACGGCACCTGGATGTAGAAGCTTGAGGCACCGACGAGCCGCATGATCCCCGTCTCACGCCTCCGGCTGAAGGCGGAGACGCGCACGGTGTTGACGATCAGCAGCAGGGCCACGATCAGCATGATCAGCATGATGCCGAGGGCGGCCCAGTTGAGGTAGCCGAGCATCTGGAAGAGGTTGTCGAGCTCGGTGTGCTGGTCGGCGACCGACTGGACGCCGTCGCGGCCCGCGAACGCCGTGGTGATGACCTTGTACTTCTCGGGCTGCTTCAGCTTCACCCGGAAGGAGTCGGGCATCTGGTCCGGGGTGATCACCGAGGCGAGCGCGGTGTGCCCGAAGCGCTCCTTGTAGTGCTTGTACGCCTCGTCGGAGGACTCGTAGTGGACCGTCTCGACGAGGTCCATCTTCTTCAGGTCGGTCTCGATCTGCTGCTTCTGTTCGGGAGTGACCGCGCCCTTGGCGCAGGCCTTGCTCCCGCTCTCGCTGTTGTCCTCCGCGTCGCTCTTGTTGCAGAGGTAGATCGAGACGTTGACCTTGTCGTACCAGTAGCCCTTCATCTTGCTCACCTGGTCGCGCATGAGCAGGGAGCCACCGAACAGGGCCAGCGACAGGGCCACGGAGATGATGACCGCGAAGGTCATGGTGAGATTGCGACGGAGACCGACGCCGATCTCCGACATGACGAACTGGGCGCGCATGACGTCTCAAGGGCCTTTCAGTGCTGGTAGCCGTAGACGCCGCGCGACTGGTCGCGTACGAGTCGGCCCTGTTCGAGTTCGATGACGCGCTTGCGCATCTGGTCCACGATCTGCTGGTCGTGCGTGGCCATGATCACGGTGGTGCCGGTCCGGTTGATCCGGTCCAGCAGCTTCATGATGCCGACCGAGGTCTGGGGGTCGAGGTTGCCGGTGGGCTCGTCCGCGATCAGGAGGGCCGGCCTGTTGACGAAGGCGCGGGCGATGGCCACGCGCTGCTGCTCACCGCCGGAGAGCTCGCCGGGCATCCGGTCCTCCTTGCCGCCGAGGCCCACGAGCTCCAGGACCTGCGGGACGGCCTTGCGGATCTCGCCTCTCGGCTTGCCGATGACCTCCTGGGCGAAGGCGACGTTCTCGGCCACCGTCTTGTTGGGGAGGAGGCGGAAGTCCTGGAACACGGTCCCCAGCTGGCGCCGCATCTGCGGGACCTTCCAGTTGGACAGCTTGGCGAGGTCCTTGCCGAGGACGTGGACCTGGCCGTGGCTCGCCCGCTCCTCGCGCAGGACCAGCCGCAGGAAGGTGGACTTGCCGGAGCCGGAGGAGCCGACCAGGAAGACGAACTCGCCCTTCGCGATGTCCAGTGAGACATCTCTGAGTGCAGGGCGGTTCTGCTTCGGGTAGGACTTGGAGACGTTGTCGAATCGGATCACGGGTGCACCACGGTCGCCGGGAGTAGGTGTGCGTGACCATACGCGAACGGGCGGGAGGTGGGGACCCGGCGTCCGGAGTTGCCCGATATATCCCCTGGTCCGGGAGGGGTCGGCCCGTGATTGCCCGGACGGGCCGCGCCGAATGTCGCGAGAGCTGGCACAGTGGTAGGGGAACGGAGTCGTTCCGTCAAGCGTTGTTCAAGGGGACGAGAGGAGGAGAGCGCATGACATATGACCGGCTCGTGTGCGCGAACTGCGCCGCGCCCGTCAGTCAGGGCCGCTGCCCGGTATGCCGGGCGAACCGGGAGCGCCTCCAGCAGGAGGGCCCCTTCGCCGGCCTGAACCCCATGGCGCTCATCGTGCTCCTGGTGGTCCTTGTGGCAGCTCTGGTTCTGGTGGCGCAGCACACGGCGTAGCCCTGCTCCTCGCCACGTCCCGATCATTCACAGAGACAAGAGACAGACGGACGTAGGGCCCGGACACCTCAGGTGTCCGGGCCCTACGTCCTGCGTGCGCGCGTCGACGCTGCTACACGGTCTGCTCCTGCTGCTTGCGCCAGCGGATGCCGGCCTCGAGGAAGCCGTCGATCTCGCCGTCGAGCACCGCCTGCGGGTTGCCGACCTCGAACTCCGTCCGCAGGTCCTTGACCATCTGGTACGGGTGCAGGACGTAGGACCGCATCTGGTTGCCCCAGGAGCTGCCGCCGTCCTTGAGGGCGTCCATCCTGGCCTGCTCCTCCTGGCGGCGCCGCTCGAGCAGCTTGGCCTGGAGGACGTTCATGGCGCTGGCCTTGTTCTGGATCTGCGAGCGCTCGTTCTGGCAGGAGACGACGATGCCGGTCGGGAGGTGCGTGATGCGCACCGCCGAGTCGGTCGTGTTGACGCCCTGGCCGCCGGGGCCGGAGGCGCGGTAGACGTCCACGCGCAGCTCGGTCTCGTCGATCTCGACGTGGTCGCTGGTCTCGACGACCGGGAGCACCTCGACGCCCGCGAAGGAGGTCTGGCGGCGGCCCTGGTTGTCGAAGGGCGAGATGCGCACGAGGCGGTGGGTGCCCTGCTCGACGGAGAGGGTGCCGTAGGCGTACGGGGCCTTGACGACGAAGGTGGTCGACTTGATGCCGGCCTCTTCCGCGTACGAGGTCTCGTAGACCTCGGTCGGGTAGCCGTGGCGCTCGGCCCAGCGCAGGTACATGCGCTGCAGGCGCTCGGCGAAGTCGGAGGCGTCGACGCCGCCGGCCTCGGCCCGGATGTTGACCAGCGCCTCGCGCTCGGCGTACTCGCCGGAGAGCAGGGTGCGGACCTCCATCTCGTCCAGCGCCTTGCGGACGGAGGTCAGCTCGGCCTCGGCCTCGGCCAGGGTGTCCGCGTCGTCCATCTCCTGGGCGAGCTCGAAGAGCACCGCGAGGTCGTCGATGCGACCACGCAGGGTCTCGGTCTTGCGGACCTCGGCCTGGAGGTGCGAAAGCTTGCTCGTGATCTTCTGAGCGGCCTCCGGGTCGTCCCACAGGGACGGCGCGGCGGCCTGCTCCTCGAGCACGGCGATTTCTGCCCTCAGCTTGTCGAGGTCCAGGACGGCCTCGATCGACCCCATGGTCGAGGAGAGGGACTTCAGCTCTTCGGAAACATCGACGACTGCCACGGGTCCAGCGTAGCCGGTCCGCGGGCGGCGCTGTCCGGGCAGGCCGGATCACCCGTTCTGGTGAACGGGGGAACGGGCGTACGCTCGCGGTATGACTCTCCTCCTCGTCAAGCGCCGCCATGTGGATCACATGCGTGTCACGACGACGAGCTGTCTGCCGCCGGACCATCCCCAAGCCTGATCCACCCCGATCCGACTTGGTCCTGACGCGGCCCAAGCGGCTCCGGCGCCATCCCTGCCGGCGGCCCTCCCCATCCGCTGCCCCGACACCTCTGGGGAACAGGACCCCGTGACATCCGAAACGGAGCCGTCATGCCGTCCGCGCACACCCTCCCTGTCATCGATCTCTCCCAGGCCGACGATCCGACCCTGCGGGCCGACTTCCTGAAGAAGCTGCACGCGGCAGCCCGGGACACCGGCTTCCTGCACCTCACCGGGCACGGCATCACCGATGCGGAGACCGCCCGCATCCTGGAGCTGACCAGGGCTTTCTTCGCTCTGCCCGAGGCCGACCGGCTCGCCGTGAGCAACCTGAACTCGCCGCACTTCCGCGGCTACACCCGCATCGGCCACGAGCTGACCGGCGGAGCCTCCGACTGGCGCGACCAGCTGGACGTCGGCGCCGAGCGGCCCGCGCCGGTGGTGGGCCCCGACGACCCGCCGTACCTGTGGCTGGAGGGCCCGAACCAGTGGCCGCAGGCCCTGCCGGAGCTGCGTCCGGTCGTACTGGACTGGCAGTCCCGGCTGGCCGCGGTGGCCCACCGCCTGCTGCAGGAGCTGCTGACCTCGATCGGCGCCCCCTCCGACTTCTTCGACGCGGCCTTCGCGGACCGGCCCCACCTGCACACGAAGCTGATCCGCTACCCGGGCTCCTCCCCGACCGGCACCGACCAGGGGGTCGGGGCCCACAAGGACTACGGCTTCCTGACCCTGCTGCTCCAGGACTCCGTGGGCGGCCTGCAGGTGCGGCAGGGCGACGGGTTCCTGGACATCCCGCCGATGCCGGGGGCGTTCGTGGTCAACCTGGGCGAGCTGCTGGAGATCGCGACGGAGGGCTACCTGGTGGCCACGGACCACCGGGTGGTCAGCCCGCCGGGGGCGGTGGAGCGGTACTCGGTGCCGTTCTTCTACAACCCGCGGCTGGACGCGGTGGTGGAGACGGTCCCGGGCGAGTACCTGCGCTCGGCGCCGGGAGTGGCGCACGACGCGTCGAACCCGCTGCATGCCGAGTACGGGCGCAACGAGCTGAAGGGCTGGACCCGGGCCCACCCCGCGGTGGCCCGCCGCTGGCACCCGGAACTGGTCGCTTCGGGCGCGTAGCCCTCCGGGTACGGGGCCCGGCGGGGATGCCGCCCCGGCCCCGCCTCCGGGTTGCCGCTGCGCGGGGACGGCCCCGCGCAGCGGCATTTCCGGCCCGTCCGGCGTTCGAGGACCGGGGTCCGGGCGGAGCCCCGGTGGGCGGGAGAAGGGCGGGCGGGGGACCGCTGCGCGCAGCGGACCCCCGGTGCCCGGTCCGGCGCGGCTACGGCTTCGACGGGGCCGAGTGCTTGCCGTCCTGGGGCGGCGGCTCGTCGCCCGAGGTGGCGAGCCAGCCGCCCACCCCCACGGCAGCGGCCAGCACGAGCGCCGCGGCCGTCAGCGCCAGGCGGCGCTTGCGGGCCGTTTCCGCGCGGTGGCGGGCCGAGCCCGGCCGGTGGCCGCCCGCCGGGCGGGGGACCCGGGCCGTGCCCAGTGCGCCCCCGGCCAGTTCGTCCGGCCCCGGCACCCGCATGGAGGTGTGGGTGTCCCGGTTGGAGTCCGTCGCGGAGCCCGGCACCAGCGGGACCACGCCCCGGCGGCGGACCGGGTCGGTCGCCGGCGGCTCCGCCGACGCGGGCTCCGGCTCCGGCTCGTCCGGCTCGTCCACGTCCAGCGGCGGCATCCCGGCCAGCAGCGGCAGCAGGTCCCGCAGCCGCGCCGACAGCTCGGAGGCCCGCAGCCGGGACGCCGGGGCCTTCGCCAGGCACTGCACGATCAGCTGCCACAGCTCGTCGGGGATGCCGGGGAGCGGGACCACGGTCTCCGTCACGTGCCGCCGCAGCACCGCGCCCGGATGTCCCCCGCCGAACGGCGTGAACCCGGCCAGCAGCTCGTACAGCACGGTGGCGAGGGCGTATATGTCCACGGCCGCCCGCGGCGGCAGGCCCTCCACGATCTCCGGCGCCAGGTAGTCCGGGGTGCCGATGATCCGGGTCGTCGGGGCCGAGGCCCGCCCTGCGGAGGCCCGGCGCGGCGAGTCGATCAGCTTGGCGACGCCGAAGTCGGTCAGCAGCGCCGGATGCGATCCGCCCGGCCCCAGCCGGCCCTGCATGTCCAGCAGGACGTTCTCGGGCTTCACGTCCCGGTGCACGACCCCGGCCGCGTGCGCAGCCGCCAGCGCGTCCGCGACGTCGGCGACGATCGCCACGGCCGCCTCGGGGGCGAGCCGGCGCTCCCGGTCGAGGCGCGTGCGCAGATCCGTACCGCGTACGAGGTCCATGACCAGGGCCAGGTCGTTGCCGTCGACGACGAGGTCGCGAACGGAGACGATGTGGGGGTGGTCCAGGCCGAGCAGCGCGCTGCGCTCCTGGACGAAGCGTCCGACCAGCTCCTGGTCGGACGCGAGGTCCTCGCGCAGCAGTTTGACGGCGACGGGCCCGTCCGGCCCCTCGCCCAGCCACACCGTGCCCGCGCTGCCGCGCCCCAGGATCTGGTGCGCGGTGTACCGGCTGCCGATCTTCCGTGCCACGACTGCTCCCTCAGCGGCTGGCGTACGCACCAAAGCTACGCGGCCGGGTGGGGGTTGGAGGCCAGTAGGGGGCCCGATTCGCGGCGACCTTCACTTCTGGGAGCGAAAACACGTCCCAGAAGTCGACAAATCCACGAAGTCGGCGCTACGAGGACCCGGTTCAGGGCGTGCTGCCACCCGCGCCGCCACCCGTGGCGTCGCCGAGCGCGCCGACCCAGTCGACGATGTCGGAGCCCCAGGTCCACAGCTGGTCCCACCAGCCCTTGCCGGTGCCGACCCACTCCTGGAGCGGGGTGAGCTCCCAGACCAGCCAGCCCGCCACGACGAACAGCAGGATCATGACCAGGCAGCCCTTGAGGCAGCCCAGGCCCGGGATCCTGACCGGGTTGGCGCTGCGGCGGCGCGGCTCACGCGGCTCCCGGGGGGCGCGCTGCTGCGGCGGCGGTCCCTGCGGGGGCTGCTGCTGCGGGGGCGCCTGGCGCGGCGGAGCCTGCCGCTGGGGCTGCTGCTGGTACTGGGGTTGCTGCGGCTGCTGGTACTGCTGCGGCGGCGGCTGCGGCTGGTAGTACGGCTGCTGCTGCGGAGGCTGCTGGTACGGCGGCTGCTGCTGGTACTGCTGCGGCGGCGGGCCCTGGCGGTACTGCGGGGGCTGCTGCGGCCGCTGCTGCGGCGGCGGGGGCGCCTGCCGCTGCGGGCGCCGGCGCAGCGGGTCCTCGCTGGGGTCGAGGTAGTGCATCTGCGTCTGCTCGTTGCGGTCGCGCGCGGCCCGCATCTGCGACTGCCACGGGTGCGGCTGGTCCGGCTGCTGCACCGGGGGCATGACCGAGGTCGGGTCCGCGCCGGGACCGCCCGGGCCGCCCGTGCTGGGCAGTACCGAGGTGGCGTCGGCCGCGCCGACCGGAGGGAGCACGCTGGTCATGCCGTTCGGGTCGTACCCGCCCATCGGCGCAGCGGCCCGGCCGGGCAGCGTCTGGGTGGGGTCGGCGGCGCCGCCGTCCGCAGTCGCGGGGACCGGCGCGGGCGAGGGGTCGGGCGCGAGCAGCGCGCCGACGCCGAGGGCGGCCTCCACCTCGGAGGGGGCGCTGTGCACGCCGATGCCGGAGGCGACCACGCGCAGTCCGCGGGCCAGGTTCTCGGCGCTGGGGCGCTCGTTCGGCTCCTTGCGCAGGCAGCGCTCGATGACGATCCAGAGCGGCTCGGGCACGTGCGGCGGGCGCTGCGGGTCTTCGCTGAGGTGGCGGTGGAGCACTTCGAGGGCGGTGCCGCCGGCGAACGGCGGGCGTCCGGTGACCAGTTCGTAGAGCAGGATGCCGGCGCCGTAGATGTCGACGGCGGAGGTCTGCGGGCGGCCCTCGGCGGACTCGGGGGCGACGTAGGCGGGCGTGCCGACGAACTCGTGCGTGCGGGTCAGGCCGGGGGAGTCGGCGAGGCGGGCGATGCCGAAGTCGGTGAGCATCGGCTTCATCTGGCCGCCGCGCTCGTCGAGCAGGACGTTGGCGGGCTTCAGGTCGCGGTGGACCACGCCGTCGGCGTGGCTGGCGGCGAGCGCGTCCGCGATCTGGGCGGTCAGCAGGCTCGCGGCGACCGGCGTGAAGGGGCCGTTCTGCCGGATGTACTTGTGCAGGTCCGGGCCGTCGATCAGGTCCATGACCAGGGCGAGGAGGTCACCCTCGACGACGAGGTCGCGGGTGCGCACGATGTTGGGGTGCGTCAGGCGCAGCAGGACGGATCGCTCCCGCAGGAAGCGCATGACGATGTCCGCGTCCTGGGCCAGCTCCTCCTTGAGGACCTTGATGGCCACGGTCTCGCCGGGCTGCCCGGCGACGGCTGCCTCCGAGCCGGCGGTCTCCCGCTGGCGGGCACGCCAGACGGTGCCCGTGGCGCCGCGTCCGAGCGGCTCCTCGAGCAGGTACTTGCTGCCGACTGGCCGCACGTCTCGCGCTCCCTGCTGTCGTCCTGCTGTGGTTCGTTTTTTCCGGCCCACTCTAGGGGGTGTCCCCGGGGAAGACGCGGGGTGCCGGAGGTTGGTTGCCGCACATATGTGCGAAGAGTGATGTTTGAAGGGGTATGCCGGGGGCGATTTTCCCTGGCCTCCCCCGGCTTTCGTCGGCTTGTATGCCTGCCCGGATGTCCGGATGCGTTGCGCCGCGCACGCAGTGGGGCGATCATTCAAGATCATTTATTGGTGCGGGCCGGGCGTGTTGTCCGCGACAGGTGCGAGGATGCACCCGTACGGAACGGCCGGGACGGGAGCCCTGCCTTCCGGGCAGACCTGACCGGACGACGCGCCGTGCCGGGTGGGGGGTTGACCGGGCGGGCATGCCCCGTCGTACCCCTGCCGGGCGCACGCACCGCGCACCGCGCAGAAGGGACCGCTGACGGCGATGCAGATCCGGCTGACCGTCCTTGGGTCGCGCAGCGGCCACCAGACCGCGCCCGCCGGCTGTGACGTGCTCGTCACCGCGCCCGCGGGCACCGCGCTCGCCGCCGTGGCCTCCGGCCTGGCGGCGACCGTCGGCGGGCCCGACACCGGCGGCACGGTCGTGCTGTACGCCGGTACGGAGCGGCTCGACCTCCAGCGACGGGTACTCGGGGAGCCGCCGCTCGTGGACGGGGCGGTACTGGGGCTGCACGCGCCGGTGCCGGACGTCCTGCCGGACGGGACGGACGGCGCGCAGCTGCACGTGGTGGCGGGCCCGGACGCGGGCGGGGTGCACCTGCTGCACCCGGGGGCGATCCGGATCGGGCGCTCGGCCGACGCCGACGTCCCGCTGGACGACCCGGACGTGTCGCGGCTGCACTGCGCGGTGACGGTGATGCCGGACGGGCGGGTGGCGGTGGCCGACCTGAACTCGACGAACGGCACGACGGTGGACGGCGCGGTGGTGGGGCCGCGGCCGGTGGCTCTGCCGCCGGGCGCGCTGCTGCGCATCGGCGAATCGACCCTCCGCCTGGCCCCCGACGCGGCGTCCCCCCTCCCGGTCGTCCCGGACCTGGAGGGCCACCTCTCCCTCCCGGGCCACGCCCCGGACACCTCCGGCGGGGGCCGGGGCGCGGACTCGGTCCAGGCCCCTGACGCAGGGCCGCGCCCCGGCGGGCCGGGCGCTGCCGCCGCCCCGCGGGGATCGCTCCCGCACCCCGCCGCTTCCCTGAACGACGCCCCCGGCCCCGCTGCCGACCCCTCGGGGGCCGCGGGGCCCCACCCCGGCGCCTCCGGCGCAGCCGAACCCGTCACGGGCACCGCGCCCGGCGTGACGCGGGGCGGCGCAGCCGGCCCGGGCTCGATGCCCGGCGGGCCCTCCGGGCACGCGCACGGCACGCCGTCCGGCGCGGAGCACGGCAGGACGTCCGGCCCCGGCGCGAGCGGGGCCCCTGGGGGCCCCTCGGAACACGGCGCAGCCGCCGCGGGCTCCGTGTCCGGCGGGCCCTCCGGGGTGGCTTCGGGCCCGGGCCTGCGCATCGGCGCACCCGGCGCGGGCCGGGCCGGGGCGGAGCACGGCACCTCCGGCAGCGGGTGGAGCGGCGCAGCCGGCTCCGGCGCGGGCCGCGGGACCGACCCGGCGGGTGGTCAGCGGGGCGGGCGGAAGCGGGGGATCGGGGCCTGGGCCCGGAAGTGGGTCCGCGGGGAAGAGGCGGCCGAGGCGGGCGTCGTGACCGGGTCGGCCGCGGCCGCCGCGCCCGATGCCGATGATCCCGCCGCGCTGCTGCTGGCCGCGCTCGGGCCCACCCGGCGGCTGTGGTCCCGTACGCGGGGGCGGCTCGATGTCGGCCTCGGGGCCGGGAGCCGGATCGCGTTCCAGGACATCGGCGCGCTCGGCATCGCCGGGCCGCGCGGACGCCTGACCGGGGTCGCCCGGTCCGTGGTCGCCCAGCTCGCCGGACTGCACGCGCCCTCCGAACTGGAGATCGTGCTGCTCACCTCCGACCGCTCCCGCGCCATCGCCGAGCGGCGCGCCGACTGGGGCTGGCTCGGCTGGCTGCCCCACCTACGGCCCGCGCACGGGCAGGACTGCCGGCTGCTCCTCGCGTACGACCGGGACCAGGCCGCCGCCCGCACCGGTGAGCTGACCCGTCGCCTCGACGAGAGTCCCCTCGGCACCCACTGGGCCGCCGCCGACCCCCGCAGCGTCCGCGAAGCCGCGTACGCCCACCAGGGCCCGTACACGCTGCTCGTCGTCGACGGCGATCCCGGCTCGGGGGCGCTGCGCGACATCACCGGCCGGCTCGCCTCGCACGGGCCGGCCGCCGGGATCCACGTCCTCGTGCTCGCCGAGACGCCGGCCGCCACGCCCGCCTCCCCGCTCGCCGAGACGTACGAGGCCGCCTGTGCGAGCAGCCCCGCCTTCCGGGACTGCGGCGCGGTCGCCCTGCTCAGCGGCGATGTGGCCACGACCGTACGGACGTTCACGGTGACCGGCGGCAAGCCGGTCCCGCCCGGCGCCACCGCCACCGCCGATGCCGTCTCCGCGGCCTGGGCCGAGCGGTTCGCCCGGGCGCTGGCCCCGCTGCGCGCCGAACCCTCCCCCGCCGGGCCCGGGCGGGCCATCGCCGCCGTGCTCCCGAACACCGCGCGGCTGCTCGACGAGTTGGGGCTGGCCCGGGCCACTCCCGCCTCCCTGATGGCCCGTTGGGCCGCCGCCACCGACCAGGGGCAGGGGGTCGGCGGCCGCGCCGAGCTCGTGCTCGGCAGCGGGCGGCGCGGGCCGGTCGGGGCCGAGCTGGTCCAGGACGGGCCGCATCTCCTCATCGAGGGACCCGCCGGCAGCGGCCGTACGGAGCTGCTGCGGTCGGTGGCCGCCTCGCTGTCCGCGGCCGCCCGGCCCGACCGGCTGGGCCTCGTCCTGCTGGACGGGGCCGGCGGCGAGCGCGGCGACGGGCTGCAGCCGTGCACCGAGCTCCCGCACGTCTGCGCCCACCTCGTCGCCTCCGACCCCGTCCGGATGCGGGAGTTCGCGCAGGCCCTCGGCGCCGAGCTGAAGCGCCGGTCCGAGCTTCTGGACGGGGTTCCGTTCGCCGAGTGGCATGCTCACCGCGCAGTGTCCGACCGGATGGTCTCGCCGCGCCGGCCCAGCCCCGGCGAACTGCTCGGCGACCTCGACCCCTCCCCTCGCCCTTCGGGCTGGGGAGACCCCATGAGCTCCGGCACGCTCCGGCTGCGCTCCGCCGCCCCGCGCACCGACCCGGCAGGGCCGAGCCCGCTCCCCCGTCTGGTGGTGCTGGTGGACGACTTCGACGCGCTGGTCGCACCGGGGCTCGGGAGTACGGGCCGCCCCGCCGCCGGCTCCGTCGTACGGGCGCTGGACGCGGTGGCCCGCGACGGTGCCCGGCTCGGCGTGCACCTGGTGGCCGCCAGCGCCCGCCCGGACCGTACGGCCGAAAGCGAGCTGGCCCGTACGAACCCGCTCCGGATCGATCTCGACGCCCCCGACCAGCCGGGCCCCGGCCGCGGCCTGCTGCGGTACGCCGATGGGCGGACGGTCCCGTTCCAGGGCGGCCGGGTGACCGGCCGGATCCCGCGGACGGCGACCCAGCGGCCGACCGTGGTGCCCGTGGAGTGGGAGCGGATGGGCGATCCTCCGGCCCGCCGCCCGGTGCGCGAGCTGGGCAACGGCCCGACCGACCTGGCGCTGCTGGCGAGCGCCCTGGACCGGGCCTCGCACCTGGTCTCGGCGATACCCGTGCTGTTCCCGCCGGCTTCCTGAGCCGGCCGGGACACCGCGACACACCGCGACACACCGCGACACGCGTGAGGCGGTATTGCGGGGGTGCGCGGCTCGGCGTAGACCTTGTGGGACGAGTCACATCACGGGCATCGGGGGCAGAGCCATGCGCAGGCAGGCAACGAGCCGTACGAAAAACCGTAGAAGCAGCCACGCCGCCGCCTGGACGGCACTCGCGGCCGCGGGGGCGCTCGCGCTGAGCGCGTGCGGGGACGGCGGGGACAAGAAGGAGCACCCCCCGCAGGGCGGGGAGGCGTCCACGGCCGGGCAGCGGGTGGAATTACCGAAGCTGACCGGCGAGAAGCTGGAGGTCGCGGCCGTCTGGACGGGGCCCGAACAGGCGAACTTCACCAAGGTCCTGAAGGAGTTCGAGAAGCGGACGGGTGCCACGGTCACCTTCGTCCCGGCCCAGGACCCCATCGTCACCTTCCTCGGCACGAAGATCGCGGGCGGCCAGCCGCCGGACGTGGCGCTGCTGCCGCAGGTCGGGGCCCTGGCCTCGGCCGTGCAGAACAAGTGGGTGCAGCCGGTCGGCCCGGAGGCCAAGGCGCAGCTCGACAAGAACTACTCCGACGGCTGGAGGAAGCTGGGCGCGGTCGACGGCACCCAGTACGGGGTGTACTACAAGGCCGCCAACAAGTCGCTGGTCTGGTACAACGCGAAGGCCTTCGAGGCGGCGGGCGTGCAGCCCCCGAAGACCTGGAAGGAGCTGCTGACCGCGGCAGACACCCTCTCCGCCTCCGGCACCCCGGCCGTCTCGGTGGCCGGCGCGGACGGCTGGACCCTGACGGACTGGTTCGAGAACGTCTACCTCTCGCAGGCGGGCCCGCAGAAGTACGACCAGCTGTCCAAGCACCAGATCAAGTGGACGGACGACAGCGTCAAGCAGGCGCTGACCACCCTCGGCGAGCTGTTCGGCCGCAAGGACTTCCTGGCGGGCGGCACGAGCGGGGCGCTGGCCACCGAGTTCCCGAAGTCGGTGACGCAGACCTTCTCCGGGGGCGACCGGCCGGCGGCCGCGATGGTCTACGAGGGCGACTTCGTGGCGGTGAACATCGCGCAGACCGAGGCGAAGGTGGGCAAGGACGCCCTCGTCTTCCCGTTCCCCGCGGTCGGCGCCAAGGCGCCGGTGGTCTCGGGCGGCGATGTCGCGGTCGCGCTGAAGCCGTCGACCGGGGCGCAGGCGCTGCTGACGTTCCTGGCCTCCCCGGACGCGGCGGAGATCCAGGCCCGCGAGGGCGGTTTCGTCTCCCCGAACAAGTCGGTCGACCCGAAGGCCTATCCGAACGACATCCAGCGGAACATCGCCAAGGCCCTGATCGCGGCGGGCGACGACTTCCGCTTCGACATGTCGGACCAGGCCCCGTCGGCGTTCGGCGGCACCCCGGGCGCCGGTGAGTGGAAGGCGCTCCAGGACTTCCTGGCGAACCCGTCGGACGTGGCGGGCACCCAGGCCAGACTGGAGGCGGACGCGGCCAAGGCCTACGGGAACTGATCCCGTGGGAGCCACGGCCAGCACGGCTTCACGGTCCGCGGAGGTCCGGCGCCGCCGCCTCGTCGCGGCGGTGTTCCTCCTGCCCGCCCTGGTGCTGCTCGGCGCGCTCGTCGTGCATCCCATCGGCTACTCGGTCTACCGCAGCTTGTTCGACCGCTCCGGCGACACGTTCGTGGGCGGCGGCAACTACCGGGAGATCCTGCACGACGACACGATCCGCACGGCCCTGCGGAACACGGCGCTGTGGGTGGTTTTGGCGCCGACCACGGCGACCGCCCTCGGTCTGATCTTCGCGGTGCTCACCGAACGGGTGCGCTGGGGCACGGCGTTCAAGCTGCTCGTCTTCATGCCGATGGCGATCTCGATGCTGGCGGCGGGCATCATCTTCCGGCTCGTGTACGACCACGACCCCGACCGGGGGGTCGCGAACGCGGTCTGGGTCGGGGTGCACGACACCTTCGCGGAGTCCTCGGCCTTCCCGAAGGCCCGTCCGGGCCGCGACTCCCCGCTGGTCCCGGCAGCGGGGGCCGACGCGGGCGGCTTCACGACCCGTGATCCCGTACGGGCGGGGGTCCCGGTGCTGCTCCCGCTGGTCGGCGTGGCGCCGGAGGACCTGCCCGGGGGGACCCGTACGGCGGGGAGCGCCGTTCCCGAGCCGGGCAAGGTCACCGGGACGGTCTGGCAGGACTTCACCCGGGGCGGCGGCGGCCGGACGAACACGGTCGACCCGACGGAGCAGGGCTTCGCCGGGATGCGGATCGAGGCGGTCAAGGACGGCAAGGTGGTCGACTCGGCGTCGGCCCGCGCCGACGGCACCTTCACCCTGTCCGCGAAGGCCGACGGGGCGCTGCTGCGGCTGCCCGCGTCGAACTTCCGGGCGGCGTACGAGGGGGTGGAGTGGCTCGGCCCGACGCTGGTGACCCCGGCGGTGATCGGGGCGTACGTATGGATGTGGGCCGGTTTCGCGATGGTGCTGATCGGGGCCGGGCTGGCCGCCGTACCGCGGGAGCTGCTGGAGGCGGCGCGGGTGGACGGGGCGAACGAGTGGCAGGTGTTCCGCCGGGTCACGGTGCCGCTGCTGGCGCCGGTGCTGGCGGTCGTCCTCGTCACGCTGGTCATCAACGTGATGAAGATCTTCGACCTGGTCTTCGTGATCGCTCCGGGCTCGGTGCAGGACGACGCGAACGTCCTGGCCCTCCAGCTGTACCGCACCTCCTTCGGCACCGACGCCGATCCGGGGCTGGGCAGCGCCATCGCCGTACTGCTGCTGGCGCTGGTGGTCCCGGTGATGCTCTACAACATCCGCAGGCTGCGGAAGGAGGGGGCCCGATGAGCGCCTCCGCCCAGACCCGCCCGGGAGCACGCGCCGGTGCCCGTCCCGCTCCCCGGGCCGGTGCCCGGGCCGGCCGGCTGGCCGCCGGCGCGGCGGCGGGGGCGGTCCGCGTCTTCCTGGTCCTGGCCGCGCTGTTCTGGCTGCTGCCCACCCTCGGGCTGCTGATCTCCTCCTTCCTCTCCCCCACCGACCTGAACAAGGGCGGCTGGTGGCAGGCGCTGACCGCGCCGACGCGGCTGACGGCCGACAACTACGAGCGGCTGCTGGCCAACGACACGATCACGAGCGCCCTGCTCAGCACGGTGGCCATCACCGTCCCGGCGACCCTGCTCGTGCTCGTCCTGGGCTCGTTCGCCGGATACGCCTTCGCCTGGCTGGAGTTCCCGGGAAGGGACTGGCTGTTCCTGATCGTGGTCGGGCTGCTCGTCGTCCCGGTGCAGGTGGCGCTGATCCCGGTCTCGGAACTCTTCGGCTCGATCGGGCTGTTCGAGACCACGGCCGGGGTGGTCCTGTTCCACACCGCGTTCGGGCTGCCGTTCGCCATCTTCCTGCTGCGCAATTTCTTCGCCCAGATCCCGCGCGAGCTGCTGGAGGCGGCCCGCCTCGACGGTGCGGGCGAACTGCGGCTGTTCACCCGGGTGGTGCTGCCGCTGGGCGGGCCGGCGATCGCCTCGCTCGGCATCTTCCAGTTCCTGTGGGTGTGGAACGACATGCTGGTCGCGCTGGTCTTCGCGGACTCGGCGCACCCGCCGATCACGGTGGCCCTCCAGCAGCAGGTCCGGCAGTTCGGCAACAACATCGACGTGCTGGCGCCCGGCGCGTTCCTGTCGATGGTGGTGCCGCTCGTGGTGTTCTTCGCCTTCCAGCGGCAGTTCGTCTCGGGGGTGATGGCGGGAGCGATCAAGTAGCGCACGGCAGTTGACGTGCGACGTTGACGCCGGGTAACCCGGATGCCATACGCCGCGTAACCCGATCGCCACGCCGGGGGTTGCTCGGGGCACTCCCCCAGCCTCCGGCCGGGGGGACCCCCACCCAGCGGCAGCTGGGGGAGCCATATGCCCACGCCGACCCCTGGATGTGCCGTGCCCCGGTTCAGCGTCATCGTGCCCGCGTACAAGGTTCAGGCGTACCTCCAGGAGAGTCTGGACTCGGTCCTGTCCCAGTCGTACCCGGATCTGGAACTGATCGCGGTGGACGACGCCTCCCCGGACGCCTGCGGGTCGATCATCGACGAGTACGCGGCGCGTGACCCCCGGGTGACCGCCGTGCACCTGGCACACAACGTCGGCCTGGGCCCGGCCCGCAACGCGGGACTGGCCCGGGCGAGCGGCGACTACCTGGTCTTCCTCGACGGGGACGACACCCTCGCCCCGGGCGCCCTGCAGGCCATCACCGACCGGCTCAAGGACACCGGCTCCCCCGACGTCCTCGTCTACGACTACGCGCGCACCTTCTGGACCGGGGAGCTGGTGCGCAACCGCCTCGCGCACCGGCTGTCCGAGGAGGGCCCGGCCAGCTTCCGGCTCGCGGACCGCCCGGCCCTGCTGGGCATGCTGATGGTGGTCTGGAACAAGGCGTACCGCCGCGAGTACGTGGAGCGCGAGGGGCTGGAATTCCCGCCCGGGTTCTACGAGGACACCCCCTGGACCTACCCGGCGCTGCTGGCCGCCGAGTCCGTCGCCGTCCTGGACCGGGTGTGCGTGCACTACCGCCAGCGGCGCACCGGCTCGATCCTGACCACCACCAGCCGCCGGCACCTGGAGATCTTCGACCAGTACGACCGGGTCTTCGGGTACCTCGCAGGCCGTCCCGAGCTGGAGCACTGGCGCCCCACTGTGCACCGGCGGATGGCCGAGCACTTCTGCGCCCTGTACGCCGACCCGCGCCGCCTCCCGCGGGCGAGCCGCGCCGAGTTCTTCCACCGGGCCTCCGGGATGCTGCGCCGCTACCGGTCCGCCGGCCCGCCCCCGCCGTCCCTGTCGCGCACCGACCGGGTCCGGCACACCCTGATGCGGTTCGGGGTGCGCCGTACGTACCGCACGCTGTCGGTGCTCCGCTCGGCCGCGCTGGCGGCGGGGCGCGCGGGGGTGTCGCTGGGGCGGGGCCTGCGCGAGACGGCGCTGCGCCTGCACTACCGCCTCCAGCGGCTCCTGCCGCTGCGGCCGGAGCTGGCGGTCTTCTCCGCGTACTGGCACGGCGGCTACGCCTGCAACCCGGCGGCCATCGAGGCCAGGCTGCGCGAGCTCGCGCCCCGGATGCGGACGGCGTGGATCTGCGACCCGCAGCACGCGGCGACGCTCCCGCCGCAGACGGCGATGCTCCGCCCGGGCTCCGCGGCGTACTGGACGGCGCTCGCCAGGGCCACGTATCTCACCACGAACGTCAACTTCGACCGGGCCCTGGTCAAGCGGCCGGGCCAGGTCCTGCTCCAGACCCAGCACGGCACCCCGCTCAAGCGGGTCGGCCTGGACCTCCAGGACCGGCCCGCGGCCACCCCGACGACGGATTTCGCGGGCCTGCTGCGCGGCGCGGACCAGTGGGACTACCTGCTCTCCGCGAACCGCCACTCCACCCTGGTGTGGGAGAAGGCGATCCCCTCCTCGTACACCACGCTCGAGTACGGCTACCCGCGCAACGACGCCTTCCACCGGGCCACCCTGGACGACGTCCTGGCGCTGCGCGAACGCCTCGGCATCCCGGCGGGCGGGGTGGCGGTCCTGTACGCGCCGACCCACCGCGACTACCGGCGCAGCCGGCCCGAACACCTCGACTTCGAGCGGGTGCTGCGCGATCTGGGCCCGCGCTTCACGATCCTGACGCGCACGCACCTGACGTACGCGGACGCGCCGGCCCGGCCGGTGCGCCACCCGCGCCTGATCGACGTCTCCGCGTACCCGTCGGTGGAGGAACTCTGCCTGGCGTCGGACGCACTGGTGACGGACTACTCGTCCCTGATGTTCGACTACGCGGCGCTGGACCGGCCGATCGTGATCCACGCGGACGACTGGGAGGCGTACGAGGCCGCCCGCGGCACGTACTTCGACCTGCGGTCGTGCCCGCCGGGCGCGATCGCCCGGACCGAGGACGAGCTGGTGGACATCTTCGCCACCGGGCACTGGAAGGGCTCCCGCTCGGCGCAGCTGCGGGCGGCGTTCCGGTCGCGGTTCTGCGCGTACGACGACGGCCACGCGGCCGAGCGCGTCGTCCGCAGCGTCTTCCTGGGCCTGCCGGCCGCGATCCCGCCGATCGTCCCGCTCCCGGAGCGCCGCCCCGCTCCCACGGCCCCGTGCTCCACCCCGGAACCACACTGGCCCCTGACAACTCCGGGGCTGTGGCCGTAGCCGTCCCGTCCTTCCGTTCCCATTAATCCGCCCGCAGATCGGCTTCTTCTGGGCCACTATGGGAGCGCCTTGCCTTGTGTGTCGACCGTCGGGCGTCCCAACACGGAAGAGGTGTCACGATGGCGTTGACCGGACCGTGGAACGCGGAGTTGGCCAGCCAACTTGTGGAATCGAACTTCGTTCAATGGCAGTACGGCGCAAGGTTCCTTCCCACCGGGTCCGTCCCCCTGCACCCGGTGGTCGAGGAAGCGAGCCGGCTGGTCCCCGAAAGCGGGGTCGAGCGGCATCCGTTCTTCGCTCTGGCCGGGGGGTCGCGGCCGGCCCTGGAGTTCTGGGTGACGCAGGAACTGTTCGTCACCGGGGTGTTCGCACAGTTGCTCGGCCTCACGTCGAGCGCGCTGGTCAACGTTCACCAACGGGCCCGTTTCAACCTGGTGTTGCAGGGGGAGCACGGAGGCGTGAAGGACGGGGTCGCACGGGCGTCGCACCCGTGGCTGCTGCACAAGCTGGCGCACAGCATGGGCATCCCGCCCGGCTCCGTCGCACCGGCCGAACCGACCTACGACTTCCTGCGGGACCTGGCGTCCTCCATGAGCTCCCCGATCGGCGCGCTGGGCGCGCTCGGAGTGGGAAACGAACAGATGCTGGTCCCGGAATACGGGGCCGTCAAAAGTGCTTTCGAAAGCGCGGCACCGGAAGTCGAGCACGGCGATTTCCTGAACGCCAACATCTATGAGGATACGGAGCACTCAGCCCTCATCGCGCATATAGCATCCGAGCTGATCGCGCACGATCCGTCGCTGGCCGAGGACTACTTGACGGCCGCCCGCCGCTCTGTCACCGCGCGGATGCGGTATTACGACAGGTTGGCCGATCTCTTCACATGACCATCAGTCACTATCCGACGTTTGGGGTATCGCGTGGCCGATCTGGGAAAGATCCTCGTAACGGGCAGCAGCGTGGCGCAGAAGCACCTCGACCGCCTGTCCGAGTCCGGCTTCAGGGTGCACCCGGTCCCGGGCCTGCTCAGCGAGGACGAGTTGGGCACCGAGCTGGAATCGTGCACCGCCTACCTGCTGGGCGGGGATGAGTTCGCGTCGCGCGCGGCGCTCACCCGGGCCAAGTCGCTGAAGGTCGTCGGCTTCCTCGGAGTGGGCTACCAGTCCTTCGTCGACGCCGACGCCGCCGCCGAACTCGGCATCGCCGTGACGAACACCCCCGGAACGCTCACCAACAGCGTCGCCGAGTTCACGGTGGGCCTGCTCCTCGCCCAGCGCCGGCAGATTCCCTCGTACGCCGACGACTTCCGCTCCGGGCGTTCCGGCGCGGAGGAGAAGCAGCACGATCTCGCCGGGCACCGGCTCGGCATCATCGGCCTGGGCGCGATCGGCACCCGCATCGCCGAGATCGGCGCACTGGGGCTGGCGACGGAGACGGCGTACTACTCCCGGACCCGCAAGCCCGAGGTCGAGGAGCGCCTGGGCATCGCGTACAAGGACCTGCCGAGCCTGCTGTCCTGGGCCGAGAACCTCATCGTCATGGTGCCGGACACCCCCGAGACGCGCGGCATGATCGGCGTGGACGAGGTCGCCCTGCTGCCGGCCGGCGGGATCACCCTCGTCAACACGGCGCGGCCCTCCGTGGTCAGCCCTGCGGCGCTGCTCCAGGGCCTGAAGAACGGGCGCATCCACACGGCGGCGTTCGACGGCTTCTACGACGCGGACGTCCCGGAGACGGCGGAGCTGCTGGCGCTGCCCGCATCGAGGCTGCTGGTCACCGGGCACATCGGGTCCCTGACCCACGACGCCCGCGACGCCATGGCCGTCAAATGCATCCAGTCCATCGTCAACGTGGTGACGGGAGAGCAGGACTCCTACATCGTCAACGGGAGCAGCTGAGCATGGGCTCCGCACTCGTCGTCGTCGGAGCGGGCGTCATAGGCTGCGCGGTCGCCGCGGCGGCGAGCGACCTCTTCGACAGGGTCGTGCTCCTCGACGCCCGGCCGGACACCGGGCTGGCGGCGAGCTGGGCGGCCATCGGCGGGATCACACCGCAGAGCGACGACTTCTGCCGCGGCCCGCTGCGGCAGTTCGCCGAGGCGAGCCGTCGGATGTACCCGCAGTGGCTCGCGGGGCTGGAGGCCGGATCCGGGATCGCGGTGCCGTTCCTGGACTCCGGGCTCCTCCAAGTGGCGTTGGACCCCTCGGAGCAGCGGCGGGTCCAGGAGCAGCTGGTCCCGCAGTGGGTGGAGCAGGGCTTCCGGGTCGAGCAGCTCGACGCGGGGAGCACGGCGCAGGCCGAGCCGCTGCTGTCGCCGGCCGTGCTGTCGGCCGTACGGCTGCCGAGCGAGGGCGCCCTGGAGCCGCGGGTGCTGATGTCCGCCCTGCGCGAGGTGGTGCGCCGGGATCCGCGGATCGAGGTCGTGGCCAGTGCCCGGGTGCGGGGTGTCACACCGGGCGCCCAGGGGGTCGAGGTGCTGCTGGAAGGCGGTGGCGTCGTCCGGGGGGACCGGTGCGTGGTGGCCGCGGGGGCGTGGAGCCCCGAGCTCGTGCCCAGCCGGCCCGGCGGGCAGTTCCCCGTACGGGGCCAGGCCGCCGAGCTGGTGGTGCCCGGCAGCGGGGGCTACCCGCTGCGCCACCACGTGTACTGCAAGGTCGCCCTGGACGACACCACGGTCTCGTCGTACGTGGTCCCGCGCCACGACGGGCGGGTGGTGGTCGGCGTGACGTACGACCAGGGCCGCTGGGACGAGGAGCCGGAGGACCGTGCGACCGAGCGGCTGCTGGCCGCGCTGCGGCTGGTGGTGCCGGCCTCGCGGGACTGGAGGCTGGTCGGTTCCTGGGCCGGGATCCGGCCGGGGACGGCCGACGGCTACCCCTTGGTGGGAAACGCCGACGCCGACGGCAGGGTCGTCATGGCGACCGGCCACTTCGGCGTCGGGATCACCCTCGCCCCGATCACGGCGGCGCTGGTACGGAGCATCCTGTCCGGGGCCGGGCTGACGGCCGGCCAGGCGGATGCCCTGCGTGTGATGGACCCGCGGCGATTCCTGTGAGGTGCGTACCGAGTGGCGGCAGCAGACCTGAAGGCCATATGGCATAGCAGGGCGATGCGCTGGGGGCTCCTGGCCGCGGTGGTCCTGCTCCTCTCCCTTCCGCTGTGGGGACTCCAGCCGTACGGGAGGAAATTCGACCACGACGCGGCGGGGACATGGGGGGACTGGGTCAGCGGGGTGGGCCAGGTCGGCGCGGTCACGGCCGCCGTCGGCACGGTCCTGCGCTCGGAGAACCAGGAACGGAGGAGGCAGCGCACCGCCGCGGCCGCGTGGATGACGGTGCTGTCGGACGGAGGTCAGCCGTACTGGGCGGTGCAGGTGGAGAACTCCACCTCCCTGCCGGTCTTCCGGTGGCGGGCGGACAGCCCGGACGGATCGGTGCACCTGTGCCACGAGGAGCTCGGGCCGCTCGTCCCCGGCCGGACGGACTACGAGGTCCCGCTGACCGTGCAGCCGGACCAGCGCCGGGCACTCCCGCTGAAGTTCGTATTCGCAGACAGTGATGGACGGTTCTGGAGCCGGTCGGAGCTGGGGGGCATCACCGCCGTCCCCGAGCCCGCGTCATGGCATCCGGCCGGCCCGTGATGGGTGAGGTGAGATGACCCCTGAAGAAGGCTCCGGCCCGCAGGGCGCACGCCCGGCGATCCGTCGCATCAACCCGCAGGCGCCCCGCGGGACGAGTGACCGCGTCCCGGATCAGCCGGGCCCGGCCGATCCGGGGCCGCCGCCCGCACCGGACCCGGCCCCGCGGGACCTTCCCGTGGAGCTGGTCCACTACCTGGGCGCGCTGCGCGCCCTGTCGGCGACGAGCCAGGAGGGCGCGGACGCCGTCGCCTTCCCCGACCGTCCCCTGGATGCGGTCTGGATCCCCCGGGAGGTACGGCAGATCGACGCCCTGGCCCGGACCGCCCCGCCGGGCGACGAGGACACGCCGGGCCTGCCCCTCGACGGCATCGTCCTGCACGGCGCGGGCCGCTCCGTGGTGCTCATCGGGCCGCCGTGTTCCGGTCGCACCTCGATCTGTACGCACTACGCCTCGCTGCTCGCGGAACGGGCCCTGGACGGCGACACGGAGGCGCCCGTACCGCTGCTCGTCAACGCCCTCGACGTGCCCGCGCAGGGAGACTTCGCGGCGACCGCCGAGGCCATCACGGACGCCGCCGTCACCCGTTCGGGGATCGGGGTCTACGGCGGCAACGCACGCACCCTGCTGCGGGGTTCGCTCGACCGGGCCTTCCTCTTCGTGGACGGCGTGGAGGACGTTCCCCTGCGCGGCCACGCGAGTTCCGACAACTGGTCGCCGCGCACCGTCCTGCAGACCCTGGCGCAGCTCCACGTGCACTTCCGCAACCTGCGTGTCCTCGTGACCGTCTCGGATTCGAGCTGGTTCTCCGCCGAGTGCGCGAGGGCGCGCGACGTCAGCGCCTACTTCCTGCGGCCGCCCAAGCAGCGCGACCTCGAGAACTACATCACCGGATGGTTCACCGCCTGATGACCACTCACGAAGGAAAGCTCTCCGAGCGGCTCATCGCCGCGATCCGGGGCGACAGCGCTCTCGCCTCGGCCGCGCGCGTCCCGTACCTGCTGCACCTCCTGGTCGTCTCCACCGAGCGCAACCACGAGGTCCCCACGTCCGTCGGACACTTCTGCCGGCTGGCCTCGGAGGAGTTCCTGCACAAGCGTCCCCGCAGACGCGCCGCGGCCGCCGCGGACCCGTGCCTCCTGCGGCCCTGCTACGACACGGAGATCCAGCGGATCATCGAGGAAGTGGGCTTCTCCATCACCTCGTTGAGATCGGCGCACCCCGAGGCGAACTCCATCTCCGCGGCCGCCGTCCAGGAGCCCATCCTGCGGGCGCTGGGCGAGGACCTCGAGTTCCTCGACGCGTACCCGGCCGTGGTCGACTACGTGCAGTTCCTCAGGAAGGGCCACGGCATACTCGCGGTCGACACGGCCACCCAGCTCTCCTTCAGGGAGAACCTCTTCCGCGACTACTTCGCCGGCTGCGCACTGGCGCGCCGGGACTCGGAGACCATCGTCGGGCTGTGCCGCCATCCCATCTGGCACGCCCCGCTGCGCTACTGGGCCAGCGCCCAGACCACGCCCGAGGGGCACCGCCTCGTCACCGGCACGGCGGCCGAGCTGGTGGGCGCCGCAGAGGAGGCCGACGACGAGGGGCTGCCGCTGTGGCTGCTCGCCGGCGAGCTGCTCGTGATCCTCGCGGCGGCCCGGCCGGACTCGGAGCCGTCCGGGCTCGTACGGCGGCTGCGGCGCTCGGTCTCGGACGCCGCAGCCGCCGCCCGCGGGGACCGCGGGCAGGATCTCGAGACCCGGGCCCGCGCGGCCACCGTGCAGGCGCAGCTCAACCCGTCCACGTGGGAGGAGCGATCAGGCTCGTTCCTCGCCCGGAGCTGCGCCGTACCGGCGGGCGACTACCCCATCGGCTCCACGACCCCGCTCAACTCGCAGGACGACAAGTACCGGCACATCGACTGGTTCCCGCAGCGCACCGAGGCCATCGGCTCCTTCCGGATCTCCACGCTGCCCGTCACCAACCGGGACTACGCGCAGTTCGTCGCCTCGGGCGGGTACCAGGACCTGGACTGCTGGCCGGACGGGCCGGCGCGGCTGTGGGTCAGGCACGACCCGTCCTTCATCGACGCGCCGGACGGACCGCGTGCCGGGTCGACGGACACCCAGCGGATCCATCTGAGCAAGGAGATGCGGGAGGGCATCGTCGACGAGGAGTCCCTCCAGGAGTACGTGGACCAGCTGCTGCTGCGGCAGGTGCCGCTCTACTGGTGGGATCCCCGCTACAACCAGCCCACCCAGCCGGTCGTCGGGGTGAACTGGTGGGAGGCATTGGCGTACTGCCGTTGGCTGACGAAGCGGCTGCGCGAGCGGAACGTGCTGGACGGCAACGGTTACGCGGACATTCCCACCGAGGCCGAGTGGGAGTGCTCCTGCCTGGGCCGGCCGGCGCCCGACCCCTACCCGTGGGGGAACGAGTGGCAGGAGGGCATGGCCCATGTCCGCACGGCGCAGGGCTGGACCCAGCGCTCCGTGCCCGTGGGCCTGTTCCCCTGGGCGGCCAGGGAGGGCGGCCCCCAGGACATGATCGGCAACGTGTGGGAGTGGACGCGGTCCCTGGCCCGGTCGTACGAGGACGCCCGGCCCGGCCGCGAGGACCTCCGGGCCCCGGGCGACCGCATCGTCCGCGGGGGCTCCTGGTTCTCCCGAGAACAGCGCGCCCGCATGATCCAGTTCCGCTCGTACGACCCGCCCCAGAACGCCTACGTGGATCTGGGCTTCCGCGTGGCCTTCTACACCCGCTAGCCGGCTCCGGCCCGTCCCGCCTCCCCGGCTCCCCCGGCGTTTCCCGCGCGGGGCCCGGGGCGGGGCCCGGTTCCTTCCCCTCGGCCCCCGTCAGGACGCGGACGACGTGGCCGTCAGGCCCGCCACCACCGACCTGGCCAGGTCGTCCAGGTACTGCGCCGGCACGGCGTCCCGGACCACCACCTGCCGCCAGTAGAGCGGGCCGATCGCCAGGTCCAGCGCCCGGCCCGGATCCGTTCCCCGCGCCAGTTCGCCCCGGGCCACCGCCTCCGACACGATCCCCTCGGCCATCCGCCGCTCCCCGTCCAGCAGGGCGCCGCGCACCGCGTCCGCGATCTCCGGGCTGCGCGCCGCCTCGACCAGCAGGTCCGGGATCACCGCCGAGGCGACCGGGTGCCGCAGCACATGCGACATCACTTCGAGCAGGGCCCGTACGTCCCCGTACAGCGATCCCGTCGCCGGCACCGGCAGGCCGTCCACCGCGAAGGCCCCCACCAGGTCCAGCACCAGGTGCAGCTTCGACTTCCAGCGCCGGTAGACGGCCGTCTTGCCGACCCCCGCGCGCCGGGCGATCCCCTCGATGGACATCCGCGAGAACCCGACCGCGGCCAGTTCGTCCAGCACCGCGGCCCGGATCGCCTCGGTCACGTCCTTGCGCAGGACGGCGGCCCCGGCGGGGGCGCGGCGGGCGGGAGCGGGGGTGGGGGCGGCGGCAGGGTCCGTGGTCATGCACAGAGCATAGCCGCGCACGCCGGGACCAACCCGTCACGACGATACGGTTGCGTTCCGACGTGTCGCGCCCTAACCTCGCCGTAGCGACGATACGTATTCGTCCCATCGCCGGCCGACGCATCCGATCCCCGTCGAAAGCGACCCCCGTGACCCCCGTGAACGTGACCACCACGCCCGCCGCGCTCGCTGTCGCCGCCGCGCCCGCCGCGCCTGCCTCGCTCGCAGAACTGGCGGCGGCCCACGGCCTGACCGTCAGCGGCGCCCGCCCCTCGCTCCCGAGCTACGTGCGCCAGCTCTGGGGCCGCCGCCACTTCGTGACCGCGTACGCCACCGCCCGGATGCACGCCACGTACAGCACCGCCAGGCTCGGCCAGGTCTGGCACCTGGTGACGCCGCTGCTCAACGCGGCCGTCTACTACTTCATCTTCGGCGTCGTCATGAACGCCAGCCACGACGTGCCGGACTACATCCCGTTCCTGATCACCGGCGTGTTCGTCTGGGACTTCATCGGCAGCTCCATCAACGCCTCCACCCGCGCCGTCCACGGCAACCTCGGCCTGGTCCGCGCCCTGCACTTCCCTCGCGCCAGCCTGCCGCTGTCGACCGTCGTCCAGCTCTTCCAGCAGCTGCTGGTCACCATGGGCGCGCTCGTCCTGCTGCTGTTCGCCTGCGGCCAGACGCCGACCGTGAAGTGGCTGCTGGCCGCCCCCGCACTGCTCCTGATGGCGGTCTTCTGCGCCGGCGTCGCCATGGTCATGGCCCGCCTCGGCAGCAAGAGCCCGGACATCAGCCAGCTGATGCCGTTCATCCTGCGCACGTGGATGTACTCCTCCGGGGTCATGTGGTCCATCGACCAGATGCTCAGGAAGGACCACCTCGCGCACTGGGTCACCGTCGTGCTCAAGACCAACCCCGCGGCCGTCTACATCGACCTGATGCGCTACGCGCTGATCGACAGCTTCGACCCGCACGCGCTCCCGCACCACGTATGGGCGATCGCCGTCGGCTGGGCCCTGCTCGCGGGCGTCGGCGGATTCATCTACTTCTGGAAGGCTGAGGAGGAGTACGGCCGTGGCTGACACCGCAACCGCACCCGCGCACCCGGCACCGCCCGCGGCGGTCCCCGACACCCGCGTCCCCACCGTCATCGCCGACGAGGTCCACGTCGTCTACAAGGTGCACGGCGCCGGCGCCCGCAAGGGCGGCGCCACCGCCGCCCTCAGCCGGATCTTCTCCCGCAAGCCCGCCCCGGGCATGCGCGAGGTGCACGCCGTCAAGGGCGTCACCTTCGTCGCGTACAAGGGCGAGGCCATCGGCCTGATCGGCTCCAACGGCTCGGGCAAGTCCACCCTGCTCTCCGCGATCGCCGGCCTCCAGCCCGTGGCCCGCGGCAAGATCTACTCCCACGGCCAGCCCTCGCTCCTCGGCGTGAACGCCGCCCTGATGAACGACCTCACCGGCGAGCGCAACGTGGTCCTCGGCGGCCTCGCGATGGGCATGTCCAAGCAGCAGGTCCGCGAGCGCTACCAGGGCATCGTCGACTTCTCCGGCATCAACGAGAAGGGCGACTTCATCTCCCTCCCGATGCGCACGTACTCCTCCGGCATGGGCGCCCGGCTGCGCTTCTCCATCGCCGCCGCCAAGGACCACGACGTCCTGATGATCGACGAGGCCCTGGCCACCGGCGACGCCGCCTTCCAGCGCCGCAGCCAGGCACGCATCGAGGAGCTCCGCGAGCGGGCCGGCACCGTCTTCCTCGTCAGCCACAGCATCGGCACGGTTCGCGAAACCTGCGACCGGGCGATCTGGCTGGAGTCCGGCGTCCTGCGGATGGACGGCCCCTCCGCCGAGGTCTGCGACGCGTACGAGGAGTTCACCTCAGGCCGCTGAGACCGGGACCGGCGAAGCGCCGGCGCCGACGTGCGCGGCCCGCCCGCCCGCGGCGCCCGTCAGGGCCCCGTGGACCACGGCCGGCGCCCCTACGGGAACGGGCGGCCCCGGGACCATCAGGTCCCGGGGCCGCCCGTTCAGCCGTTCCGGCTGCGCGCGGCTAGGCGTGTGCGCGCAGGAGCGAGCGCATCGTCCGCATCGCGACCGACAGGTTCGCCAGGTCGAAGTCGTCCGATCCCCGGATCTCGTCCAGGGTCGTCCGGGCCCGGCTGATGATCGCCACGTTCTTCTCCTCCCACGCCTTGAAGCGCTCCTCGGGAGACGAGTCGCCGTTGCCCACCGCCAGCACGTCGGCGGTCAGCGCGGCGTGCGCCGCGAACAGGTCCTCGCGGATGGAGGCGCGGGCCATGGACTGCCAGCGGTCGGCCCGCGGCAGCTCGATGATCCGGTCCATCAGCTGCGTGATGTCCAGGCGGTCGGCGAGGTCGTAGTACACCTCGGCGACACCCAGCGGGTCGACGCCGGTGCGGTCCGAGATCGCGACGATGTCGAGCGTCGGGAAGGCCGAGGAGAACCCGGCGACCTTGGCCGCCAGCTCGTCCGGCACGCCCTCGCCGGTCAGCTCGTCCATGATCGACTGGTACCACTCGAGGTCGGCGCCGCGCACCAGCTTGGGCAGCTCGGCCCAGACCTGCCTCACCCGGTCACCGAAGAGCTCGATGGTCTCGGTGATCTGGAGCGGCTGCGGCCGGTTGTTCAGCAGCCAGCGGGTGCCGCGCTCGACCAGGCGCCGCGAGTGCAACCGCACCCGGGTCTGGACGTCGGCCGCGACCTTGTTGTCCAGTGCCTCGACCGCGTCCCACACCTCGGCCAGGCCGAAGATCTCGCGGGCCGCGAGCTGCGCCCGGACGATCTCCTCCGTGGAGGCGCCGGTCTCCTCGCGCAGACGGTGCAGGAAGGTCGAACCACCGGTGTTGACCGTGTCGTTGACCAGCAGCGTCGTGATGATCTCGCGGCGCAGCGCGTGCGTGTCGATCTGCTCCGGGAACTTCCCGCGCAGGGCGCCCGGGAAGTACGCGTGCAGCAGGCGGCGCAGGTACGGGTCGTCCGGCAGCGCGGTGGCGATGAGCTCGTCCGCCACCGTGATCTTGGTGTAGGCGAACAGGACGGCCAGCTCCGGCTGGGTCAGGCCCTTGCCGTTGTTGAGCAGCTCGCGGATCTGCCGGTCGGCGGGCAGGAACTCCAGGCTCCGGTCCAGCAGGCCGGCCGACTCGAGGCGGCGCATGAAGCGCTGCTGGGCGTGCAGCAGGCTGGGGGCCTGGGCGATGCCGTTGGCGAGGGCCACGTTCTGCGCGTAGTTGTTGCGCAGCACCAGGCGGCCGACCTCGTCGGTCATCTCCGCCAGCAGCTTGTTGCGCTGCTTGACGGTCATGTCCCCGTCCGTGACCACCGCGTTGAGCAGGATCTTGATGTTCACCTCGTGGTCGGAGGTGTCCACGCCCGCGCTGTTGTCGATGGCGTCGGTGTTGACCTTGCCGCCCTCACCGCCGGCGCCGATCCGGGCGAACTCGATCCGGCCGAGCTGGGTCAGGCCCAGGTTGCCGCCCTCCCCGATGACCTTGGCCCGGACGTCCCCGCCGTTGACGCGGATGGCGTCGTTGGCCTTGTCGCCGACGTCCGTGTGCGTCTCGGCCGACGCCTTGACGTACGTACCGATGCCGCCGTTCCACAGCAGGTCCACGGGAGCCTGGAGGATCGCCTGCATCAGGTCGGCCGGGGTCATCTTGGTGACGCCCGCCTCGATCCCGAGGGCCTCGCGGACGTGCGCGTTGACCGGGATGGACTTCGCCGAGCGCGGGTGGACACCGCCGCCCGCGGAGAGCAGCTCGCTCTGGTAGTCGGCCCACGAGGAGCGCGGCAGCTCGAACAGGCGCCGGCGCTCGGCGTACGAGGTCGCCGCGTCCGGGGTCGGGTCGATGAAGATGTGCCGGTGGTCGAAGGCGGCGACCAGGCGGATGTGCTCGGAGAGCAGCATGCCGTTGCCGAACACGTCGCCGGACATGTCGCCGACGCCGACGACCGTGAAGTCCTCGGTCTGGGTGTCGTGGCCCAGCTCGCGGAAGTGCCGCTTGACGGACTCCCAGGCGCCGCGGGCGGTGATGCCCATGCCCTTGTGGTCGTAGCCGGCCGAGCCGCCCGACGCGAACGCGTCGCCCAACCAGAAGCCGTACGCCTCGGCGACACCGTTGGCGATGTCGGAGAAGGTCGCGGTGCCCTTGTCGGCGGCGACGACGAGGTAGGTGTCGTCCCCGTCGTGGCGGACCACGCCGTGCGGCGGCACGACCTCGCCGCCGACCATGTTGTCGGTGATGTCGAGCAGCGCCGAGATGAAGATCTTGTACGAGGCGATGCCCTCGGCGAGCCACGCGTCGCGGTCCACCGACGGGTCCGGCAGGTTCTTGGCGACGAAGCCGCCCTTGGCGCCGACCGGCACGATGACGGTGTTCTTGACCATCTGCGCCTTGACCAGGCCGAGGATCTCCGTACGGAAGTCCTCGCGGCGGTCGGACCAGCGCAGGCCGCCTCGGGCGACCTTGCCGAAGCGCAGGTGGACGCCCTCGACGCGCGGGGAGTACACCCAGATCTCGTAGGCCGGGCGCGGAGCCGGGAGCTCCGGGATGGCCTGCGGGTCGAACTTCATCGACACGTACGCGTGCTGCTCGCCCGCGTCGTTGAGCTGGAAGAAGTTGGTGCGCAGGGTCGCCTTGATCAGCGTGAGGAAGGACCGCAGGATCCGGTCCTCGTCCAGCGAGGCGACCTGGTCCAGGGCCCCGGCCAGCTCCTCCAGCATGGCGTCGATGAGCTCGGTGCCGGCGGACTGGCGGCCGGGCGACATCCGGGCCTCGAAGAGCGAGACCAGCAGCCGGGTGGTGTGGACGTTGTTGCGGAGGGTGTCCTCCATGTAGTCCTGGCTGAAGTTCACGCCGGCCTGGCGCAGGTACTTCGCGTACGCGCGCAGCACCACGGCCTGGCGCCAGGTGAGCCCGGCGCTCAGCACCAGGGTGTTGAAGTTGTCGTTCTCGGCGTCGCCCTGCCAGACCGCGGCGAAGGCGTCCTGGAAGCGCTCGCGGGCGTCGTCGCCGAAGTAGTTGGACGCCGCGCCGTCGCCGTTGCCGGAGGGCAGCGGCATCCGCAGGCCGAAGTCGTAGATCCACGCGTTGGTGCGGTCGCTGCAGCGCAGCTCGTACGGGCGCTCGTCGGTGACCTCGACGCCCAGGCGCTGGAGCACCGGCAGGACCGCGGACAGCGACACCTGCTCACCGGTGCGGTAGATCTTGAACCGGCGCTCGCCGGGGCCCGCGCCGACCGGCTCGTACAGCGAGAGCGCGAACTCGCGGTCGCTCGCGGAGAGCCGCTCCAGGTGGCACAGGTCGGCCACGGCCGCGCGCGGCTTGTGGTCGGCCTTGTAGCCCTCGGGGAAGGAGCTGCCGTACTTGCGCAGCAGCTCGGCGGCGCGCTCCTCGCCGACCTCGGAGACCAGGGCCTCGCCGAAGCCGTCGGCCCACGAGCGGGCGGCCTCGACCAGCCGGCCCTCGATGCGCTCGACGTCGGCGTCGGTCAGCACGGGCAGCTCGGTGCCCTGCGGGACGCGGACGACGAAGTGGATGCGGGCGAGGATCGACTCGGTGTTCCAGGCGGTGAAGTCGACGCTGATGCCGTCGAGTTCCTCCTGCAGGATCGAGATCAGGCGCAGCCGCACGCCGGTGGTGTAGCGGTCGCGCGGCAGGTAGACGAGCGCCGAGTAGTAGCGGCCGTACTCGTCCTGGCGCAGGTACAGCCGCAGCCGGCGGCGCTCCTGGAGGTACAGGACGGAGGTGGCGATCTCGCGGAGCTTGTCGACCGGGGTCTGGAACAGCTCGTCGCGCGGGTAGGTCTCCAGGATCTGCAGCAGGTCGCGGCCGTCGTGGCTGTTCGGCGAGAAGCCGGCGCCCTCGAGGACCTCGGCGACCTTGCGGCGGATGACCGGGACGCGGCGCACGGACTCGGTGTACGCGGCGGAGGAGAACAGGCCGAGGAAGCGGCGCTCGCCGACGACGTTGCCCTCGGCGTCGAACTTCTTGACGCCGACGTAGTCGAGGTACGAGGGGCGGTGCACGGTGGCGCGGCTGTTGGCCTTGGTCAGCACCAGCAGGCGGTGCTCGCGGGCCTTGGCGCGGGCGTCGGCCGGCAGCCGGTTGAAGGACGGCGAGACGGGGTGGGCGTCCTCGCCGCTGTGGTGCGGGTCGGAGCGCAGGATGCCGAGGCCGGTGCCGGGCACGGCGGCCAGGGCGTCGCCGTCGACGAGGTTGTACTCGCGGTAGCCGAGGAAGGTGAAGTGGTCGTCGGAGAGCCAGCGCAGCAGCTCACGGGCCTCTTCGAGCTCGTACTCGCGCAGGTCGGGCGCGGTGGGCTCGTTCGGGAGGTCGTCGGCGATGCGCAGCGCGGCGTCGCGCATCTTCTCCCAGTCCTCGACGGACTCGCGGACGTCGGACAGGACGCGGCGCAGGTCGTCGGTGATCTGCTTGAGGTCGGCGCGGTCGGTCTCGCGGTCGGTCTCGACGTGGATCCAGGACTCGACGAGGGAGTCGTGGGGGCGCGCGGTCTTGGGGCCGTGCGCGTCGCAGTCGGGACCGAGGATCTCGATCAGCTTGCCGGTGACGTCACGGCGGACGACGACCTGCGGGTGGATCACGACGTGGATGCCGCGGCTCTGCCGGGACAGCTCGTTCGTCACGGAGTCCACGAGGAACGGCATGTCGTCGGTGACCACCTCGACGACCGAGTGGCTGGACGTCCAGCCGTTCTCCTCGACCGTGGGGGTGTGCACGCGCACGTTCGCGGTGCCCTGCGGCCGGTTCTCGGCGAGCCGGTAGTGCGACAGCGCCGCGCCGAACACGTCGACCGGGTCCCGGTCGAGGAGGTCCTCCGGGGCGGTGTGCAGGTAGTAGCGCTGGAGGTAGGCGAGAGTGGTGTCCCGGTCGGGGCGCTCTCCCTGCTCGGACCCAGTCGGAAGTAGCCCCCCGGCCGGGCTGTGCTCAGCTACCCGGGCCGCCCGCGCGAGCAGCTCGGCCTTTGCTTCGTCCAGCTTGGTCTGCATGTCCTCTGGCTCCTGTCGCGCGCCATTGCGTGACGTAGGTGAAGGAAGGAATGACGTAGCGCCGCGACGCGGGGTGACCGCTGGGAATCGGCGCCATGCCGTCGTGAGAGCCGCCCGGGAGGGATTTGGCCATGATCGGCTCGAGGTCCCGGCAGCGGGGATCAGCGAAGGCCCGGGCACGGTCGTGCGCCGGGCGCTGGCCGGAGGCGGCAATGCCCCCGATGACTATCGCGCTGATCACGGGTACCAGGCTATCTCGCCTGCCCCCCTCTAAGTCACGCACCAGATCTGTACAAAAGCAGGTCGGTAACTTTGACGATGTGCGCAGTGACGCGACCCGCCCGATGCCAGTACTTATCCGGCCAGCTCGCGAGCAGTGCGTACGGCCTCGGCCAGCGAGTCGACGACGGGGACCCCGGCTTGTTCAAGACTGCTGCGGCTGTGCGAACCACCCGTGTAGAGGACGGCCCGGGCGCCCACATGGGCCGCGGCGAGCGCATCGTCCGCGGCGTCCCCGATGAGGACCGTGCGGCCGGCGGTCACACCGGTCTCCTCCAGGGCCGCCATATGGCGTACGAGATGTCCCGCCTTGCTGGTGTGCGAGGGCCCGATCCGCCCGTCGACGCGCAGGAAGTGCCGGTCGATGCCGTGCGCCTGGACGAGCGGTACGAGCTTCTCGTGGGGCGCGAGGGAGAGCAGGGACTGCGTGAGCCCGTCCGCCTGCCAGTCCCGCAGGAGCTCGCGGGCCCCGTCGGTGAGCCCGGCGGTGTCGGCGGCGGCCCAGTAGTACCGGTGGAAGGTCGCGTCCATGACCTCCCACTCGGCGTCGGTGGGCAGCCGTCCCATCAGCCGCTCGTAGAACTTCGGCACCGGTACGACGTACAGCTCGCGGTAGCGCTCCAGCGTGATCGGCGCGAAGCCGAACTCGGCGAAGGAGGCGTTGGTGGCGGCGATCACGGCGTCGATGTCGTGCAGCAGCGTGCCGTTCCAGTCCCAGACTATGTGGACGGGAGCGGCGGCGGTGTCGAGGACGGCGGGGGCGGCTGCGGTCATTTCAGCAGCCCCGGGATCTCCTGGACGCCGAACCACAGCAGTTCGTGGTCCTCGGCGCCGTCCACGGTGAACTGCGCGTCGTCGTCCCCGCCGTCCGCGGCCTCGAGGGCGGCGGCGGCGGCCGAGACGTCGCCCAGGGCGTCATCGGCGTCGACGTGCACGGCGGCGGCCACGGAGAGCCGTACGGTCCCTGCGAGGGTCACCTGGCCGAGGGCGGCCTCGTCGGTCCCGGGGGTCGCGGCGGCGGCCTTGTCGGCCACGTCGACGGCGACGACGACCCGCTTGCGCGGGGCGGCCTCGTCCTCGGCGATCATCCGCAGCGAGGCCGCGGCGGCCCGGCCGAGGGCGGCGTACTCCAGCTCCTCCAGGTCGTCCGACACGTACCACTCCCGCAGGCCGGGCGTGACGGCGTACGCACGCAGCGGGGCGGGGCCCAGCTCACCCGCCTTGTGCGCCGCGGCGAGCCCGGGGAGGGTCAGGGGGACGTACACGCGCATGGCCGGCTGCTTTCGGTAGTCGGAAACGCCCTCAGGATACGACTGCCCCCGCCTTTCCCGACGCCCCCGGGCACGGCAGGGCCCCGGCGGGCGGGGCCCAGGCACGACCCGGCCCTGACGGCCCGGACTCCGTCCGGTGACGGCGGCGGTCCCCCTTCGGGCTGCCGGGCGACGGCCGGATTCCGTCCACCGCGTGCCTCTCTGAGTCGCCCGGACCGGCCGGGGGGCTCGCGGCGCCCACCCGGATAGGTGAACGGGTCCCGGCCCGTCCGGGCCCCGGAGGCGCCGTTGCGGAGGGTGGTCAGGAACCGTAGAAGTCCCCTACCAAGTTACCGCCCGGTACCGCTCCGGGCCCGGACTTCTCGGGGACGACCGCCATGACCAGGACCAGGAACACCACCCGGCCCCCCGGCCGCCACGACCAGCGCCGCCCCGCGCGGACCCCGCGGGGCCCGCACGACTGGTTCGCGGAGCGGCTGCTGGCGGTGGTGAGCGGCCAGCGGCCGGTCCACTCGCTGCTGGGCCACACGGTCGGCCCCGCGTACGACCAGCTGGTCACCCTGGCCCCCACGGCCCCGCTCCGGGACCGGCTCCGCCCGGTCCTGCGCCAGTGCGGCCGCTTCCACCCCGGGCCGGGCGTGATCGAGGCCTTCGCCCGCATCGCGACGGGCGACCGCGTCTCGGCCATGGCGTTCCGCCTGGAGCAGGGCCAGGACCTCCGCTGGCGCTGCGCAGCCGTCGAATTCCAGGGCCCCCTCCCGTAACCGCTGCACGACGCGTTCCCCGGGCGCCCGCCCCCGGCGAGGCGCGGCACCCGCCCCGGTGCCGGAACGCCGCCGGGGCCGGACACCGCGAGTGGTGTCCGGCCCCGGCGGGGGTGCCCGTACGGGCAGCGGGTTACTTCTTGCGGCGGCGGCCGCCCGCGGCCTTCTGGGCCTTGCGGCGCTCCGCCCGCGTCATCCCGTCGCCCGCCTCGTCGGCGTCGAAGTCGCCCTCGACGACCCCGCCCTCGCCGTCCACCGTCGGCGCCGAGAAGTGCAGCCGGTCCGGCCGCTGCGGGGCGTCCAGGCCCTTGGCCCGGATCTCCGGACGCGCGGCCGCCGGCTCGGTGTCCTGCACCGGAAGCTCCTCGACCTGCTGCTCGACCTGGACCTCCAGGTTGAACAGGTAGCCGACGGACTCCTCCTTGATGCCCTCCATCATGGCGTTGAACATGTCGAAGCCCTCGCGCTGGTACTCGACCAGCGGGTCCTTCTGGGCCATCGCCCGCAGGCCGATGCCCTCCTGCAGGTAGTCCATCTCGTACAGGTGCTCACGCCACTTGCGGTCCAGCACCGACAGGACCACGCGCCGCTCCAGCTCGCGCATGATGTCGGAGCCCAGCGCCTTCTCGCGCGCCTCGTACTGCTCGTGGATGTCGTCCTTGACGGACTCCGCGATGAACTCGGCGGTGATGCCCGCGCGGTCGCCCGCCGCGTCCTCGAGCTCGGCGACCGTGACCTTGATCGGGTAGAGCTGCTTGAAGGCGCCCCACAGCCGGTCCAGGTCCCATTCCTCGGCGAAGCCCTCGACCGTCTCGGCCGCGATGTACGCGTCGATCGTGTCGTCCATGAAGAACCGGACCTGCTCGTGCAGGTCCTCGCCCTCCAGGACGCGGCGGCGCTCGCCGTAGATGACCTCGCGCTGGCTGTTGAGGACCTCGTCGTACTTCAGGACGTTCTTGCGCGTCTCGAAGTTCTGGGTCTCGACCTGCGACTGGGCCGACGCGATCGCGCGCGTCACCATCTTGTTCTCGATCGGCACGTCGTCCGGCACGTTCGCCATCGCCATGACGCGCTCGACCATCTGCGCCTTGAACAGGCGCATCAGGTCGTCGCCCAGCGACAGGTAGAAGCGGGACTCGCCCGGGTCGCCCTGACGGCCGGAGCGGCCGCGCAGCTGGTTGTCGATACGGCGCGACTCGTGCCGCTCGGTGCCCAGCACGTACAGCCCGCCGAGCGCCTTGACCTCTTCGAACTCGGCCTTCACGGCCGCCTCGGCACGCTTGAGGGCCGCGGGCAGCGCGTGCGCCCACTCCTCGATGTGCTCCTCGGGGTCGAGGCCCTGCTGGCGCAGCTCCGCCTCGGCGAGGTCGTCCGGGTTGCCGCCGAGCTTGATGTCGGTACCGCGGCCGGCCATGTTCGTGGCGACCGTGACGGCGCCGCGGCGGCCGGCCTGGGCGACGATCGAGGCCTCGCGCTCGTGCTGCTTCGCGTTCAGCACCTCGTGCGGGACGCCGCGCTTGGAGAGCTGCTGAGAGAGGTACTCGGACTTCTCGACCGAGGTGGTGCCGACGAGGATCGGCTGGCCCTTCTCGTGCTTCTCCGCGATGTCGTCGACGACGGCGGCGAACTTCGCGACCTCGGTCCGGTAGATCAGGTCCGGCTGGTCCTTGCGGACCATGTCGCGGTTGGTCGGGATCGGGACGACACCGAGCTTGTAGATCTGGTGGAACTCGGCGGCCTCGGTCATGGCCGTACCGGTCATGCCCGACAGCTTGGTGTACAGGCGGAAGAAGTTCTGCAGGGTGATCGTGGCGAGGGTCTGGTTCTCGTCCTTGATGTCCACCCCTTCCTTCGCCTCGATCGCCTGGTGCATGCCCTCGTTGTAGCGGCGGCCGGCGAGGATACGGCCGGTGTGCTCGTCGACGATCATGACTTCGCCGTCGATGACGACGTAGTCCTTGTCCTTCTTGAACAGTTCCTTCGCCTTGATGGCGTTGTTCAGGTAGCCGACGAGCGGGGTGTTCACCGACTCGTAGAGGTTCTCGATGCCGAGCCAGTCCTCGACCTTCGCGACACCGGCCTCGTGGATGCCGACGGTGCGCTTCTTCTCGTCGACCTCGTAGTCGCCGGTCTCCTCGATGCCCTTGAGCGGCTGGCCGGCCTCGCCCTTGGTGAGGCGGGTGACCAGCTTCGCGAAGTCGGCGTACCACTTCGTGGCCTGGTCGGCCGGGCCGGAGATGATCAGCGGGGTACGGGCCTCGTCGACCAGGATCGAGTCGACCTCGTCGACCACGGCGAAGTTGTGGCCGCGCTGCACCAGCTCGTCCGCCGACCACGCCATGTTGTCGCGCAGGTAGTCGAAGCCGAACTCGTTGTTCGTTCCGTACGTGATGTCGTTGCCGTACTGCTCCCGGCGCTGGGCCGGGGACATGTTCGCCAGGATGCAGCCGACCTCGAGGCCGAGGAACTTGTGCACCCGGCCCATCAGCTCGGAGTCGCGCTCGGCGAGGTAGTCGTTCACCGTGATCAGGTGGACGCCCTTGCCGGACAGCGCGTTCAGGTACGCGGGAAGCGTGCCGACGAGGGTCTTGCCCTCACCGGTCTTCATCTCGGCGACGTAGCCGAGGTGCAGCGCGGCACCGCCCATGATCTGGACGTCGTAGTGCCGCTGGCCGAGGACGCGCTTGGCGGCCTCGCGGACGGTCGCGAAGGCCTCGGGCAGCAGGTCGTCCAGGCTCTCGCCGTCCTGGTAACGCTGCTTGTACTCGTCCGTGAGCGCCCGCAACTCGGCGTCGGAGAGGTTGACGAAGTCCTCTTCGATGGAGTTGACCTGGTCCGCGATGCGGTGCAGTTTGCGCAGGATCTTGCCTTCGCCTGCACGCATGAGCTTGTTGAAGACGGACACCGAGGTTTGTCTCCTTGCCGGTCGGGCCTGGCACTGGTTCGTACACGGGCACGGAGGGTGGGCCCCACCGCAACGGCCATCGTAAGCGAGGACGCGGTCGCGTCGGGAGGTCCACACCTTCCGCAGGGCGCGAGCGCCCGGAATGAGAACGTACGGGAGCGGCGGAAGGTGCCGGTGCGGGCGAAAAACGCTCGCCCGGGGGACCCGGCGTGGCCACAATCCCTCCATGGAGCCGACCACGCTGACCACCGAACGCCTCCTCCTGCGGCCCTTCGCCCCCTCGGACGCCGACGAGGTGTACGCGGCCTGCCAGGACCCCGACATCCAGCGCTGGACGCTCGTCCCCTCCCCGTACGAGCGCGGGCACGCCGAGGGCTGGGTCACCGGGCTCTGCGCCGACGGCTGGCGCGACGACACCGGGTACACGTTCGCGGTGCGGCTCGGGGCCGAAGGCCCGCTGGTCGCCTCCGTCGGCGTGCACGTGCGCGGCCCCGGGGAGTACGAGATCGGCTACTGGACGGCCAAGGAGCACCGCGGACGCGGCTACATGGCCGAGGCGGTCCGCGGCGTCGCCCGGTGGCTGTTCACCGAGGTCGGCGCCGGCCGGCTGGAGTGGCGCGCCGCCGTGGGGAACGCGGCCTCCCGCGCCGTCGCGGAACGGGCCGGATTCCGTGTCGAGGGCACCCTGCGGGCCGCGCTCGACCTCCGCGGCGCCCTGCGCGACTGCTGGATCGGCGCCCTGCTCCCCTGCGACCTGGGCCTGCCGTCCCCGCTGCCGTACCTGCCGTCCCCGCTGCCGTCACCGCTGCCGTCACCGCCGTCACCGGCCCCGTCACCGCCGGCGTGATCGCCGGTGGCGCCCTCTTGTCGGTGGCGCCCTCTAGGGTGCGGCCATGACGACCGCGCCGCAGCCGACCCTGTCCCTGTCCGCCGACGAGGCCCGCCGGATCGCCCTGCGGGCGCAGGGGTTCCTCGGTGCGCCCGACCGCCGGGGTGGGGGTACCCCCGGCGGAGCCAGGGGGAGGGTGCGGGGCGTCCTGCGCCATCTGGGCGCCGTGCAGCTGGACACGATCTCCGTACTGGCCCGCTCGCACGAGCTGATCCCGTACGCGCGGCTGGGCGCGGTGGGCCGGGACACCGTGGAGAAGGCCTACTGGTCGGACCGGCACGCCTTCGAGTACTGGTCGCACGCGGCCTGCATCCTGCCGATCGAGGAGTGGCCGCATTTCGCGTTCCGGCGCCGCGCCCGCCGGGCCCGCGGCCACCGCTGGCACGTCCTGCGGGACAAGGAGCGCTCGACGCAGGCGGTGCTGGACCGGCTCAGGGCCGACGGCCCGCTGACCTCGACCGAGCTGGGCGGCGCCAAGAACGGCGGCGAGTGGTTCGAGTGGTCCGAGACCAAGATCGCGGTGGAGTGGCTGCTCGACACCGGCGAGGTGGTCTGCTCCGAGCGCCGCGGCTGGAAGCGGGTCTACGACCTCCCCGAGCGGGCGGTCCCGGACGCGCTGCTCCACGACGACCTGGACGACCGCGAGTGCCTGCGCCGCCTGGTGGCGCTGGCCGGACAGAGCCTGGGCGTGGGCACCCGCGCCGACATCGCCGACTACCACCGCCTCAAGGGCGAGCAGGTCGACGCGGTGATCACCGACTCGGGCCTGGTCCCGGTCGAGGTCGAGGGCTGGGCGAAGCCGGCCTGGGCCGACCCCGCCGCGCTGGCGGCGGCCCCCCGGGGGCGCCACCGCACCACCCTGCTCTCACCGTTCGACTCCCTCGTGTGGGACCGGCCGCGCACGGAGCGGATCTTCGGCTTCACGCACCGGCTGGAGGCGTACGTCCCCAAGCCCAAGCGGATACACGGCTACTTCGCGATGCCGCTGCTGGCGGGCGGGCGGCTCCAGGGCCGGGTCGACCCGGCCCGCGAAGGCAGCACACTGGTGGCCCGCCAGCTCTCCCTGAGCACCCTCAAGGCGGCCCGCCCCATGGCCGAAGCGCTCCGCGAGGCGGCCGCCTGGGTCGGCTGCGACGCCGTGCGCATCGAGCGCGCGGGATCTCCCGAGCAGGCGGCCGCGGTCACCGCGGAACTGGCCGCCCTCTGACCCTCTGACCCTCTGAGAGTCTCAGCGGATCTCGAGGATCTTCTCCCGCATCGCGTAGACCACGGCCTCCATCCTGGAGTGCAGCTGTAGCTTCTCCAGGATGTTGCGGACGTGGTTCTTCACGGTGTTCTCGGAAATGAACAACTCCTTCGCGATGTCGCGGTTGTTCATTCCGGTCGCCACGAGCTTGAGCACTTCCAGCTCGCGGTCCGTCAGCCTCGGCGCCGGCACCAGCCGCCGCTCGTCCGTCCGCTGGATCATCGACTTGAACTCCGTCAGGAGCTTCGAGGCCATCGACGGGCTGATCTGCGACTGCCCGTCGGCCACCGCGCGAATCGCCGTCGCCACCTCGTCGGTCGAGATCTCCTTCAGGAGGTATCCGGTGGCTCCCGCCTTGATCGCGTCGTAGAGGTCCGCCTCCTCGTCGCTGATCGTCAGCATGATGATCTTCGCGGAGGGGGCCACCTCCTTGAGCGAGGTGCACGCCTCGATACCGCCGCGCCGCGGCATCCGCACGTCCATCAGCACGATGTCCGGCAGCAGGTCCGCCGCCTTGTCGACCGCCTCCGCGCCGTCCCCCGCCTCACCGACGACCTGGATGTCCTCCTCCTGCGCGAGGACGATCTCCAGCCCGCGCCGGAACAGGGCGTGGTCGTCGACGACGAGCACCCGGATCGGCTCGCCGCCCTCATCACCGCGCACCGGCCCGAAGCTGTCCGCCATCGTTCCTCCCCCTGCATGTACCGAGCTGCCGAGCCAACCGGACGGGAATGTCCGGCGGTTGACTGCCCGCCATGATTCCATGCCCGCGCCACCCGGCGGGGAGCCTGCGACGGTCACCTGGCGTATACGAGTCACACAGGGGCCCCCGGAGACGCTGCTGCATCCCCGGGGGCACTTCACCGAAAATCAGGACGCGGCGTCAGCCGCCGAGCGCCCCGCCCGCGCCGGAGCCGGGCTCACCCGAGCTGGACGCCTCGTCGGAGTTGAGGTGGATCACGCCGTAGTCATAGCCGTGGCGCCGGTAGACGACGCTCGGCATCTTGGTGTCGGAGTCGACGAACAGATAGAAGTCGTGGCCGACCAGTTCCATTTCGTACAGAGCCTGGTCGAGCGGCATGGGTGCGGCAGAGTGCGTCTTCTCGCGGACGATGAGCGGGCCTTCGCCCTGTACTTCCAGCGATCCGATCCGGGTGGTCGGGATCGCGTCCGCCGCCTCCTCCGTGACGGGCTGGCCGCTCCCGTTCAGCCGGGCCACGCCGGGAACCACGTCGGCGACCTCGGCCGCCGAGAGCCGCCCGTTGCCACGGCGGGTGTAGCGCTTGTCGTGCTGCTTGCGCAGCCGGGCCTCCAGCTTGTCCTGTGCCAGGTCGAGCGCCGCGTACGGGTCCGCGGCAGCGGCCTCGGCACGGATCACCGGGCCCCGCGAATGCAGGGTGATCTCCACGCGGTCGGAACGGTCGGCCTGGCGCGGGTTGTGCTCCTTGGACACCTCGACGTCCAAGCTGATCACCTTGGCGTCGAGCTTCTGGATCCGCTCCGGATTCAGCTTCTCGGCCACGTGCTTGCGGAACCGCTCGGGCACCTCGGTCTTGCGGCCCTTGACGACGATGTCCACGCAGAACTCCGTTCCCGGATAGCTCCGCCCACGGGGCGAAGCGTCTCCCTTTCGCACCAGGCCCCGGTGAACACCGGAGCCTCGGACTTGGCGACTTTCACCTCCTCCTCCCCCATCGGCAAGATCTACACCCCACCGACTTCGGAGTCGAGAGACAGCCTCTGACACGAAGATTCAGAAACGACGAAACGTGCGATCCGATGCGTGGAGCCAGGACTCGCCAGTTCCTTACAACCGAACATATCTCTCCATGCCGGTTGTCGGCACCCGCTACCGGAACGTACCTCCGTTCAGGTGGCTGTTCCCTCTTACTGCCTGCAACGATGCGCCTTCCCCGTGAGTTCCAAATCTATTCACAAGAACGTTGGTCTGTACGGGTTGTCGACCGGATTCGTACGAAGGATCCCGCCGGAGCCGCCACCACGGCCGCCCCCGCCACCGGTCCGACCGACGCCGCCCGCACCGCCCGGGCCGCCTCCGCGAGCGTGGCTCCGGTGGTGATCAAGTCGTCCACCAGCACGATCCGCACACCGGCGATCAGCCGCGCCGCGCCCCCGCGGCACACCCCCAGGGCCCCTGCGAGGTTCTCCCGGCGCTCCCCGGCCCCCAGGCCCGCCTGATCGGCCACCGGCCGGACATGGCGCAGTACGGGCGCCACGCGCGCGGGAACACCGGACCGCCGCAGCCGCCCCGCGGCCGCCAGGGCGATCCTGCGGGCCGGATCGTGCCCGCGCGCCCGCACCTGCCGCCGCGCCGACGGCACCGGGACGAGCACCAGCTCCTCCCCCGCCGCCCGGGCCGCTCCCGCGCGGACGCCCGCACGGACGGCCGCCGCCAGGGCAGCACCGAGCGGCCCGGCCAGCGGCAGCGCCCCGCGCTCCTTGTGCGCCAGTAAGGCCTCCCGTACGGCGCCCTCGTACGCGGTGGCCGCATACACCACGGGCAGCCCCTCGGGCCGCGGAGACGGCCGCACACACCCCGCCGCGGCCCCGCTCAGCGCCGCCGCGCAGCCCGCGCACAGCAGTACCCGGGCAGCCCCGCAGCCGGTGCAGTCGACCGGCAGGACCAGCCCGGCGAGCTCCTGCCACCACCCCCGCATGCCCACCACTGTGCCGGGCCGGCCGGACCGCCCGCCACCCCTGTGGACAACCGGGCACCGGGGTGCGAAAGGGCAGGTCAGCCGGGGTAGACCGGGGCCCGGCCGCCCGCCGCCACCGTGCGCCACTGCGCCCCCGGCGGCAGCCACACGATGCCGTCCTCGTCCGAGGCCGCCACCACCGGCTTCTTCTCGTCCTCCGTCGCCGCGACCGACACCAGCCCGGTCGCCCCGGGCAGGCTCGCCGCGACCATGGACCCGTCCGCCAGCATGTACCGGGCCTGCACGACCCCGCCGCTCTCCCGGCCGACCACCAGCAGCCGACCGCGCGGAGCCCAGCTCAGCGCCGTCACGTCCGCCATCTGCGGGGCCGCGGGACGCAGCTCGCGCACCGACACCGGCGACCCGGCCGACCTGCTGCCGTCCGGCTGCTCGATCCGCCCGATGTACAGGCGCTTGCGGTTGTCCTTCTGCAGCACCAGCAGCGCGATCCGTACCCCGTCCGGGGACGCCTTCAGCGCGGTGATCCGGCCGTCGAGCCCGGCCACATCGATCCTCTGCGGGGTCCCGGTACCGCCCGCCACCCGGTACAGCCCCGGATTCTGCGGATCCTGGTCCGCGATCCACAGGTCGCCCGCCGCGTCCCAGCTCGGCGCACCCAGCCCGTTCGGCTTGGCGGCCTTGCCGATCAGCACCGGCTGCGGCATGGGCCCGGCCGTCGTCAGGTTCACCAGGTACAGCCCGTGCCCGTCCTCGGACACCACCGCCGCGCGCTTCTCGTCGTACGAGACGGCCGCGGAGCCCACCTTGAACCCGGGGCTCGTGGCGGTGGGGGACAGCGGCCCCGGCACCGGCTCGGCCCGGTACTGCTGGTCCTCACTGGCGATGTCGAGCTTCATCCGGACGAGCCGGCTCTCGCTGTCGACGTAGTACTGGTACTCGGGACTCGGCACCCGGTGGGCGATCGCCGCCGCCGCCGCATCGGTCACCGAGCACAGCGAGGACCGGTCCGCGCGCAGCAGCTCGACCCGCGCCAGCCGGGAGGCCGTCAGATCCTGCACGGTGTACAGGAGTTGCGCGGCCATCTTCTGGCACTGCGGCTGCGCGACGTTGTCGACCTTGTCGTTGAGCGGCACCTTCAGCGCGTTCTGGCCGTCGTACGCAAGAGACTTGGTGCCCGCGCGCAGTTCCGTTCCGGTGGGGAAGCTCGAAGTGACCACGGGGCCCAGCCACTTGGACGGCCCGGCCAGCAGCGACTGCACGGTCTGCGTGGTCGGGTCCATCCGCGAGTCGGGGTCGCTGCGCTGGCGCACGTACACGGGATCGGCGACGAGGCTGCCGCCCGCGAAGTAGTACTTGTTGACCGGCATGTAGATGCGCTGGAAATCGGACTCGCTGAGCACGAGGCTGCTCGGCGGCGTCGCGATCCGCCACTGCTTGTTCTCCTGGACCAGCTGGAGGAACTCCTCGTAGCGCGCGCCGGTGGTCTCCGGCTGGTACGCGCTGCGCTCGTCCACCGTCGCGAGCTTCTTGCCGGTCATCTTCCAGCGGGGGCCCGAGGGGTCCTTCTCGCCCTGCACGGAGAACCGGTCGATGCCCGCGGAGAGCACGGTGACGGCGGCGCCGGGCTTCCAGTTCTTCGCCGCGTCCTCGGTGAGGTACTTCCGGGCGGTCTGCAGCTGCGGGTCGTCGCTCGTCATGGCCTCCAGGAAGCCGTCGACGATGTCGGCCGCGCTGGCCTTGTCGGCCGGCGGTACGCCGAACACCCGGACCTGCGAGTCGACGCCCTGCGAGGCCCGCACCTCGCGGATCTCGCCGTGGTCGGGCATGGAGGCGCAGCCGGCCAGCAGCAGCCCGGCCGCGCCGAAGGCGTACGCGCGCACCGCCCGCCACCGGCGGCGGTCGTCCCTGCGTACCCGTGCGGGCTCAGCGTCCACCTGCTCCATCCTCCTGTGCTGCTGCCTGGTCGGCCGCGGCGGCCCGGTCGGCTGCCGCCTGGTCGGCCGGCCGGGCCACGACGCGGGCCCCGTTGCCCGGCAGGGCCGTCGGGTCCGCGGGCACCGGCAGCGCCCCGGCTACCGCCGACCGCGGCGGGATCGGCGAGCGGTCGGGCCGCCCCGGGGCCTGCGGCGCCCGCGGGGACGCCTTGAAGCCCGCCGCGTCGGCCGCGGCCCTGGCCCGGTTGGCCCGGGAATCCTCCGGCTCCAGCGGGATCGGGGACCCGCGCAGCGGCTCGTCGGCGGTCCGCGGCAGGGTCAGCCGGAACTGCGAACCGCCGCCCGGCTCGCCCCAGGCCTGGAGCCAGCCGCCGTGCAGCCGCGCGTCCTCGACGGCGATCGACAGGCCGAGGCCGGTTCCGCCGGTGGTGCGGGCGCGGGCCGGGTCGGCCCGCCAGAAGCGATTGAAGACGCGGGTCGCCTCGCCGGGCTTGAGCCCGACGCCGTAGTCCCGTACGGCCACCGCGACGGCGCCGCCCGCCGACGCGAGGCGCACCACCACATCGCGGCCCTCACCGTGCTCCACGGCGTTGACGACGAGGTTGCGCAGCACCCGCTCCACGCGCCGGGAGTCGGCCTCGGCTATGACGGGCTGGGTGTCGCCCAGCACCCGGATCCGGGTGCCCTTGTGCTCGGCGAGCGGCTCGGCGCCGTCGATGACCCGGCGTACGACCTCCCGCAGGTCGATCGGCTCCGCCTCCAGGGCCGCGGCACCCGCGTCGAACCGGCTGATCTCCAGCAGGTCCGCGAGCAGCGACTCGAAACGGTCGAGCTGCCCGGCCAGCAGCTCGGCGGAGCGGGCCGTGATCGGGTCGAAGTCGACCCGGGCGTCGTGGATGACATCGGCTGCCATCCGTACGGTCGTCAGCGGCGTCCGCAGCTCGTGCGAGACGTCGGAGACGAACCGGCGCTGCATCCGCGACAGGTCCTCCAGCTGCTGGATCTTGAGCTGGAGATTTTGGGCCATCTTGTTGAAGGCCTCGCCCAGACGGGCGATGTCGTCCTCGCCGGTGACCTTCATCCGCTCCTGGAGCCGCCCGGCCGAGAGCCGCTCGGCGATCCCGGCGGCCATCCGCACGGGCGTCACGACCTGGCGCACGACGAGCCACGCGATCGCGCCGAGCAGCACGACCACGAACACGCCGGCGGTGGCGATGGTGACCTTGATCAGGTTGAGGGACTCCTCCTCCTGCGTGAGCGGGAAGAGGTAGTACAGGTCGTACGGGTCACCGTTGATGTCGGTGAGCCGCTTGCCCACCACCAGCGCGGGCTCGGGCGCCTTGCCCGCGGCCCCGGCGGTGTACCGGATCTGGGAGAACGTCTTGAAGGTCCCGGTGGCGTGGTTGACCTCCCGCCGCAGCTGCGGGGGGACGCTCGCGGTCGGGTCCACGTTGCCGGAGGCACGGGCGCCCTTGACGCCCGAGACGGTGGGCCCGTCGGGCTGCCCGCCCGCGCCGGGGCCGGCGCCGAGCGCGACCACCTCGAAGGCGGTCTGGCCGCCGCTGGCGAGCTGCTTGACCAGCGAGTTCATCCAGGTGCTGGCGTCCTGCCCGACCTTGTTGTCGGTGACCTCGGGCCCGTCCACGGTGGAGGGCGTGTTGGCCTTCTCCTGTGCGACCGCGAACCCGCCCGCCGCCTGGCTCTGCGCGGCCTCCTCCTTGGCGTCGAGGAGCCCCTTGCTGACCTGGGCGATCACGACGAAACCGAGCGCGAGGACCACGGCCAGCGACATCAGCAGCGTGGCGGCGACCACCCGCAGCTGGATGTTGCGCCGCCACAGCCGGACAGCCGGAAGCAGCGGCCGGCGTACGAGGCGTACGAACAGCCGCAGCACAGGGCCGCCGGGCGCTCCGTCCTGGAGCAGCCGGCCGCCCCGCAGGGCCCCCCAGCGGGAGCCGCGCCGGGGCCTGCCGGGCTGCACGTCAGCTCGGTCCGGCCTTGTAGCCGACACCGCGCACCGTCACGACGATCTCGGGGCGCTCCGGGTCCTTCTCGACCTTGGAGCGCAAACGCTGCACATGCACGTTGACCAGGCGGGTGTCCGCCGCGTGCCGGTAGCCCCAGACCTGCTCCAGCAGCACCTCGCGGGTGAACACCTGCCAGGGCTTGCGCGCGAGCGCGACCAGCAGGTCGAACTCGAGCGGGGTCAGGGCGATCGAGGCACCGTCCCGCTTGACCGAGTGCCCGGCCACGTCGATGACCAGGTCACCGATGGCCAGCTGCTCGGGCGCGGGCTCCTCCGACCGGCGCAGACGGGCCCGGATGCGGGCCACCAGCTCCTTCGGCTTGAACGGCTTGACGATGTAGTCGTCGGCCCCGGACTCCAGGCCCACGACGACGTCCACCGTGTCGCTCTTCGCGGTGAGCATGACGATCGGCACTCCGGACTCGGCCCGGATCAGCCTGCAGACCTCTATGCCGTCCCGTCCGGGCAGCATCAGGTCCAGCAGCACGAGATCCGGCTTCGCCTCCCGGAAGGCAGCCAATGCCTTGTCGCCGTCCGCTACGAACGACGGCTCAAAACCTTCTCCACGCAGCACAATGCCGAGCATCTCGGCCAGCGCGGTGTCGTCGTCGACGACAAGGACTCGTCCCTTCATGCTTGACATCATCCCATTAGCTAATCGTTACCCGGCGGTGAGCTGTCCCACAGCCAAAAGGGCTGGAAATCGCCCCTCGGACCTGCGTGGACATCAGGCCGACCAGTCTGCCCCGGATCCCGGCGACAATTGAAGGCGCGGGCTGGCGGAGTTCCGGGGGGACGGCCGGTCCACTCAACAGTCCCACGTGGCACGATGGCAGCCGACCAGCGCCCCCGCCCCGCAGGTGCACGTGAAGGAGCGACGATGAACGACTCTCCGGGCTGGGCTGTGCCCGGACCCTCCTCGTCCGATGGCGAGCGGCCGGGCGCACCCGACGGTCGAGACGGCGGCGAAGGCAGCACGCAGCCGTCCACCGGCGGACAGAAGTGGTCCGCCGAGCAGCCGCCTCCCGGCGAGTGGTCGAGCCCCGGAACCCCCCAGGCCCCGCCGCAGCGGCAGCCGCAGCCGGGCGCAGGCTGGGGGTCGTACGGCGGCTCCCAAGGCCCGCAGGGCGCCCAGAGCGGCCAGTACGGCTACCCGGGCGGCCCCGGCCAGTGGGGCAAGCCCCCGGCCGCCAAGCCCGGCGTGATCCCGCTGCGCCCCCTCGACCTGGGCGAGATCCTCGACGGCGCGGTCGCCACCATGCGCAGCCACTGGCGCACGGTCCTGCCGATCACCCTGGTCGTGGCCACCGTCGTCCAGGTCATCAGCGTGCTCGTGCAGAAGTACGCGCTCTCCGGCCTCCCCGTCGCCTCCGACCCGAAGGCGAGCCTGCAGGACGCCCTCGACACCCTCGGCGGGACCATGGTGGTCCTGCTCGCGAACGGCTTCGTCCAGCTCATCGGCACCATCGTGGCCGCCGCCATGCTCACGATGATCTTCAGTCGTGCCGTGCTCGGCCACGGGTCCACGATCGGCGAAGCCTGGCGCGAGGCCCGCCCCCAGCTGCTCCGCCTGCTCGGGCTGACCCTCCTGCTGGCCCTCGGCGGCGTCGTCATCCTCTTCGCGCTGATCCTGCCCGGCATCGCCCTGAGCAGCATCGGCCTCGCTCTCCTCGGCGGCCTCGCCGCCATCCCGCTCATCGTCTGGCTCGGCATCAGGTTCGGCCTGGCCTCGCCGGCGCTGATGCTGGAGAAGAGCGGCGTCATCACCTCGCTCCGCCGCTCCTCGAGGCTCGTCCAGGGCTCGTGGTGGCGCATCTTCGGCATCACCGCCCTGACGGGCCTCATCACCGCGTTCGTCTCGGCGGTCATCATCTGGCCGCTCACCGCCGTCGGCCTCGCCATCGGCTTCTCCGACGGCGGAGTGGCGAGCCTGGAGAACGGCACCGCCACCACCGGCTGGGCGCCGCTCATCCTCTCCGCGATCGGCGCGGTCATCGCGCAGACCATCACCATGCCCATCCAGTCGGGCGTCACCGTCCTCCTGTACGTCGACCAGCGCATCCGGCGCGAGGCCCTCGACCTGGAGCTCGCCCGGGCGGCAGGCCTGGAGAACTACGGCCCGGACGCCACCGCACCGCCGACCGGAGGCTGATGCGCCGATGATGAGTACGGGGGGCCTCATCACGCTCTGCGCGGCGCTCCTGCCGACCGCGGACCAACCACCGGTGACGACACCGCGCGACCCCGCCCGCGAGGCGGCCGAACGCGAACTGTCCAAGCCGCTGTACCACCAGGACGACCCGGGTCTGTTCCAGCGCGCCCTGGACCGGTTCTGGGACTGGGTCGGCGACCTCTTCGACCACGCCTCGGGCGCCACCCCCGGCGGCACCCTGGGCCTGGTCGCGATCGCCGCCCTGGTCGTCCTGGCCGTCGCCGCCCTCTGGTGGCGGCTCGGCTCCCCCCGCCGGACCGCCACCGGCCCGGCCACCCTGTTCGACGACACGCTGCGCAGCGCCGCCGACCACCGCGCCGCAGCCGACGCGCACGCCGCCGCGGGCCGCTGGACCGAAGCCGTCCAGGAGCGCATGCGTGCCATCGTGCGCTCCCTCGAGGAGCGCACCCTGCTCGACCCGCGCCCGGGCCGCACCGCCGACGAGGCGGCCGCCGAAGCCTCCGTCCCCCTCCCGGACCACGCCGAAGCCCTCCGCACGGCGGCCCGCGCCTTCGACGACGTCACGTACGGCGGCCGCCCCGCCGACGCCGGCATGTACGCCCGCCTGCGCGCCCTCGACCTCACCCTGACCCGTACGAAGCCGCTCCTGACGGGACCCCAGGCATGACCGCCCCCACCCCGGGCACGAACAGCAGCACACCGCGCGCGGCCACCGACACCCCGAGCACGGACAACACCCCGCCAACCCGGCCGCCCGCCGCCCCGGACACAAGCAGCACCACACCCGGCACGGCCACCGACACCCCGGACACGGACAGCACCCCGCCAGCCGCCCCGCCGCCAGGCGGCCCGTCCGCCGCCGGCACAAGCAGCACCACACCCGGCGCGGCCACCGACACCCCGGACACGGACAACACCCCGCCAGGCGGCCCCCTCGGCACGCTGCCCGGCAGCGCTCCGCCGCCCGGCGCAGCCGCCGACACCCCCGCACCCACCGGCGGAGCCACCGGCACCGGAACCCCCGCCCCGGCATCCGGCGGACCCACCGGGACGGCCACCGGGGGGACCACGCCCGCCGCGGTGTGGCGGCGCTCCCGCGGCATCCTCATCTGCCTCGGGATCCTGCTCGTCGCCGCCGTCACGCTCGCCGCCCTCGGCTCGGGCAGCCGCCACGGCCGCCTCGACCCCCGCTCCGCCGACCCCGACGGCAGCCGGGCCGTCGCCGAGCTGCTCCAGGCCCGCGGGGTCACCACCCGCGTCGTCACCACCGCCCGCGAGGCCGCCGCCGCGGCCGGCCCCGGCACCACCCTGCTGGTCACCGACCCCGACCGGCTCGGCGACGCCCAGCAACGCGCCATCCGCTCCGCGATCGACCTCTCCGGCGGCCGCACCGTCCTGCTCGCCCCCGGCAGCCCGAGCCTCTCCGATCTGGCCCCGGCCGCCCGCACCAAGGGCAGCGCCCCCGACCAGAGCCTCGACCCCGGCTGCGCCCTGCCCGCCGCCGTCTCCGCCGGCCGCGCCACCACCGGCGGCGGCCACCGCTACACCAGCGGCGCAGCCACCGGTACCGCCTGCTACCCCAGCGACGGCCACCCCACCCTCCTCGTCCTCCCCTCCGGCACCACCGGCGGCGACACCGTCCTCCTCGGCTCCGAGACGATCCTCCTCAACAAGAAGCTCGCCTCCGAGGGGAACGCCTCCCTCGCCCTCCAACTCCTCGGCTCCCGCCCCGACCTCGTCTGGTACCTGCCCTCCCTCACCGAGGTCCAGGACGAGGACCCCGCGCAGGAGAAGAGCTTCTTCGAGCTCGTCCCCCGCGGCTGGGGCTGGGCCCTCCTCCAGCTTTTCGTCGCCGCCGTCCTCGCCGCCCTCTGGCGCGCCCGCCGACTCGGCCCCCTCGTCACCGAGAAGCTGCCCGTCGCCATCCGCGCCTCCGAAACCACCGAGGGCCGCGCCCGTCTGTACCGCAAGGCCGGCGCCCGCGACCGCGCCGCCACCGTGCTGCGCGCCGCCGCCCGCGAACGCCTGGCCGCCCTGGCCGGCGTACCGCCCACCCGGGCCCACGAACCCGCGGCCCTGGTCCCCGCCGTGTCCGCCCGCCTGACGGACGACTGGCATACGGACAGACGCCGGGACCTGACCGCCCTCCTCTTCGGCACCACACCCGCCGACGACGCGGCACTCGTCGCGCTCGCCGACCACCTCGATGCCCTCGAAAGAGAGGTCCGCACCTCATGACGGCCACCACGGACAGCGCCCGCTCCTCCCTGGAAGCGATCCGCACCGAGATCGGAAAGGCCGTCGTCGGCCAGGACTCGGCCGTCACCGGTCTCGTCGTCGCCCTCCTGTGCCGCGGCCACGTCCTCCTCGAAGGCGTACCCGGCGTCGCCAAGACCCTCCTCGTACGGGCCCTCGCCGCCTCCCTCGCCCTCGACACCAAGCGCGTCCAGTTCACCCCGGACCTGATGCCCAGCGATGTCACCGGCTCGCTCGTCTACGACGCCCGCACCGCCGAGTTCTCCTTCCAGAACGGCCCGGTGTTCACGAACCTGCTCCTCGCGGACGAGATCAACCGGACCCCGCCCAAGACCCAGTCCTCCCTCCTCGAGGCCATGGAGGAGCGCCAGGTCACCGTCGACGGCACCCCGCGCAAGCTGCCCGAGCCGTTCCTCGTCGCCGCCACCATGAACCCGGTCGAGTACGAGGGCACGTACCCCCTCCCGGAAGCCCAGCTGGACCGCTTCCTCCTCAAGCTCACCGTGCCCCTCCCCTCCCGCCAGGACGAGATCGGCGTCCTGACCCGGCACGCCGCCGGCTTCAACCCGCGCGACCTCCAGGCCGCGGGCCTGCGCCCGGTCGCCGGCCCGGCCGAGCTCGAAGCCGCCCGCGACGCCGTCGCCAAGGTGTCCGTCTCCCCGGAGATCTCCGGGTACGTCGTCGACATCTGCCGCGCCACCCGCGAATCGCCGTCCCTCACCCTCGGCGTCTCCCCGCGCGGCGCGACCGCCCTGCTGGTCACCGCCCGCGCCTGGGCCTGGCTCACCGGCCGCGACTACGTCACCCCCGACGACGTCAAGGCCCTGGCCCTGCCCACCCTGCGCCACCGCGTCCAGCTCCGCCCGGAGGCCGAGATGGAAGGGGTCACGGCCGACGCCGTCATCACCGCGATCCTGTCCCACGTCCCCGTCCCGCGCTGATGGCCCTCACCGGACGCGCCGCCCTGCTGGCGGCCCTCGGCAGCCTCCCCGTCGGCATCCTCGAACCGAGCTGGACGGGGATGCTCGCGGTCAACGGCACCCTCGCCGCGGCCTGCGCCCTCGACTACGCCCTCGCCGCGCCGGTCCGCAGGCTCACCCTCACCCGCACGGGTGATACCTCGGTCCGCCTCGGCGAACCGGCCGAGGTCCACCTCACCCTCACCAACCCGGGCACCCGCGCGCTCCGGGCCCGCATCCGCGACGCCTGGCCGCCCAGCAGCTGGCTCCCGGGCACCGAGGCCGAGGCCTCCCGGCACACCCTGACGATCCCGCCCGGCGAACGCCGCCGGATCACCACCCGGCTGCTCCCCACCCGACGCGGCGACCGGCACGCCGACCGCGTGACGATCCGCTCGTACGGGCCACTGGGCCTGCTCACCCGCCAGGGCACCCACACCGTCCCCTGGACGGTCCGGGTCCTGCCACCCTTCACCAGCCGCAAGCACCTCCCGTCGCGCCTGGCCCGGCTGCGCGAACTGGACGGCCGTACGAGCGTCCTGACCCGCGGCGAGGGCACCGAGTTCGACAGCCTCCGCGACTACGTCCCCGGCGACGACACCCGCTCCATCGACTGGCGGGCCACGGCCCGCCAGCACAAGGTCGCCGTCCGCACCTGGCGCCCGGAGCGCGACCGGCACATCCTGATCTGCCTGGACACCGGTCGCACCTCGGCGGGCCGCGTCGGCGACGCCCCGCGCCTGGACTCCGCCATGGACGCGGCCCTGCTGCTGGCCGCCCTGGCCTCCCGCGCGGGCGATCGCGTCGACCTGCTGGCCCACGACCGCCGCACCCGCGCCCAGGTCCAGGGCCGCTCGGCCCGCGACATCCTCCCGGCCTTCGTGGGCGCCATGGCCACCCTGGAACCGGAGCTCGTCGAAACCGACGCCCGCACCCTGGTCTCCACCATCCTCCGAAACGCCCCGCGCCGGTCCCTGGTGGTCCTTCTGACGAGCCTCGACGCCGCCCCGACAGAGCAAGGCCTGCTCCCCCTCCTCCCCCGCCTCACGCAGCGCCACACGGTCCTGCTGGCCTCCGTGGCAGACCCCCGCATAGAGGCGATGACGAAGTCCCGCGGCTCGCTCGACGCGGTCTACGAGGCCGCGGCCGGCACCCAGTCCCAGGCGGCCCGCCGCCGCACGGCGAAGCAGCTCACCCGCCACGGAGTCCACGTGGTCGACGCCACCCCGGACACCCTGGCCCCGGCCCTCTCCGACGCCTACCTGGCCCTCAAATCCGCCGGCCGCCTCTAAGGGTGTCCGGCGGATCAGGATCGGGCCCGGCCATGATCTGCCGGACACCCCCCAAGCCCTGTCGTCACCGGTTGAGGTCGAGCCCGGCCACGCCCTGGCCTTCGTAGGATTTCGGCTCAACAGGGTCGGAGCGTCCAGGACGAGATGGCTGCGCTCTCCTCATCCGTGCAGGACGGTCTGCATCTCCGTATACGCCACGTGGAGGGTAAACGCAGAAAAGCCCCGTACCGGATACCCGGTACGGGGCTTTCTACAATGATTGTTCGGCGGCGTCCTACTCTCCCACAGGGTCCCCCCTGCAGTACCATCGGCGCTGAAAGGCTTAGCTTCCGGGTTCGGAATGTAAC
>NZ_JBFAJR010000031.1:0-101674 GCF_040655295.1 Streptomyces sp. NPDC050448 | reverse complement strand
ACGACAACGCGGCAAGGCGCGGTGCCTGGGGGTCCCCCCGGACGGAGTCTGGGGGAGGCCCGGGCCCGGCCATGATCCGCCGGACACCCCCTAGGACCCTGGGCCCAGGCCCGGTCGGCCGCGGGCCCGATGCGGAGGGGCGGCGGCGCTGCGAGGCTGGTGCGCATGACGGAGTTCAAGGGTTTCAGCGAGGCGGAGCTGGCGTACCTCGGGTCGCAGCATCTGGGGCGGCTGGCGACGGTGGACGCGGCCGGGCAGCCGCAGGCGAACCCGGTGGGGTTCTTCCCGCAGGAGGACGGGACGATCCTGGTCGGCGGCCGGGCGATGGGATCGACGAAGAAGTGGCGGAACCTCCGGGGGAACCCGCGGCTCGCGCTGGTGGTGGACGATCTGGTGAGCACCCGGCCGTGGAAGGTCCGGGGGATCGAGATCCGCGGCCGCGCCACGCTGGAGGTGGGCCCGCACACGCTGGGCCCGCACTTCAGCCCGGAGGTGATCCGGATCCACCCGGAGCGGGTGTTCGCATGGGGCCTGGAGGCCTGACCACTGACACCCGGCGCCCGGCGCCCGGCGCCGGGCGCCCGGCGCCCGACACGCGACACGCGACACGCGACGAAGCAGGAGTCAGGCGCCGGACGTCAGGCTTCGGGCTCAGAGGTGGCCGCCCCGCTTCGCCGCGTAATTGGCCCGGCCGGTCGCCGACTTGATGCGCCAGTCCCGGCGGATCTCGGAGCGGAGCCGCGCGTCCGTCTTGGCGACGATCCGCTGGTTCTCCCGCAACAGCTTGCGGTAGCTCTCCAGGCGCCGCTGCGGCAGTGCGCCGGTCTCGACCGCTTCGAGTACCGCGCACCCCGGCTCGGCCTCGTGCGCGCAGTCGTGGAAACGGCAGTCGGCCGCGTACTCCTCGATCTCCGAGAAGACCTGGCCGACCCCGGCCTCGGCGTCCCACAGGCCGACGCCCCGCAGTCCCGGCGTGTCGATGAGGACGCCCCCGCCGGGCAGTGCCAGCAGGTTGCGGGTGGTCGTCGTGTGGCGGCCCTTGCCGTCCACGTCGCGCGCGGCCCGGACGTCCATGACGTCGGAGCCGAGCAGCGCGTTCGCCAGCGTGGACTTGCCCGCGCCCGAGATGCCGAGCAGCACGCTCGTGCCGTCGGCGACGACCGCCGCCAGGACGTCCGTGCCCTCCCCGGTGAGGGAGGAGACGGTGAGGACGCCGACGCCCGGCGCCGTGGTCTCCACGTCCTGGACCAGGTGCGAGAGCGTCACCGGGTCCGGTACGAGGTCCGCCTTGGTCAGGACGACCAGCGGCTGCGCGCCGGACTCCCAGGCGAGGGCCAGGAAGCGCTCGATGCGGCCCAGGTCGAGTTCGACGGCCAGGGAGACCGCGATGATCGCGTGGTCGACGTTGGCGGCCAGGATCTGCCCCTCGGAGCGCTGCGAGGAGGTGGAGCGTACGAAGGCGGTCCGGCGCGGCAGGTACGTCTTCACGTACCGGGGGTTGCCGGCCGCCTCGACCGCGGCCCAGTCACCGGTGCAGATGACGCGGAGCGGGTCGTGCGGGGTGACGAAGGCGGTGTCGGCGCGGACGATGCCGTCCGCGGTCATGACGTCGCACTGGCCTCGGTCCACCCGCACCACGCGGCCGGGCACCAGGCCCTGCTCGGTATAGGGGGCGAACCCGGCCTCCCACGCCTCGTCCCAGCCGAAGGGGGTGAGGGCGTGCGCGTGCGAAGAAGACGGAGAGGAAGAAGAAGACGGAGAGGAAGAGAAAGACAAGGGGAACCCTTCACAGGGTGGCCCCGGCAGCGCGCGCCCAGCGGCGCGCGAAGAGGTGTGAGGTCAGCCGGAGACCACGGAAGTGACATTGATGGTCTTCTGGGTGCGGTCCGCGCCCTGCGTGACGACAGTCATCAATGAACTCACCTCCGGGTCATGCACGTGCTGGCAGTGCCCCGCTGATCGGCGGGAACACATGGACCGTAACAAGTGCGCTCAGGAGCGTGCCAATTCTTTTTCCGGTCTTCCCGGCCGCTTCCGCAGCGCGCGCACATGTCCGATTCGTTCAAGACCATCGGGCCCGGCGGCTCCTAGCCTGGCCGCATGACTCCACGACTCGACATGATCGGCCTGGTCGTCTCCGACATGGCCGCCTCGCTCGCCTTCTACCGCCGTCTGGGCCTGGACATCCCGGCCGGGGCGGAGGAACAGCCGCACGTGGAGGCCGTCCTCCCCGGCGGGCTCCGGATCGCCTGGGACACGGAGGACGTCATCCGCTCCTTCGACCCGTCCTGGACCCGCCCCGCCGGGGACAGCCGGCGGGAGCTGGCGTTCCTGTGCGACTCCCCCGCCGAGGTGGACGCGGTGTACGCCGAGCTGGCGGACGCCGGGTACAAGGGCCATCTGGAGCCCTGGGACGCCTTCTGGGGGCAGCGCTACGCCATCGTGCTCGACCCGGACGGCTGCGGCGTCTCGCTGTTCGCCGCCGCCGGAGCGTAGGACGGGGCGAACGCCGCCGCATAGGCCCCCGGGGTGGTCCCGGCCAGCGCGCGCACGTCGCGGGCGAGATGGGCCTGGTCCGCGTACCCGGCCCGGTACGCCACCTCGGCCTGCGGCAGCCCCCGCCGGGCCAGCGCCAGTGCCCGTTGGAGCCGCAGCACCCGCCCGAGCGTGCGGGGGCCGTAGCCGAAGGCGTCGAGGGAGCGCCGGTGCAGCTGGCGCGCCCCGAGGCCGACCGCCGCGGCCACGGCGGCCACCGACTCCCCCGCGCGGAGCCCGGCCGCCACGCGGGCGGCGAGGGGGTCGGGGGGCGCGCTCCGGGCCGCGCGGCTGCGGGCCAGCCGCTCCAGCCCCGCGCCGGGGTCCTCGTACGCGGTCATCCGCTCGGCGAGGCCGCGCACCTCGGGACCCGGCCAGAGGTCGGCCAGCTCGACCCGCCGGTCGCGCAGCTCGTACGCCGGTACGCCGAGCAGTGCGGGCGCCGTACCGGGGGCGAACCTCAGCCCGGCGAAGGCCCCGCCCGGCACCTCCCCGGCGGGGTGCGGGCCGGTGTCGGGGCCCGCCACCAGCAGCCGCCCGTCGACCCACAGCAGGTCCATGCAGCCGTCGGGCACCACCGGCCCGCCGGGCGCCCCGGAACGCCACACGATCGCGCCGGGCACCAGCGGGGACGTCCGTTCTTCGTACACGGCGCCAGGCTACGGCGGGGCCGGCGGTCAGTGCTTGCGCAGCCGGGAGGAGTAGTCCTCCGGCGGCAGGAACTTCGACCAGCGCTCCGGGAACTCGGACGGCATCCCGGCGTCCCCTTCGTCGTCGTCCTCCGACTCGCCCTCGGCGAGCGCCCGCCAGGCGGCGGCGCGCGCGATCAGCTGCGCGGCCTCCGCCTCGCGGACCCGCTCGTTCGCCTCGCGGGCCGCGGCGGTGGCCACGGACGGCCAGACGCGGTCGATGGCGGCGTTCACGGCCGCGCCGACGAGGACGGCGAAGGCCGAGACGCCGATCCACAGCAGGACGGCGACGGGGGCGGCCAGCGATCCGTAGATGGTCGGGCCCTCGACGGTGTTCGTGAGGTAGATCCGCAGCAGGAACGAGCCCAGCACCCACATGGCGAGCGCCACGAGCGCGCCCGGCACGTCCTCGATCCACGGGGAGCGCACGGGTACGGACACGTGGTACAGCGTGGTCAGGAAGGCGATGGACAGCAGGGTGACCGTCGGCCAGTAGAGCACCGCGATCACTTCCGTGCTCCAGGGCACCCAGCGGACGACGGCGTCCGGCCCCGCCACCATCAGCGGCAGCACGATCGCGCCGATCACCAGGGCGATCACGTACAGCAGGAAGGACAGCAGCCGGGTCTTGACGATGCCGCGCTGGCCGTCGAGCCCGTACATCACGGTGATGGTGTCGATGAAGACGTTGACGGCGCGCGAGCCCGACCAGAGGGCGAACGCGAAGCCGAGGGAGATCAGGTCCGGGCGGCCTCGGCTGGTGACGTCGTCGAGCATCGGTTTCGCGATGTCGCTGACGCCCCGGTCGGAGAGCACCGTGCCGACCGCGCTCAGGATGTTCTCCTCGATGGAGGCCACGAAGGTGCCGCCCGTCCAGCCGTCGACGTACCCGAGCACGCCCAGCAGGCCGAGGAACAGCGGCGGCAGCGACAGCAGCGTGAAGAACGCGGCCTCGGCGGCCAGGCCGAGGATCCGGTACTCGACGCACGAATTGACGGTGTCTTTCAGGAGCAGCCACGCCATCTTGCGTTTGGAGACGTTGCGGTAGAGGGCGCGGGCCCGATGGAGCCGCCCGGGGACCCGCTCGGGTGTTTCTTTTGCTGGCTGCACGTCCTTACGGTATCCGCATGGCAGCCACCACCCACACAGTCACCAACCAGGCCCCTCCCTTGGCGGGCTACGACGTCTACGGCACCGACCGGGCCCTGCGCGAGGGCGTGGAGCGCCACCTGTCGGACGCGGCGCCCGAACTCCTCGGAGAGGTACGGGAGGAGCTCTCGGAACTCGGACGGGCCGCGGGCTCGGCGCAGGCCCGGCGGTGGGGCGCGCTGGCGAACGAGAACCCCCCGGAACTGCGTACGCACGACCGGTACGGCAACCGGATCGACGAGGTGGAGTTCCACCCGGCCTGGCACCGGCTGCTCGGGCACGCGGTGGGCGCCGGGCTCACCGATGCGTGGGGGCGGCCGGCCGGGCATCTGCGCCGGGCGGCCGGGTTCTTCGTGTGGTCGCAGGCCGAGGCGGGGCACGGCTGCCCGGTCTCGATGACCCATGCGGCCGTGCCGGCGCTGCGGACGGACCCGGAGCTCGCCGCCGAGTGGGAGCCGCGGCTGACCTCGCACGTGTACGAGGAGGGGCTCCGGCCGGCCGCGCAGAAGGCCGGGGTGCTGTTCGGCATGGGGATGACGGAGAAGCAGGGCGGCAGCGACGTACGGGCGAACACGACGGCGGCGAAGCCGCTGGACGCGGCGGGCGAGTACCTGCTGACGGGGCACAAGTGGTTCTGCTCGGCGCCGATGTCGGACGGGTTCCTGGTGCTGGCGCAGGCGCCTGCGGGGCTGACCTGCTTCCTGGTGCCGCGGGTGCTCCCGGACGGCACGCGCAACGTGTTCGCGATCCAGCGGCTGAAGGACAAGCTCGGCAACCGGTCGAACGCGTCGGCCGAGGTGGAGTTCGACGGCACGTGGGCACGGCGGGTCGGCGAGGAGGGGCGGGGGGTGCGGACCATCATCGGGATGGTCGCGGCGACCCGGCTGGACTGCGTCCTGGGCTCGGCCGCGCTGATGCGGCAGGCGCTGACGCAGGCCGTGCACCATACGGAGCACCGCTCTGCTTTCGGAGCACGGCTCATCGAGCAGCCGCTGATGCGCAATGTGCTGGCCGACCTCGCCCTGGAGTCGGAGGCGGCCACCACGCTCGCGCTGCGGCTCGCGGCTGCGCAGGACGCCGTCCAGGACACGGCGACGGAGCAGGAGCGGGCCTTCCTGCGCATCGCGGTGCCCACCGCGAAGTACTGGGTGACCAAGCGCTGTACGCCGATGGTGGCGGAGGCGCTGGAGTGTCTGGGCGGTAACGGCTACGTCGAGGAGTCCGGGCTGCCGCGCATGCTGCGTGAGTCCCCGCTGAACTCGATCTGGGAGGGCTCGGGCAATGTGCAGGCCCTGGACGTCCTGCGGGCGCTGCAGCGGGAGCCGCAGGCGCTGAACGCGTTCCTCCAGGAGGTGGGGCAGGCGCGCGGCGCCGACCACCGGCTGGATTCGGCCATCAAGGGGCTGCTGACGGAGCTCGCGGACCTGGAGGGCATCGAGGCGCGGGGGCGCCGGGTGGTGGAGCGGATGGCTCTGGTGCTCCAGGGATCGCTGCTGGTGCGCTGGGCGCCGCCGGAGGTGGCGGACGCGTTCTGCGCCTCCCGCCTGGGCGGTGACGGGGGTGCGGCCTTCGGCACGCTGCCGCACAGCCTGGGGCTGGGCGCGCTGGTCGAACGGGCGCGGATCGCGGGCTAGGTTCCGGGCCCTGTCCCCAAACAGGTCCGGGCCGGGATCCGGGCCCGTTGACCGGGAGCAGGGGTGGCACCGCGCCGACTCGGCACCACCCCTGATCCGAAAGCCCCGAGGAGGAGCTGGCACGCCGCGAGGCGGCGTCCGGACAGTTTCGGTCGGGTGACCGGGACTTGGCGAGAGTTGCATACCGTTGCAACCCTCTGAGTCGGAACCGTCCGCCGTGCGTGCCCGGGGAAGCGGCACGCGCGGACCGCCCGGGCGGGTTCCCTCGTACGTCCTGTTCCACACGGGGAGGTTCCGGTGGCCTACACCGCAGGCAGCACGGTCGATGTGGCACGCATCTCGGCCATGGACGCGCGGGAGGCCGCGCGTCTGCTCAAGGGGGTACGGGCGGCCGCGCTGGCCGGGGACCGGCCTCCGGCGGAGCCCCGGCCGGAGATCGCCGAGTCCTGGCGCCGGATGCTCGCCGGCGGGGTGCACCCGGACCGGGACGCGCGCTCGCGGATGCTGTCGGCGGCCGAGACCGAGGAGCGGCGGCAGGTCTCGCCGCTGCGGGAGATCCTGCCGGTGCTGCGCGAGGGGCTGCTGCCGACGCTGGACACGGCGCTGCACATCATGGTCGTCGCCGACGCGGAGGGGCGGCTGCTGTGGCGGGAGGGGGCCACGCCGATCCTGCGCAAGGCGGACCGGCTCGGGTTCTCGGTGGGCGCCGACTGGGACGAGGCGGTGGTCGGCACCAACGGGGTGGGCACCGCCCTGGTGGCCCGGCAGCCCGTCCAGGTGTTCTCGGCGGAGCACTTCGTCTCCAGCCACCACGACTGGACCTGCGCGGGGGCCCCGGTGCGGGACCCGCGGGACGGGCGGCTGCTCGGCGTGGTGGACGTCAGCGGGCCGCTGGCCACCATGCACCCGGCCACGCTGGCGTGGGTGAGCTCGGTGGCCCGGCTCGCGGAGCGGGAGCTGCGGATCCGGCACCTGGAGTCGCTGGAGCGGCTGCGGGCGGTCGCGGCGCCGCTGCTGGCCCGGCTGCCCGGGCGGGCCGTCGCGGTGGACCCGCACGGCTGGACGGCGGCGGTGACGGGCCTGGCCCCGGCGGACCGGATCCCGCTGCCGAAGGGGTTCGGGCCGGGCCGGGTGTGGGTGCCGCAGCTCGGGGACTGCGCGGTGGAGCCGCTGCCGGGCGGCTGGTTGCTGCGCATCGCGGAGGAGCCCTGCACGGCCGCGGCGGCGAGCCGGGTCGTGCTGGACCTGAGCCGTCCACGCGCGTGGTCGGCGACGGTGTACGGGGCCGCGGGGAGCTGGTCCCAGGAGCTGAGCCCGCGCCACGCGGAGCTGCTGTTCCTGCTGGCGGAGAGCCCGCGGGGGCGGTCGGCGGCGGAGTTGTCGGCGGAGCTGTTCGGGGACCCGACGCGGACGGTGACGGTCCGGGCGGAGCTGTCCCGGGTACGGCGGCACCTGGGCGGGGTCCTGACCCACCGCCCGTACCGCTTCGCGGACGACGTGGAGGTGGAGCTGATCCGCCCCGCCGACCCGGCCGCACTGCTGCCGCACTCGACGGCACCGGCGGTGATCAAGGGCCGCCTGGGCCGCACGGGGGCGGGCATGATTCCCTGACCTGCATGAGCACCATCACACTCACCACCTGGTCCCTGGAAATGACCTCGCCGCAGGACCTGGTCCGGGCGTCCGTCCCAGGGCCTGAGATCAGCGTCCGGCGGGCGGAGGTCCCCTCGCCGGAGTTCAGCCGCTTCCTCTACGCCTCGGTGGGCGGTGACATCCACTGGACGGACCGGCTGTCGCTGACCCGCGCGCAGTGGGTGGAGCAGCTGAGCCGTCCCGGTGTGGAGACGTGGGTGGCGTACGACCGCGGGACGCCGGCGGGGTACGTGGAACTCGACCCGCAGGCCGACGGGGTGGTGGAGATCATGTACTTCGGGCTGCTCCCGGACTTCCGGGGGCGCCGCATCGGCGGGCACCTGCTGACGCTGGGGGCCGAAGCGGCCTGGTCCCTGGCGGAGCGCTGGCCGGGACGCGAGGCCACGACGCGGGTGTGGCTCCACACGTGCAGCGAGGACGGCCCGACGGCGATGGACAACTACCTCCGCCGCGGTTTCAAGGTCTTCCGCACGGAAACGGAGCCGAAGGAGTCCGCCCCCACCCCGGGCCCCTGGCCGGGGGCGTAGGAGCCCTCGTACGGCATCCGGGCCGCGGGAGGCGGCCCGTCTCGTGCAGCGCGGCGTGGCTGCGGGGACGTGGCTGGAGGTCGTCCACGTACAGGCCGCGGCTCCCGCTGGAATACCGCACCGGGGTGATGCCCGCGGTCGTGATGCCCGCGGTCGCACAGGACACGCCCGCCCCGCCCCATGCCACCGAGCCGCTGGCCATCCGGCCGGCGGCCCCCGAACCGCAGGCCCCCGCCGTCCCCCCGGCCGCCGAGCCGGCGGCCGACGCCCTCAAGAGACTCCGGCGCGAGGGTCCCGAGGCGAACGGGATCGAGGGCTTGACTCCACTGCGCCGCGCCACCCCGGGCACCCCTCCTGCCCTCGCCCTCCGGCCCCACCCGCTAGCCGGGCCCAAGGGCGCTCGCGAGAGCGAAGCCACGGCGCCTCACCGCGAAGGCGCAGGTAGCGTGGATGGAGCTCCGTCCTCACCGGCCCACGCACGTCACAGCGTGACCCCCGTCACGCTGTCTTGCGATTCGGGACGAGTTCGTCCGCATCATGGACAGTAGTGGACTCCTCCAATCGGCACATGACACGCTTCCGCCATGAATGGAGCTGGAATTGCCTTGGTGAGTCGGCGGCACGTCGACCTCGGCCGCATGTCCAGCGCCATCTGTCCGGCGAGCTGACGGAACCAGCCACCGCCGCACATCGCCGTCGTCCCCGCCGCTGCGGACGCGTCGATCCCCGAAGCACCTGCACGTCCCCTGAAGGCCGAACACCGCCCTGACCACCGGAAACACCGGAAACGGGCGGCGATCAGCCGCACCTGCTCAGCGGCAGGGCCGACGACAGGGGTTCGCCGCCACTCCCCTGCCCTTGCATTGAAGCCGCCGAAGAAGGATGTACCGCCATGGCCGCCACCCCCGAAACGCCCGCCGCCGCGCGCCGAAAGACCGGCCGTCACCGCGGTGAGGGTCAGTGGGCCGTTGGACACCACACCCCCCTCAACGGCAACGAGCAGTTCAAGAAGGACGACGACGGTCTCAACGTGCGGACACGCATTGAGACGATCTACTCCAAGACGGGCTTCGACTCGATCGACCCCAACGACCTGCGCGGCCGCATGCGCTGGTGGGGTCTGTACACCCAGCGCAAGCCCGGGATCGACGGCGGCAAGACCGCGATCCTGGAGCCGGAGGAGCTGGACGACAAGTACTTCATGCTGCGCGTCCGCATCGACGGCGGCCGGCTGACCACCGAGCAGCTCCGCGTCATCGGCGAGATCTCCCAGGAGTTCGCGCGCGGCACCGCGGACCTCACGGACCGCCAGAACGTGCAGTACCACTGGATCCGGATCGAGGACGTCCCGGAGATCTGGCGCCGCCTGGAGGCCGTCGGGCTGTCGACCACCGAGGCCTGCGGTGACACGCCCCGCGTCATCCTCGGCTCGCCCGTCGCCGGCATCGCCCAGGACGAGATCATCGACGGCACGCCCGCCATCGACGAGATCCACCGCCGGATCGTGGGCAACCCGGACTTCTCCAACCTGCCCCGCAAGTTCAAGTCCGCGGTCTCCGGTTCGCCGCTGCTCGACGTGGCGCACGAGATCAACGACATCGCCTTCGTCGGCGTGACCCACCCCGAGCACGGCCCCGGCTTCGACGTCTGGGTCGGCGGCGGGCTCTCGACCAACCCCAAGCTGGGCGTCCGCCTCGGCACCTGGGTCTCGCTCGACGAGGTCCCGGACGTCTACGAGGGCGTCATCTCGATCTTCCGCGACTACGGCTACCGCCGCCTGCGCACCCGCGCCCGGCTGAAGTTCCTCGTCGCCGACTGGGGCCCGGCCAGGTTCCGCCAGGTCCTGGAGGACGAGTACCTGAAGCGCAAGCTGACCGACGGCCCCGCGCCGGAGCAGCCGAGCGGCCAGTGGCGCGACCACGTCGGCGTCCACCAGCAGCAGGACGGCCGCTTCTACGTCGGCTTCGCGCCCCGCGTCGGCCGCGTGGACGGTGCCACCCTCACCAAGATCGCGGACGTTGCCGAGCAGCACGGCTCAGGCCGTCTGCGCACCACCGCCGAGCAGAAGATGATCGTGCTCGACATCGAGGCCGACCAGGTCGACTCCGTCGTCGCGTCCCTGGAGGCGCTGGACCTGCGGGTCAAGCCGTCCCCGTTCCGCCGCGGCACGATGGCCTGCACCGGCATCGAGTTCTGCAAGCTGGCCATCGTCGAGACGAAGGCGCGCGGCGCCTCGCTCATCGACGAGCTGGAGCGGCGCCTGCCGGAGTTCGCCGAGCCGCTCACCATCAACATCAACGGCTGCCCGAACGCCTGCGCCCGTATCCAGGTGGCGGACATCGGTCTCAAGGGCCAGCTGGTCCTGGACGACGACGGCAACCAGGTGGAGGGCTACCAGGTCCACCTGGGCGGTGCGCTCGGCCTGGAGGCCGGCTTCGGCCGCAAGGTCCGCGGCCTCAAGGTCACCTCGGCCGGTCTGCCCGACTACGTCGAGCGGGTCGTCACGCGCTTCCAGGAGCAGCGCGGCGACGGCGAGCGCTTCGCCGCGTGGGTGACCCGTGCGAAGGACGAGGACCTCTCGTGAGCGAGCGCGCGGCCCCGTTCTACTGCCCGTACTGCGGCGACGAGGACCTGTTTCCGAACGAGACGGGCCACGGCGCCTGGGAATGCAGGGCCTGCAACCGAGCCTTCCAGCTGAAGTACCTCGGGCTGCTGGCCCGGGGCGTCCAGTCCGACACCGCTGGGGGGGAAGCGATATGACGACGAGTCAGGCAGTGGAGACGCGCGATCTCAAGGCGCTGGCCGAGCAGGCGGGCCGCGACCTCGAGGACGCGTCCCCGCTGGAGATCCTCACGTGGGCGGCCGAGACCTTCGGCCGGAAGTTCGCCGTGACCTCCTCCATGGAGGACGCGGTCGTCGCCCACCTGGCCTCCCGTGCCTTCCCCGGCGTGGACGTCGTCTTCCTCGACACGGGCTACCACTTCGAGGAGACCATCGGCACCCGCGACGCGGTCGAGGCCGTGATGGACGTCAACGTCATCACCCTCACCCCGCGGCAGACGGTGGCCGAGCAGGACGCGGAGTACGGCCCGAAGCTGCACGACCGCGACCCCGACCTGTGCTGCGCACTGCGCAAGGTCAAGCCGCTGGAAGAGGGCCTGACCGCGTACGAGGCGTGGGCGACGGGCCTGCGCCGCGACGAGTCCCCGACCCGGGCGAACACCCCGGTCGTCGGCTGGGACGAGAAGCGGCAGAAGGTCAAGATCTCCCCCATCGCCCGCTGGACCCAGGACGACGTGGACGCGTACGTCGCGGAGCACGGCGTCCTGACCAACCCGCTGCTGATGGACGGCTACGCCTCCGTCGGCTGCGCCCCCTGCACCCGCCGCGTGGCGGAGGGCGAGGACGCACGGGCCGGCCGCTGGGCCGGGCGGGCCAAGACCGAGTGCGGGCTGCACGGCTGATGAACGATCCCAGAGCAATCGACGACTTCGAAGAACCGACGGAGACAGAGCAGATGAGCGTGAGCGACCAGGGCGCCACCGTGTGGCTGACCGGGCTGCCGAGCGCGGGGAAGACCACCATCGCCTACGCGCTGGCCGAGCGGCTGCGCGTCGAGGGCCACCGCGTGGAGGTCCTCGACGGCGACGAGATCCGCGAGTTCCTCTCCGCCGGCCTCGGCTTCACCCGGGAGGACCGCCACACCAACGTGCAGCGGATCGGCTTCGTCGCCGAACTCCTCGCGAGCAACGGCGTCAAGGCGCTCGTGCCGGTGATCGCGCCGTTCGCGGACAGCCGCGAGGCCGTCCGGGGGCGGCACGCCGCCGAGGGCACCTCGTACCTGGAGGTCCATGTGGCCACCCCGGTCGAGGTCTGCTCCGAGCGTGACGTGAAGGGCCTGTACGCCAAGCAGGCGGCGGGCGAGATCTCCGGTCTGACCGGCGTCGACGACCCGTACGAGGCTCCGGAGTCCCCGGATCTCCGCATCGAGTCGCACACGCAGACCGTGCAGGAGTCGGCTTCGGCCCTGCACGCGCTGCTCACCGAGAGGGGTCTGGCATGACGGCCACCGTCGCTCACCTGCACGACGAGACGGACGCGCCCTACGCGCTGTCGCACCTCGACGCCCTCGAATCGGAGGCCGTGCACATCTTCCGCGAGGTGGCGGGCGAGTTCGAGAAGCCGGTGATCCTGTTCTCCGGCGGCAAGGACTCCATCGTGATGCTGCACCTGGCGCTGAAGGCGTTCGCGCCGGCGCCGGTGCCGTTCACGCTGCTGCACGTGGACACCGGGCACAACTTCCCCGAGGTCCTCGCCTACCGGGACGCGGCCGTGGCGAAGCACAACCTGCGCCTGCACGTGGCCTCCGTCCAGGAGTACATCGACGCCGGCAAGCTCCGCGAGCGCCCCGACGGCGTCCGCAACCCGCTGCAGACCGTCCCCCTCACGGAGGCGATCCAGAGCCTCAAGTTCGACGCCGTGTTCGGCGGCGGCCGACGCGACGAGGAGAAGGCCCGCGCCAAGGAGCGGGTGTTCAGCCTCCGCGACGAGTTCTCCCAGTGGGACCCGCGCCGCCAGCGCCCCGAGCTGTGGCAGCTCTACAACGGCCGCCATGCCCCCGGCGAGCACGTGCGCGTCTTCCCGCTGTCCAACTGGACCGAGCTGGACGTGTGGCAGTACATCGCCCGCGAGGGCATCGAGCTGCCGGAGATCTACTTCGCCCACGAGCGCGAGGTCTTCCAGCGCAACGGCATGTGGCTGACGGCCGGCGAGTGGGGCGGCCCGAAGGAGGGCGAGACGCCCGAGACGCGCCTCATCCGCTACCGCACCGTCGGTGACATGTCCTGCACCGGTGCCGTCGACTCCGACGCCACCACGCTGGACGCCGTGATCACCGAGATCGCCGCCTCCCGGCTCACCGAGCGGGGTGCGACCCGCGCCGACGACAAGATGTCCGAGGCCGCGATGGAAGACCGCAAGCGCGAAGGGTACTTCTAGAAATGACCTCCACCACCGAGCAGTTCGCCGATCTGTCGGCGACCACGCTGCTGCGCTTCGCGACCGCCGGTTCCGTCGACGACGGCAAGTCCACGCTGGTCGGGCGGCTGCTGCACGACTCCAAGTCGGTCCTGACGGACCAGCTGGAGGCCGTCGAGGCCGTCTCCGCCCAGCGCGGCCAGGACGCCCCCGACCTCGCGCTGCTCACCGACGGCCTGCGGGCCGAGCGTGAGCAGGGCATCACCATCGACGTCGCGTACCGCTACTTCGCCACCGCGCGCCGCCGGTTCATCCTGGCGGACACCCCGGGGCACGTGCAGTACACCCGGAACATGGTCACCGGCGCCTCCACCGCCGACCTGGCCGTGGTCCTCGTCGACGCCCGCAACGGCGTGATCGAGCAGACCCGCCGGCACGCCGCCGTCGCGGCCCTGCTGCGCGTGCCGCACGTGGTCCTGGCCGTCAACAAGATGGACCTGGTGGGCTACGAGGAGGCGGTCTTCGCATCGATCGCCGAGGAGTTCACCGCGTACGCCTCGGACCTGGGAGTCCCGGAGATCACCGCGATCCCGATCTCGGCGCTCGCCGGCGACAACGTGGTCGAGCCGTCCGCCCACATGGACTGGTACGGCGGCCCGACCGTGCTGGAGCACCTGGAGACCGTTCCGGTCAGCCACGACCTGACCGCCTGCCCGGCGCGTTTCCCGGTGCAGTACGTGATCCGCCCCCAGACCGCGGAGCACCCGGACTACCGCGGCTACGCGGGCCAGATCGCCTCCGGCGTGCTGCGCGTCGGCGAGGCCGTCACCGTCCTGCCGTCGGGCCGTACCTCCGTCATCGAGGGGATCGACGCCCTCGGCGAGAGCGTGGACATCGCCTGGGCACCGCAGTCGGTGACGGTGCGCCTGAAGGACGACATCGACATCTCGCGCGGCGACCTGATCGCGCCGTCCGCGAGCGCCCCCGCCACCACGCAGGACGTCGTCGCGACGGTCTGCCACGTCGCGGACCAGCCGCTGGCCGTCGGTGCGCGGGTGCTGCTCAAGCACACCACGCGCACGGTCAAGGCGATCGTCAAGGAGATCCCCTCGCGGCTGACCCTGGACGACCTGTCCCAGCACCCGAACCCCGGGCAGCTGGTGGCCAACGACATCGGCCGCGTCGTCGTCCGCACCGCCGAGCCGCTCGCGCTCGACGCGTACGCCGACTCGCGCCGCACCGGGTCCTTCCTGCTGATCGACCCGGCGGACGGGACCACCCTGGCGGCCGGCATGGCGGGCGAGTCCTTCGCCTCCCGCGCCGAGACCACCGTCCAGGCGGATGAAGAAGGGTGGGACTTCTAGATCATGCTCCTCGACATCTACTCCACCTTCGCCAAGGAGGGCGGCCGCGTGGGCAGCGGCCGCCTCGGCAGCGGCCAGGGAGGGGTGGCGCGATGTGCGCGATGACGTACGCGCACCGCATGCGCGCCCTCGCCCCCCACGAGCCGTACCCGCCCTCGCTCCACAGACGAAGACGTGCGTCATGAGATGACGCTGCGAGAGGAAGCCCTCCGTGCCTGCCACCAGCAACACTCGTAAGACCGTTCGCCGCGGTGTCGCCGCCGCTGCCGCCCTGCCGCTCCTGATCGGCGCGCTCGCCTCCTGCGGCTATGGCTCGCAGGCCCAGAAGGACGACGCCGGCACGTCCGCCGCCCCTGCCGCCGACGCGAAGAAGCTCTCCGCCTCCGAGGTCCGCATCGGGTACTTCCCGAACCTGACGCATGCCACCGCCCTGGTCGGCATCCAGGAAGGCCTGATCGCCAAGGAGCTCGGCGGCACCGCGATCAAGCCGCAGACCTTCAACGCCGGCCCGTCCGAGATCGAAGCCCTGGGCGGCGGCTCTCTCGACATCGGCTTCATCGGCCCCTCGCCGTCGATCAACGGCTACGTGAAGTCCAAGAGCACCAACCTGCGGATCGTCTCCGGTTCCGCCTCCGGCGGCGTGAAGCTCGTCGTGAACCCGGACAAGATCAAGACCCTGGACGACGTCAAGGGCAAGAAGATCGCCACCCCGCAGAAGGGGAACACGCAGGACGTCGCGTTCCTCAACTGGATCTCCGAGAAGGGCTGGAAGGTCGACCCGGAGTCCGGCAAGGGCGACGTCTCCGTCGTCCGTACGGACAACAAGGTGACCCCGGACGCCTTCAAGCAGGGTTCGATCGACGGCGCCTGGGTGCCGGAGCCGACCGCTTCCAAGCTCGTCGCCGACGGCGGCTCCGTCCTGCTCGACGAGACCGGCCTGTGGCCCGACAAGAAGTTCGTGATCACGAACGTCATCGTGTCGCAGAAGTTCCTCAAGGAGCACGCGGACGTCGTCGAGGCCGTCCTGCGCGGCACGGTGAAGACCAACGAGTGGATCAACGCCAACCCGGACAAGGCGAAGGCCTCCGCCAACGCGGCGCTCAAGGCGCTCGGCGGCAAGGAGCTGGAGCCCTCGGTCATCGACCCGGCGTGGAAGAGCATCCTCGTCACCGACGACCCGCTGGCGGCCACGCTGAAGACCGAGTCCGACTGGGCGGTCAAGGCGGGGCTCATCGAGCAGCCCGACCTCGCCGGCATCTACGACCTGACGCTCCTGAACAAGGTGCTGGGGGCCGCCGGCAAGCCCGAGGTCTCGGACGCCGGCCTCGGCGCCAAGTAAGAAGCAGTCCGAATCCCCCAGGAGGTGACGACCATGGCCACCACGCTTGCCAAGGCTGCCGAGGGCTCCGTAGCGGAGCAGACGCACGCCGCGCGGATCGAGCACGTCTCGAAGTCCTTCTCCGGCCCGGCCGGATCGCAGCTCGTGCTGGACGACATCAGCCTCGATGTCGCGCCCGGCGAGTTCGTCACCATCCTGGGGGCCTCGGGGTGTGGGAAGTCCACCCTGCTCAACCTGGTCGCCGGTCTCGACAAGCCCAGCGCGGGCACCATCGAGACCGCCGGCCGGCCCGCCCTGATGTTCCAGGAGCACGCCCTCTTCCCGTGGCTCACCGCGGGCAAGAACATCGAACTCGCCCTGCGCCTGCGCGGGGTGGCCAAGGCCGACCGCAAGCCGGAGGCCGAGCGGCTGCTGGAGCTGGTCCGCCTCGGCGGCGCGTACGGCAAGCGGGTCCACGAGCTGTCCGGCGGCATGCGCCAGCGCGTCGCGCTGGCGCGGGCGCTCGCCCAGGACAGCCCGCTGCTGCTGATGGACGAGCCGTTCGCGGCCCTGGACGCCATCACGCGTGACGTGCTGCACGGCGAGCTCACCCGCATCTGGGCCGAGACGGACGTCTCCGTCCTCTTCGTCACGCACAACGTGCGCGAGGCCGTCCGCCTCGCCCAGCGCGTGGTTCTGCTCTCCTCGCGGCCCGGCCGGGTCGCGAAGGAGTGGACCGTGGACATCCCGCAGCCGCGCCGCATCGAGGACGCGGACGTCGCGGAGCTGTCCGTCGAGATCACTGAACACCTGCGTGGGGAGATCCGCCGCCATGGCCAGCACTGACACCACCCTGAAGGCCAAGGCCAAGAACGACGATCTGGCGGGCCTGGAGGCCGGCCTGGACGCGCTCGACGCGGTGCAGACCCACCGCACCCCGGCCCGCGAGGTCCTCGTCAAGAAGGTCCTGCCGCCGTTCGTCGCCGTCGGCCTGGTGCTGCTGGTGTGGCAGGTCCTCGTCGCGGCGAAGGTCACCGACGAGACCAAGCTCCCCCCGCTGTCCGCGGTCTGGGACAGCCTGTCCGCCATGTGGCTCAAGGGCACCCTGCTGGACGTCATCTGGACCAGTGTCTCCCGCGGTCTGCTCGGCTTCCTGCTCGCCCTCGCCATCGGCACCCCGCTCGGACTGCTCGTCGCCCGGGTGAAGTTCGTCCGGGCCGCGATCGGCCCGATCCTCCAGGGCCTGCAGTCCCTGCCTTCGGTCGCCTGGGTGCCGCCGGCCGTGCTCTGGTTCGGCCTCGACGACGCCATGATGTACACGGTGATCCTGCTGGGCGCGGTCCCGTCCATCGCCAACGGCCTCGTCTCCGGCATCGACCAGGTTCCGCCGCTGTTCCTGCGGGCCGGCCGCACGCTGGGCGCCACCGGACTGCGCGGTGCCCGGCACGTGGTCATGCCGGCCGCCCTGCCGGGCTACCTCGCCGGTCTGAAGCAGGGCTGGGCCTTCTCCTGGCGCTCCCTCATGGCCGCCGAGATCATCGCCAGCTCCCCCGACCTGGGCCTCGGCCTCGGCCAGCTGCTGGAGAACGGCCGCAACAACATCGACCTGCCGGGCGTGTTCCTCGCGATCATCCTGATCCTCGTCGTCGGCATCGCCATCGACCTGCTGATCTTCAGCCCGGCCGAGCGGTGGGTGCTGCGCAGCCGCGGCCTGCTGGTGAAGAGCTGACCGGCATGTCCCCTGCACTGCTGGTCATAGCCCACGGCAGCCGCGATCCGCGGCACGCGGCGACCGTGCACGCCCTCACCCGGCGGGTGCGGGCCCTGCGGCCGGGACTGCGGGTGGCGACGGCGTTCCTGGACTTCAACGCCCCGCGCGTCGACCAGGTGCTGTCCGCCCTCCACGCCGAAGGCGTCCGCGATGTGGTGGCCCTGCCGCTGCTGCTCACGCGGGCCTTCCACGCGAAGGCGGACATCCCGGCGGTGCTCTCGGAGTCCGCGACCCGGCAGCCGGGCCTCGCGGTCCGGCTCGCCGAGGTCCTCGGCCCCTCCCCGCTCCTCACGGAGGCGCTCGAGCGCCGTCTGTGGGAGGCGGGGCTCACCCCGGCGGACCGTGCCGGCACCGGTGTGGTGCTCGCGTCCGCCGGCTCCTCGGACCCGGAGGCGATCGCAGTGATCGCTGAAATCGCGCGGGAGTGGCGGCACACCGGTTGGTGCGCCGTGCGGCCTGCGTTCGCCTCCGCCGCGCTGCCCCGTACGGAAGACGCCGTACGGGCGCTGCGCGCGGAGGGGGTCCGCCGGATCGCGGTGGCCCCGTACGTCATCGCCCCCGGGCGCCTCCCGGACCGCATCGCGGCGGGCGCGCAAGCCGCCGGCGCGGACATCGTGGCCGACGTCCTCGGCGCGGCGCCCGAACTGGCCCGCCTGCTGCTGCGCCGCTACGACGCGGCCGCGCTGGCCCCGTCCCGCCTCCCGGCCCTGACGGCCTGAGGCCGCTGCGTGCGGGCGCGCAAACGCATCCCGCTGCCCGCAGTTCCAGCTTCCTCCGGTACGGGTGGTTCGCAACCGCGCGGCGGGCCGGACACCCCCTAGGCCCTGGCCGCCGCCTCGTCCGCGAGGGACGTCACGTCCGTGATGGACATCGCGCCCGGCGGGAGGCCCTCGCGGGCGAAGATGTTCGCCGCGTGGCGGAGCGTGTCGTTCACCGGGGTCGGGATCCCGTGCAGCCGCCCCAGCAGGGAGATCTCCCCGTTCAGGTAGTCGGCCTCGATCGTGCCCGTGCCGCGCCGCAGCGACTGCCAGGACGAGCCGCCCCGCACGCCCGGCGGCTGGTCGACCTTGCCGTCACGGGCCGCGGCCTGTTCGGCGTCCGAGGCGTACGCGATCCCCGCCGCCTCGAGCGCCGCCCGCCCCTCCCGCTGCGCGCGCAGCAGCAGCGCCGCCTTCGCCGGGTCGGGCTCGGGCCCGGTCGTCGCCTGGATCGCATTGCCCAGGTTCCCCAGCAGCTTCGCGTACTTCCACCGCATCACGTCCTCGACGACCGGCGCCTCGAAGCCGGACTTCTCCAGGTCGGCCGCGATCCGCCGGGCCCGCGCGTCCGCGCCCCCGGCGGCCAGTCCGATGTGCAGGATGCCCGTCAGCGGCGTGCACAGCGCGGACACCGCCCCCGGCTCCAGGAAGGTGGCGGGCAGCCATACGCAGACCCCGTACACGCGCGCGAAGCGGCGCAGCGCCAGCCGCTCGCTCTCCACCCCGTTCTGCGCGCACAGCACCGGCAGCCGCTGCGCCGCCGTGCCGCCGCCCGCCACCTCCGCGTCGCCCCACGCGTCGAGCGCGGCGATCGCGTCCTGGGTCTTCACGGTCAGCAGCAGTACGTCGTCCGGCCGCAGTTCACCCAGCTCCGCCGGGCCCGTGACCACGGGGATCCGGTGCACCCGGGCCCCGTCCGCCGTCGTGAGCCGCAGCCCGTCCGCGGTGAGGGCCTCCGCGTGCGCGCCGCGCGCGACGAGGACGGCCTCGGCGCCCGCCTCCGCCAGCCTTCCGCCGATGGTCGCGCCGATCGCGCCGGCGCCGATGATGATGTAACGCATGGCCAGGAGCCTGGCACATCCGGCCGCCCGCGTTACCGTCGGGGCATGGTGGATCACATGTTCCCTCTCGGCGGCGATCTTCCCGTACGGCGGCTCGGCCTCGGCACGGGCGGTCTGGTCGGACCCGGCTACTGGGGCCCGCGCGGCAGCCGCGCCGAGGCCCGGGCGCTGCTGCACGCCGCCGTCGACCGCGGTGTCACCTTCCTCGACACCGCCGACAACTACGGCCCCGGCCTGGCCGAGGAGCTGATCGCCGAGGCCCTGCACCCGTACGGGGAGCAGCTCGTCATCGCCACGAAGGGCGGGGTGGTGCGCACCGGCCCCGACCGGTGGCACGCCGCGGGGCGTCCCGAGCAGCTGCGGGCGATGTGCGAGGCGAGCCTGCGGCGGCTGCGGGTGGAGCGCATCGGCCTCTACCAGCTGCACCGCTTCGACCCGTCGGTCCCGATGGCCGAACAGCTGGGTGCGCTCGCCGAGTTGCGTACGGAGGGCAAGATCCGGCACATCGGCCTGGACACGGTCACCGCCGAACAGCTGCGCCGGGCGCTGGAGCTCACCCCGATCGCCGCCGTCCAGAACCCGTACAACCTGCTGGACCGCTCGTCGGCGCAGGTACTCGCGCTGTGCGAGGCGCGGGGGATCGCGTTCCTCCCGTACTACCCCCTGGGCAGCGGCGCCCTGACCCGCGAGAGCGCGGCCGCGGTGACCGCCGTGGCCGCCGGGCACCGCGCGGGCCCGGGGCAGATCGCGCTGGCCTGGCTGCTGCACCGGTCGCCGGTGCTGTGCCCCATGCCGGGCACCGGATCCCCCGTCCACCTGGCCGAAAACATTGACGCGGCAACCATCCACCTGACGCCCCGGGAGCTGGCCGTCCTCGACGCGCTCGGCCAGTAGCCCGGCCGTAGGCTGGAAGTGCACGCACGGAGCGGGGAGCCCCGGTCTGCTTGCGTCGATTTCAACCATCTCGGGGTGGCATCTTTCTCGGCGGGGCTTCTCACGCCTGAACTCCTCGTCTGAAGGGAGCCCTTGATGGCTGCCAAGAAGCGGACGTCCGCCAGGGCCGCGACTGCCGGTTCCGCCGGTGCAGCCGGCGCGGCCGGTTCGGCGAACGGTCAGGACGCACTGATCACCTCGCTCAAGCAATTCATCCGTACCCGCGGGTCGGGTTATCTCAGCGACCCGAACGTGTCCTCGATCGGCATCGGCTACAAGGAGAAGAACGGGAAGCGGAGCAAGGAACTGGCTCTGCAGTTCACGGTGGACAAGAAGGTCCGGCCGGAGGGCGTACGCGACGTGGGCAGCGCCGAGATACCGCCGGTCATCGACATAGGCGGCGGTGTCGAAGTGCCGACCGATGTCGTGCAGCGCAGCTACAAGCCGCACTTCCTGGTGGTGCCCGAGGCCCAGACGCCCGAACGGCAGAAGCGCGTCAACCCGGTCCGGCCCGGGGTGAGCGTCGGCAACGTCAAAGTGGGCGCGGGCACCCTCGGCTGCATCGTCTTCGACAAGAACGACGGCTCGACCTGCGTGCTGAGCAACTGGCACGTGCTGAACGGCCGGAAGGGTGTGCTGGGCGACGAGGTCGTGCAGCCCGGAACCACCGACGACAGCCGCATCGCCCTGAACCGGCTCGGCACGCTCAAGCGTGCCCACCTGGGGCAGGTCGGCGACTGCGCCGTCTCCAGCATCACGGAACGCGACTTCGACACGGCCATCCTCGACCTCGGGGTCACACCGACGAAGCTGGGCGAGCCGCAGATCGACGACAAGGTCGTCAAGAGCGGGCGGACCACCGGTGTCACGCACGGGGTGGTGACGCGGCCCTTCGCCAAGGTGAGCATCAACTACGGCCCGCCGGTCGGGGTCCGCGAGATCGAATGCTTCGAGATAGGCCCCGACCCCAGCCATCCGGCGGACGGCGACGAGATCAGCCTGCCCGGCGACTCCGGTTCGGCCTGGCTGTTCAAGGCGCGCACCGGCAAGCCGACCGATGTGCTGGCCGGTCTGCACTTCGGCGGCGAGGGGGACGGGGACCCCGAGGACCGTGCGCTGGCCTGCTTCCCCCACGCGGTCTTCGAAGAGCTGAAGATCACCCTGGAGCAGCCCGCCTCCGACTCGCTCGAGGCGCTGACGGGGTACGACCCGGGCTTCCTCTCCGTCCCGATAGGGACCCCGCAGCTCAACCCGTCAATCAAGGACGACGCCGTCCGGCTCGACGGGTCGGAGGTCGTCCCGTACACCCACTTCTCGCTGGCCCTGAGCACGGCGCGGCGGTTCGCGATCTGGGTGGCCTGGAACATAGACGGCGCCGCGCTCAAGAAGCTCGACCGCACGGGGATCGAGTTCACGAAGGACCCGCGCCTGCCGGCGAACACCCAGGCCGGCAACGAGCTGTACAAGGGTCCGACCAACCGGCTCGACCGGGGTCACATCGCACGCCGCGCCGACCTGATCTGGGGCACGCTGCCCGAGGCGGAGAAGGCCAACAGGGACTCGTTCTTCTTCACCAACATCACTCCGCAGATGGACGACTTCAACCAGAGCGCGCGCAACGGCATCTGGGGGCAGCTCGAGAACGCGGTCTTCGAGGACGTCGAGGTCGAGGACCTCAAGGTGAGCGTGTTCGGCGGCCCGGTCTTCCAGGAGGACGACCGGGTCTTCCGCGGTGTGCAGATACCGCGGGAGTTCTGGAAGGTGCTCGTCTTCTCCGAGCAGGGAACGCTCAAGTGCAAGGCGTTCCTGCTGTCGCAGAACCTGGTCCTGACCGAGGCTCTGGAGCTGGACGAGTTCCGGGTGTTCCAGGTCAAGCTGGGCGAGATCCAGAAGCGGGCGCACATCCGCTTCCCCGCGGCGATGGCCAAGGCGGACACCCTGGCGGTGCCGGAATCCCTGGAGGACAGGACTCCGCTGGAGAGCCCGGCCGACATCGACTGGAGCTAGGGGGGTGTCCGGCGGATCAGGGCCGGGCCCGGGCCGCCTGGCACCCCCTAGCCGGCCCTCAGGTCCGGGTCAGTCCTGCGTCAGCTCGACGAGTCTGGCGACGGTGTTCCAGTTGCGGGTCGTCGCGTCGATGCCCTTGAACACGGCGGGCTTGAAGAGGGCCTCGGCCAGTTTGGAGCGGCCCAGCCCATCCGGGGCGTAGAGGTAGACGACCCGGTCGCCGATCCGGTACTCCTCCGGGAGGTACGAGGGCCCGTCGATCGAGGCGAACCGCTCCGTTGCAGGCTGCTCGGAGAGGAAGGTGGCGTGCAGCTGCCTGCCCTCCAGCTCGGCGGCCGGGAAGGGGCAGGCCTCGGCGACGGCGTGCAGGTAGCCGCCGTCGACCACCAGGCAGGCCGCCGCGAAGCCGAAGCGGGCCTCGATGGCCCGCTCCAGCTCGCGGGCGAGGGCGGCCGTGTCCTTCTGCGCGCTGCCGAAGACGGCGTTGCCGCTCTGCAGGTACGTCTGCACGTCGGAGTGGCCGAGGCCCTCGAGGACCTGGCGCAGCTCGGCCATCGGGACCTTCTTGGCCCCGCCGACATTGATTCCGCGCAGCAGGGCCGCGTACTTCTTCGTGGTCATGACCGAACGATAGGACGGCGTACCGACAGTGCGGGCAGTTCGGCCTCGATGAGGTCGGCGGCCTGTCGCGTACCGCCCTCGGCGGCCATCTGCGCGCGGACTCCTCGTACCCCGTCCAGGCGACCAGGTTCGGGGAGAGCCAGACGTCCGGGACGCCCCAGCGGCGGGCCAGGACGATCGCCGGGTAGGAGGTGGTGTCGTGGATGACCAGGTCCGGTTCGTCGCCCTCGAAGGCGGCCGCGAGCCGGGGCAGGGCCTGGATGGCGTCGTTGAGGAACGGCTCGATGCGGTCGATGGGCTCGGTGCCCCAGGCCTCGGGCTCGTCGTCGGTGGGGAGGGTGGAGTTCCAGATCACCGGTGTGGCGCCGGTCTCCGCGATCTTCTCGGCGAAGGAGGCAGGGATGGCGTAGCTGACGCGGTGGCCGCGGGCGACGAGCTCCCGGATCACTTCGATGCTCGGGTTCAGGTGCCCGTGGGCGGCGATGGAGAACATGGCGATGTGTGCGGGCTTGGCTGAGGTCATGCACCGAGGTCAACGAGACGAGACCTCTCGTGCAACGAGGATTCCCGGCCATCCGGGCGGCCTGATGGCGCGTCAAGGCGTTGCACGCCGGGATGCGAGACTGGGCGGATTCACGACGATCCGGATCCGGAGTGACGGCATGGACGAGGCGCAGGCCAGGGACGTACTGACGGCGGCGGGCCTCACGGGGCCGGCCGCTCTGCTGGCGCTGGGCGAGAACGCGGTCTTCGCGGCCGGCGATCTGGTGGTGAAGGTCGGCCGGGAGGCGGCGCTGCTGGAGCGGGCCGAGCGGGAGCTCGCGGTGGCGGGCTGGCTCGAGCAGGCCGGGATCCGGGCGGTCCGCGCGGCCGAGCCGAAGCCGCGGCTGGTGGCGGGGCACCCGGTGACCGTGTGGCACCGCCTCGCCGATGCGGTCCGGCCGGCCGGTCCCGAGGACCTCGCGCTGCTGCTGCGGCAGATCCACGCCCTCCCGGCGGCGCCGTTCGCGCTGCCCGCGCGGGACCTGCTGGGCGGGGTCGAGCGCTGGCTCCGGCTGGCGGGCGAGGCCGTCGACCCGGCCGACGCGGCGTACCTGCGGGCCCGGCGCGACGCGTACGCCGGCGAAGTGTCCGCGCTCGCCCCGCAGCTGCCGCCGGGCCCGATCCACGGCGACGCCCTCCCCCGCAACGTCCACGTGGGCCCGGACGGGCCGGTCCTGGTCGACCTGGAGACCGTCTCGGCCGATCTGCGCGAACACGACCTGGTGGTGATGGCCCTCTCCCGCGACCGGTACGGGCTGCCGGCGGAGTCGTACGAGGCCTTCGTGGCGGCGTACGGATGGGACGTGCGCGACTGGGCGGGCTGCACGGTGCTGCGGGGTGCCCGCGAGACGGCCAGCTGCGCCTGGGTCGCGCAGCACGCCCCGGCCAACCCCGGGGCACTGGCCGAATTCCGCCGCCGGGTGGCCTCCCTGCGCGACGGCGACGCGGAAATGCGGTGGCACGCGTTCTAGGCGTGCCGTACCGAGGACCGCATATGAGACTGCACACCACCTTCCACACTGCCCGCCTGGGCGCGACGGAGTTCAAGGTCATCCGCCCGGCCCGGACCCCGGCCCGCGCGGTGCTCCTCGACGACACCTGGCACCTGAACGGGTGGTTCGACCAGGAGGCCGCGCGGATCACCGCGGGGCTGTGGGCCCTCGCGGCCACCTCGCCGCGGTCGCTGGTCCACCTGCCGATCCGGGCCAACGCGGCGGGCGGACCGGACGCGGGCACGCGGCGCCCGCTCGACCTCGTCCTGCTGCACCACTCCCTGCAGTTCGCCCCGTCCCGGTGGAAGGAGCTGCGCGGCCGGCTCGGCCCCGGGCGCCCGCGCACCGTGGACCTGCCCGGCCCCGGCCCCGGCGCGGAGCCCGGCGCATCGGACCTCCACCACCGGGAGAACCGGGACCGGTTCCGCCAGGACATCCACAGCGAGACGCTGTTCATGACCGGCAGCGCCCGGACGTTCCGGGAGACCGCCGGACTCTTCGCCAACCTCGCCCGTACGGGCCCCGGCCAGGTGTTCAACCATCGGGGCAGGCACTACTGCCGGAGCCTGTACTGCCACCCCTGCGACCGCGACCTCCACCTCGAGTACTGCGAGGAGTGGCCCAGGCCCTAGGACCTCTTGCGGATGCGCACTCGCGAGGGCATGGCCGTCGCCCGCGCCAAGGGGAAGCTCAAGGGCAAGCAGCCCAAGCTGACCACACGCCAGCAGGCCCACCTCGTTCAGCAGCACCGCAGCGACGAGCACTCCATCGCCGACCTCGCCGAGTTGTTCTCCGTCAGCCGGGCGACGGTGTACCGAGCGCTGGAACGCGCCCGCGTCGGCGTCTGAGACTCACCGCAGACCGCCCTCACCAGCGGGAACAGCGTCCTTGGGGGCTGGTGACACGTTCGGTAACCCCACGTCGGCGGAGTCTGCGAAACCTGGGCCGGCTCGTCATCACCCCAGCGCGAAGAGTTGTTTGAGGCGGGCCTGGACCAGCGGCTGGCCGACGACGGGGACGTCATAGTGGCCCGCCCCTTGCAGGACCGAGAGGTCGATGTCGTTTCCGTTGGTCAGCATCTTGTTGACGACGTTGTAGGTGACGGTGTTGGGGCTGGTGATGTCATCCGTCCCATACAGCCACAGGACCGAGCCCGGAAGGGTCGAGCTTTCGAGCTTGCCCTGGTTCTGTCCGAAGAATCGTCTGATCTCCGGAAGCGAGTTGGGGCTGTCTCCGACAGCCATCACCACGAACGGCCCCGGACCGTACTTCCAGGTAGAGGCGCTCAATGCGCAGGGCCAGGTCCTCGGGACCTCCCACGTCGTGACCCTCTCCAGCCGACAGTCGACGAGGGACACCAAGAGGTAGTCGCGGCAAGGACGGACAGAGCCGGCCCCGGCCACCCACCGCACGGCCGCAGCCGAGGCCGCCGACGGGCTGCGCAGCGCCCGCGCGGTGCCGATCACCCCTTCGACGGCGTCGGTGCCGGCCGGATCACTCTCCCCCGCCTGCAAGCACTCGCCGCCGGGGAATGAGCGGCCAGGCCGGCTCGACGACGGCCGCCGGATCCGCGGTGCGCCGCAGATAGGCCTGCAACGAGACCGACTGTTCAGCCGCCGCGCGCACCTGGAGGTCGTGCAGATCCGCCAACGGCATCGCGCCGACGGGCCGGTGCTTCTCGCCCATGCGCCGCACCACGCGGGCGGCGGCCACGGCATCCGCCCGCGCATCGTGCGCGTCGTCGAGCGGCACCCCGTAGTGAGCGCACAGCGCGTGGAGAGCCCGCTTGCCCTTCCGGTACTTGTCCACGTGTTTGTCGATCACCAGCGGATCGATGACGGGCGAAGGCACACCGCCCAGCCGCTCGCTGATCGACTCGACCTCGTGGCGCCGGCACTCCCGGTCCAGCAGTGACAGGTCGTAGCGCGCGTTCATCACCACCAGAGGCGTCCCGAGCCGCAGCACGTCGGCGACGGCCTGCGCGATCTCCTCGATGGCCGACGCAGCCGGTACCCCGTGCGCGCGGGCGTGCTCCGTCGAGATGCCGTGGATCGCCGACGCCTGCTCGGGTATCGCCACTCCGGGATCGAGCAGCCAGGTCCGCTCCTCCGAGACGGACCCGTCCGGATCCAGCCGCACGACCGCCGCGGTGACGATGCGGTCGGTCTCCACGTCGGTGCCCGTGGTCTCCAGGTCGAAGGCCGCCAGTGGCCCACTGATCCAGCTCATCGCCCGGCCCCCGGTTCTGTGCCGGTCGTCTCCAGGCCGCATCCGATCAGCACACCGCCGTGCCGGTCCCCCGTGCCGCGCCAGTCCTCCACCCCGTGCCCCTCCCCCGTACACCTTCGGTCAACGACTTTCAGCCTGCCACGGGGCACTGACAGTCACGACACCGGGCGGGAGTCCTGCCAGATCGACTCGAATTCCTCCCGGTACGTCGGGAACAGCCCGTTCTCCGCGTCCCGCGAGGAACCGCGGGTGCCGCCGCCCCGCAGGACCAGCACCGGCGCCTCCATGCCGCGCGCCCGGCGCAGGTACGACTGCACCACGGCGATGCCCGAGGACTCCCCCTCCACCAGGTACGCGGTGAAGCGGGGCGTCTCGTCGAAGACGTGGATCTCGAACCGCGAGGGATCCCGCAGCCCCGCCCGGACCCGCCGCACGTGCAGGATGTTCATCTCCACCGAGCGGCTCAGCTCGCCCTTGCGCAGGCCGAGCTCCCGCTCGCGCCGCTTCACGGCACTGCTGGCCGGGTTCAGGAACAGCAGCCGGACCCGGCAGCCGGCCTCCGTGAGGCGCACGAGTCTTCGGCCCGAGAAGTTCTGCACCAGCAGGTTGAGGCCGATGCCGATGGCGTCGAGCCGCCGCGCGCCGCCGAACAGGTCCTCCGCCGGGAGCTGCCGCTGCAGCCGCACCCGGTCCGGGTGGACCGAGATGACGTCCGCGTACCGGTCGCCCACCAGGTCCTCGACGGCGTCGATCGGCAGCCGGTCCGCCGCCGGGGAGCCCGCGCCGCCGCCCAGCACCTCGAGCAGCCGGGCCGAGGCGCGCTCCGCCTGCTCCAGCACCGCCCGCGACAGCGCCCGGTTGCGGGAGACCACGTTCCGGGTGACCTCCAGCTCGTCGAGCGCGAGCTCGATCTCCCGCCGGTCGTCGAAGTACGGCTCGAAGCACGGCCAGTGCTGGACCATGAGCTCCCGCAGCTGCGGGAGCGTCAGGAAGCTCAGCACGTTGTCGTCGGCCGGGTCCAGCAGGTAGCCCTTGCGCCGGCTGACCTCGCGGACGGCGACGGCCCGCTGCACCCACTCCTGGCCGGCGGGTCCGGCGGCCGCGACCACCCAGTCGTCCCCGCCGTGCACGGGTTCGTAGATCGGCCGCAGCACCGCGCCGACGACGGCGCGCAGCCGCTGTTCGATCAGGTTCAGCCAGATGTACGCGCGGCCGGCCCGCTGCGCCCGGGTCCGGACCTCGCTCCAGGCGTCCGCGCCCCAGTCCAGCTCGGCCCCGGCCCGCACACTCCCGGCCGCCGTCGGGGCCAGCGACACCGCCCCGGCCGGCACCCCCGTGGGAACCCCGTCGGGCGCACCTCCTGGCGCACCTCCTGGGGCGTCCGCCGGGCCGCCCTCGTGACCGCTGTCACCAGGGGGCAGCTCCAGACCTCCCGAGCTCACCCGTGCACCGCCTTCTGCGTCTGGACGCCCGTCTCCAGTGATCACGGAAGGGTACTCCGAGCTCGGCGCCCGATGCAGCCCGATGGACCGTACACCGGTGGCCTGTTGACCCATTATCGGATGCCCGCATAGTCCGCTGACCCGCATATCAGCTCTCCGGGTCACCCGGTAGGAGCATCCCAAGTCCCCGCGTGCGGGCCCACTTTCGGGGAAGATCTGGCAGTGACGTGGTCCACGCCGGATCAGCCCGGCACATCAGCCCGACAGCCGGGGAACGAGGGGAAGAGTCGTCAGCCATGCAGGTCTGGCCGGGACAGGCGTATCCGCTCGGCGCCACGTACGACGGCGCCGGCACCAATTTCGCGGTCTACTCCGAGGCCGCCCGACGCATCGAACTGTGTCTGCTCCACGAGGACGGCTCGGAGACGGCCGTCGAACTGCGCGAGACCGATGCCTTCGTACGCCACGCCTACCTGCCCGGGGTGATGCCGGGGCAGCGCTACGGCTTCCGCGTGCACGGCCCGTACGAGCCCGAGCGCGGGCAGCGCTGCAACGCGGCCAAGCTGCTGCTGGACCCGTACGCGCGGGCCATCGCCGGCAGCGTCGACTGGGGCGAGGAGGTGTACGGCTACCACTTCGGCCGGCCGGATTCGCGCAACGACCTCGACTCGGCGCCGCACACGATGAGTTCGGTCGTGGTCAATCCGTACTTCGACTGGGCCAACGACCGCCCGCCGCGCCACGAGTACCACCACACCGTGCTGTACGAGGCCCACGTCAAGGGTCTGACCATGCGCCATCCCGATCTGCCCGAGGAGCTGCGCGGCACGTACGGGGCCCTCGCGCACCCGGCGGTCATCGGGCACCTCACCAAGCTCGGGGTGACGGCGCTGGAGCTGATGCCGGTGCACCAGTACGTGAACGACCACCGGCTGGTCGACGACGGGCTGAGCAACTACTGGGGCTACAACACGATCGGCTTCTTCGCCCCGCACAACGGCTACGCCTCCGGTGACCGCGGCCAGCAGGTGCTGGAGTTCAAGTCGGCGGTGCGGGCCCTGCACGAGGCCGGGATCGAGGTGATCCTCGACGTGGTCTACAACCACACCGCCGAGGGCAACCACCTGGGCCCGACGCTGTCCTTCCGGGGGCTCGACAACGCCTCGTACTACCGCCTCGCGGATGATCCCCGGCACTACATGGACACCACCGGGACCGGGAACTCCCTGCTCATGCGCTCCCCGCACGTACTCCAGCTGATCATGGACTCGCTGCGCTACTGGGTCACCGAGATGCATGTGGACGGGTTCCGCTTCGACCTCGCCGCCACGCTCGCCCGGCAGTTCCACGAGGTGGACCGGCTGTCCTCGTTCTTCGACCTGGTCCAGCAGGATCCCGTGGTCAGCCAGGTGAAGCTGATCGCGGAGCCCTGGGACCTGGGCGAGGGCGGCTACCAGGTGGGAAACTTCCCGCCGCTGTGGACCGAGTGGAACGGCAAGTACCGGGACACCGTACGGGACTTGTGGCGCGGGCAGCCGCGGACGCTCGCGGAGTTCGCGGGGCGGCTGACCGGCTCCTCGGACCTCTACCAGGACGACGGCCGCCGCCCGCTGGCCTCCATCAACTTCACCACCTGCCACGACGGTTTCACCCTGAACGACCTCGTCTCGTACGACGAGAAGCACAACGAGGCGAATCGTGAGGGCAATCGGGACGGGGAGACCCACAACCGGTCGTGGAACTGCGGAGCCGAGGGGCCGACGGAGGACCCGGAGGTCCAGGAGCTGCGCGAGCGCCAGATGCGCAACTTCACGGCCACCCTGATGCTCTCGCAGGGCGTGCCGATGCTCAGCCACGGCGACGAGTTCGCCCGCTCGCAGGGCGGCAACAACAACGCCTACTGCCAGGACAACGCGCTGTCGTGGGTGCACTGGCCGGAGCCGGGCAAACCGCCGCCGTCCCTGCTGGAGTTCACCCGGCGGATGGTGTGGCTGCGGCGCGACCACCCGGTGTTCCGGCGGCGCCGGTTCTTCCACGGCCGGCCGGTGGAGGGGACCAACGACGAGCTTTCCGACATCGCATGGTTCACCCCGCACGGGGATCCGATGCGGGCCCGCGACTGGCAGGCGCAGCACGCGCGCTCGCTGACGGTGTTCCTCAACGGGGAGGCGATCTCCGAGCCGGGCTCGCGCGGGGAGCGGATCACCGACGACTCGTTCCTGCTGATGTTCAACGCGGGCGCGGATCCGCAGGATTTCACGGTCCCGGCCGGGCACGGGGCGCAGTGGCGGCTCGTCGTGGACACGGCGCGGCCGGACGTACTGCCACCCGGGACCGGACCGCAGTATGCGGCCGGGGACCGGGTGGCGCTGACGGGACGGTGTCTGGTGGTGCTTCAGCGCCCGGCGTAGGGCGAGCTCGACGAGCTCCCGGTCGTGTTCGGGGAGGCGGTCTGCCGGGCCGGGATGAAGGCCCGGGGCGCGGCGGGGTGCGTCCGGGCCGCCGGGACCCGGGTGACGAGGGCGAGGAGGAGGGACAGTGCGGCCGCCCCGACGGCGACGGCGAAGGCCCCGGAGGGCCCGTACCACTCGGCGAGCCGTCCGGAGGCGGCGAGCGCGGCGGCCTGCCCGGCCACGAGCGAGCTGGCGGCGAAGGCCATCGACTCGGCGAGCCGGGCCGGCTCCACGACCCGCTCGGTCAGCGCGAACGCGGTGATCAGGTGGGGGGCGTACGCGGCTCCGAGCACGGTGACGACCGCGTACAGCGGCCACAGGGTGTCGGTGAAGAGGAGCGGTGCGGAGAGCACCAGCGCGGCGCCGGTGGCCGCCCGCCAGCGCAGCCGCAGCCCGACCCGGGCGGGCAGCGCGCCCAGGGCCAGGCCCACGGCGGCGCTGACGACGCCCATGGCGGCGTACACGATGCCCGCCTGGCCGGGGACGCCCAAACGAGCGGTGAGGGCGGCGATTCCGGCCTGGCAGGCGCCGAACATGGCGCCCTGGAGGAACAGGGAGCCCCGTACGGCGTACACGACACCCGGCGGCCGGGTGCGGCGCCCGGCGTCGGGGCCGGCGCCGGCCCCGACGGCCGCAAGCGCGTCCGCGTCCGCACGAGCGCCCGGCCCCCGCGTGGTGCGCTCCGGCGCTGCCGCCCCGGCCGTGACGGCGGCGGTCGGGTGCAGGGCGAAGGCGGCGGCGAAGACGGCGACCAGGGCGGCGGCCCCGCCGAGGGCGATCGCGGGGTGCGCGACGAGCGCGGCGAGTCCGACGAGGGCCGGGCCGAGGACGAACGAGACCTCGTCCAGGGTGCCTTCGAGCGAGTGGACGGCGCCCACCACGCCCTCGCCGGCCTCGGCGCGGTGGGCGAGCGCCACGGAGCGGGTCCGGGCGAGCGGCCCGATCAGCGGTACGGAGGCTCCGGTGACGGCGCCGATCGCGGCGAGCGGGGCGGTGGCGAGGCCCGAGAGGGCCCCGGCGACCAGGGCGCCGGTGGCGACCGCGTTGACCGCGGCGGCGGTCAGGACCACGGGCCGCTGCCCGTGCCGGTCGGCGAGCCGGCCCAGGACGGGCCCGAAGACCACCTGCCCGGCGGAGAGGGTGCCGCCGACGATCCCGGCGGTGGCGAGGGAGCCGCTGGTCTCGGCGACCAGCAGCACGCTCCCGAACTGGGACATCGCGACGGGGAGTCGCGCGAAGAAGGAGACGAGCGGGAGTAGGGGCCCGGTCAGGGCGATGACTCTTCGATAGGTGTTGACGGTTCCGGCCACTTGATCAACGCTAACCCGGTGCAGTCACCCGGATGCATTGGGTAATGGCACGGAATCCGGGAAGATGGGTACGTACGTTCTCATGAGCCAGCCGTACCCGCACCACCAAACGGAATCTGATGTTCCGGCAGCCGTCGCTCCGGCGCCACCTGCGACCCGGTCGCCTGCGGCCCCGTCATCGACGTACCGCCTCCAACTGAGACCGGAGTTCCCCTTCGCGGCGGCCGGGGCAGCCGTACCGTACCTCGCCTCGCTCGGCGTGTCACACCTGCACCTCTCGCCGGTGCTGGAGGCGGTCCCGGGCTCGGCGCACGGGTACGACGTCACCGACCACTCCCGGGTGCGGGCCGAGCTCGGCGGCGAGCCGGGTCTGCGGGCACTGGCCGCGGCCGCCCGGGGGCACGGACTCGGCCTGGTGCTGGACATCGTGCCGAACCACATGGCGGTGCCGTCCCCGCTGCGGCTGAACCGGCCCCTGTGGGAGGTGCTGCGGGAGGGGCCGCGGACGCCGTACGCACGCTGGTTCGACATCGACTGGGAGGCCGGCGGCGGGCAGGTGCTGCTGCCGGTGCTCCCCGGGCCGCCCGAGCCGGGCGCGTTCGAGGTCGACCGCGACGGCGGGGTGCTGCGCCACGGGGAGCTGGAGTTCCCGCTGCGCGAGGGCACGGGAGGGCTGGCGGTGCCGGAGCTGCTGGCCGCGCAGTGGTACCGGCCGGCCTGCTGGCGCGAGGCCCGGACGGAGCTCAACTACCGCCGGTTCTTCACGATCTCGGAGCTGATCGGGGTCCGGGTGGAGGACCCGGAGGTGTTCGCGGCGACGCACGCGAAGGTTCTGGAGCTGGTGCGCGACGGGGTGGCCGAGGGGCTGCGGATCGACCACGTGGACGGGCTGGCGGATCCGGCGGGGTACCTGCGGCGGCTGCGGGCGGCCGTGGGCGAGGGCTGCTGGGTGGTGGTGGAGAAGATCCTTGCCCGGCAGGAGCGGCTGCCGCCCGGCTGGCCGGTGGCGGGGACCACCGGGTACGACGCCCTGCACCGGGTGGACGGGGTGTTCACCGACCCGGCGGGCGCCCCGGAACTGGCCCGCCGCTATGCGGAGTTCACCGGGATGCCGCACTGGGAGCAGCTGGCCCGGGCGTGCGCGCGGGAGGTGCTGACCGGTGACCTGGCGGCCGAGCTGGCGGCGCTGGAGCGGGCCGCCGGGCCGGAACTCGGCTCCGGGGTGAGGGAGTTGCTGATCGCCTATCCGGTCTACCGGCCGTATCCCGGCGAGCCGGAGCTCTCCCCGCAGGCCCTGGCGGAGGCCGCCGCGCCGGCCGGTGCGGGCGCGGTGGCCGGCGTACGGGACCTCCTGCTGCGCGATCCCGCCTTCGCGGCGCGCTTCGCGCAGACCTCTGCGGCCCTGCGGGCCAAGTCGCTGGAGGACCGGGCCTTCTACCGCCACGCCCCGCTGCTGTCGGCCACCGAGGTCGGCGGGGACCCCGGGCAGCCGGCGGTGTCGCCCGCGGAGTTCCACGCGTACTGCGCCGCGCTCGACCGGGACTGGCCGGGCTCCGGGACGGTGCTGTCCACGCACGACACCAAGCGCAGCGCCGACGTCCGGGCCCGGATCTCCGCGCTGTCCCAGGCCCCCGGGCTGATGGGCCGGCCCGCCGGTCCCGATCCCCAACTGGCCTGGGTGGCCCGGCAGACGGCGCTCGGCCTCGGGGAGGTGCCCGAGCGCACCGACCGGCTCGTACAGGCACTCCTCAAGGCCGTCCGGGAGGCGGCCCTGCACACGAGCTGGACCGACCAGGACCCGGCGTACGAGGCCGCCGTCGCGGGGTACGTTCCGGACCCGGAGGAGCCTGCCGGGCTGGCCGAGGCGGCCCGGGCGAACCTGCTCGGCATGGCGCTGCTCCACCTGGCGATGCCCGGGGTCCCGGAGATCTACCAGGGCGCCGAAACGGAGTACCGGGCCCTGGTGGACCCGGACAACCGGCGCCCGGCGCGGTTCCCCCGCGAGGCCCTGGCCCGGCTGGACGCGGGGGCCGTACCGCGGGGGCAGGCGCAGGAGAAGCTCGCGCTGACGGCCGCCCTGCTGCGGCTGCGGCGCGACCGGCCCGGACTGTTCACCGGCTACGCCCCCCTGTCCGCCCGGGGCCCGGCGGCGGAGCACTGCCTGGCCTTCGCCCGCCCGGCCGGGCTGGTCGCGGTGGCCACCCGGCTCTCGCACCGGCTGGCCGGGGCCGGCGGCTGGCGGGACACCACCCTGGCCCTGCCGCCGGGTCGGTGGACGGCGCTCCTGGACCGGGGGGCCTCGTACGAGGGCGAGGTGCGCCTCGCGGAGCTGCTCGCGGCCCTGCCGGTCGCGCTCCTACTGCGCGACGGCGGCCGGGGCGACGAGTAGCTCCGCGAAGGCCGCGGCGGCGCCGGCCAGCGGGACCCGGGAGAACACGGAGAGGGGGCGGTGCCACGGCGGGTCGAGGGAGAGCAGCGCGCAGTCCTCCCCGAGGGCGCCCCGGACCGTGTGGGCCGGGGCCACGACGATGCCGACGCCGGCGGCGGCCATCCGTACGGCCGTCGAGGTGTGTTCCGTACGCAGAACGGTGCGCGGGGTGAAGCCGGCGGTGCCGCATGCCCAGTCGAGGAACGCCCGGCCCTGGACCGAGGGTTCCATCGCGCAGCGGATCCAGTCGCGGTCGGCGAGCTCGGCCAGCCGGACGGAACCCCGGCCGGCCAGCGGGTCGTCGAAGGGGACCACGAGCACCAGCTCCTCCCGGTCCACCGGCAGCACCGGACCGGTCCACGCTTTGGGCTCCGGGCCCACCGCGAGGTCGGCGACGCCCCGTTCGAGCTGTTCCTCCAGGGCCTCCGTGGACGCGTACTCGCGCAGCACCAGCCGGACGCCGGGGTGCAGGGACCGCCAGCGGGCGGCGATGCCCGGGAGCAGGCCGACGGCGACGGCGTGGACGGTGGCGAGGTGCAGTTCACCGCCGGTGGCCCCGGCGGCGGCGCGGGCGGCGCGTTCGGCCTGCTTGGCGCTGCGGACGGCGAGTTGGGCGTGCGGCAGGAAGGCGCGGCCCATGGGAGTGAGCCGGACCCCGCGCGGCATGCGCTCCAGCAGCTCGCCGCCGACGGACCGTTCCAAGGCCTTGACCTGGTGGGAGAGGGCGGGCTGGGTGACGTGCAGGGCTTCGGCGGCGCGGGTGAAGGACGACTCCTCCACGACGGTGAGGAAGTACTCCATCTGACGCAGGCTCATGGCCAGGAAGCATAAAGAGTGTGCATGGAGACGAGTAGATCATTGCCTTGGACTCATGGCAGGAGTCCACCGCACGCTTGTCCCATGAACACCGACAGCACTGGGAACACCGGCAGCCCCGAGCAGACCGACAGCACCGACGGCTCCGTGGACGTCACCGTGATCGGCGGCGGCACGGGCGGATACAGCACCGCCCTGCGGGCCGCGGCCCTCGGGCTGAGCGTCGTCCTCGTGGAGCGCGACAAGGTCGGCGGGACCTGCCTGCACCGCGGTTGCATCCCCAGCAAGGCGATGCTGCACGCGGCCGAACTCGTCGACGGCATCGCCGAGGCGCGGGAGCGGTGGGGGGTCCGGGCCGTCGTGGACTCGGTGGACTGGCCGGCCCTGACCGCCACCCGGGACGACATCGTCTCCCGCAACCACCAGGGTGTGGAAGGCCACCTGCGGCACGCCGGCGTCCGCGTGGTGCGCAGCGGCGCCCGGCTGACCGGGCCGCGGTCCGTCCGGACCGAGGACGGGCGGGAGTTCACCGCGGCCCGCGGCATCGTGCTGGCCACCGGCTCCCGGCCGCGCACACTGCCCGGTCTGGAGCCCGACGGGCACACCGTCGTCACCAGCGACGACGCGCTGTTCGCGCCGGGACTGCCCGCCTCGGTGCTGGTGCTGGGCGGCGGGGCGATCGGCGTGGAGTACGCCTCCTTCCACCGGTCCATGGGCGCCGGGGTGACCCTGGTCGAGGCCGCGGAGCGGCTGGTGCCGCTGGAGGACGCGGACGTGTCCCGGCATCTGACGCGCGGGCTGAAGAAGCGCGGGATCGACGTGCGGACGGGGGCCCGGCTGGAAGGCGTGGAGCGGCTCGCGGCCGGGGGCGTACGGGCCACCGTGCGCGGTGCGCGCGGGGACGTCCGGGAGGTGACCGCGGAGCGGCTGCTTGTAGCGGTCGGCCGGGTCCCGGTGACCGACGGGCTCGACCTCGCGGCGGCTGGACTGGCCACGGACGGCCGGGGGTTCGTGGCACCGGCCGACTGGTCCCGGCTGGAGACCGCGGTCCCGGGGATCCACGTGGTGGGCGACCTGCTGCCGCCGCCCTCGCTCGGTCTGGCGCACGCCTCGTTCGCCGAGGGGCTGCTCGTCGCCGAGACCCTGGCCGGGGTGGCGAGCGCCCCGGTGGACTACGCGGCCGTACCGCGGGTGACGTACTCCGCTCCGCAGACGGCCGCCGTCGGACTCACGGAGGCGCAGGCCCGGGACCTCTCGTACGACGTCGTCGTCAACACGATGCCGCTGACGGCGGTGGCGAAGGGGATGGTGCACGGACAGGGCGGGACGGTGAAGGTGGTCGCCGAGCGGGGCGGGCGGGTGCTGGGCGTGCACCTGGTGGGGCCGCACGTGTCGGAGATGATCGCGGAGAGCCAGCTGATCGTGGGCTGGGACGCCGAGCCGGCCGACGTGGCCCGCCACGTCCATGCCCATCCGACGCTGTCGGAGGCGGTGGGCGAGGCCTTCCTGTCCCTGGCCGGCCGCGGCCTCCACCAGCAGTAGCCGGGCCGGGGCCGGGCCGTCGGGGCGAGGCGTTGGCCAGGGGTTTTCGGGAAGTGTGGGGCGCGCGGAGCAGTAGGGGGCGTGCGCGGCGGGCATTGCATCAGACGTGACCCTCCTCCGTGACATGTGCTACCCCACACCGTCCGAGCTCGCGCTGGCCGCCCGTGCTCTGGCGGACGAGCACCCCGGCCCGGCCCGACTCCGCCAGATCGGCACCTCCCGGGGCAGCCGGCCCCTGTGGCTGCTCTCCGTCGAGCCGAGCGGCCGCCCGCAGGGCGCGGGCGTGCTCGTCGTCGCCGGGGCCCACGCCAACGAGCCCGTCGGCGGTGCCACCGCGCTCGTCCTCGCCCGGCGCGTTCTCCGCGACCCGGCGACCCGCGCCGGCCGCGGCTGGCACTTCCTGCTGTGCGCCGATCCCGACGGGGCGGCCCTGCACCGCACACCCCGCCCGTACTCCCTGCTCGACTACCACCGGAACTTCTTCCGGCCCCCGGGTCCGGAACAGCCCGAGTGGGCGCCGTCTTTACTGCCTCCGGACCGGCTGCCGCCCGAGACCCTGGCCCTGACCTCCGTCATCGACGAGCTGCGGCCCGTCCTCCAGGTCTCGCTGCACGGCACCGACCTCGGCGGGTCCTGGGTGCAGCTCACCCGGGACATACCCGGCCTCGCGGAACCGTTCGCCAAATCGGCCGCCGAGCTGCGGATCCCGGTGGAGACCGGGGCCTCGGACGCGGCCGGCTGGCCCTCCCCCGGGCCCGGGATCTTCGTGATGCCCGAGCCCGGGGCCGACGCCGCCGGGGCGTTCCACCCGGAGGACACCCGGCTCAGCACGTGGTACCACGCCCACCGGTACGCCGGCACCACGGCCATCGTCGAAGTCCCCATGTGGGCCTCGGACCTGGTGGACGACCCCGCCCCGCACCCGGACCCGCGCGGCGCGCTGCGGTTCCTGGCCGGGCGGCTCACCGCGGACGCCGCGCTCGTGACCCGCGTACGGGACGCCGTGCCACCCGGAGCGCCGCTGCCCGGCGCGGGCGCCGGCTCGGGCGCCGGCGCGGGCCTTGGCGGGGACTCCGATGCGGCCGCGCTGCTGCGCGCCGTCGACTGGACGCTCGCCCTGATCCCCCGGATCACCGTGGAGTGGACCGGCCCCGGGGCGCCCGCCGAGGCCACGGCGGCCTCCATCGGCAGCATCGACGCCTTCGGCAGGCGCCTGTCGCTGCGCGCCGCCGCGATGCTGCTGCGGGTGCTCCGGGCCCAGGGCCACCCGGCGGCCCCGGGGCTGGACCGGCTCGTCACCGGCTGGTGCGAGGAGTTCGCCGCCCGGTTCCAGGCGCGCCGGGTCCCGGTGGCCATCCAGGTCGAGCACCAGACCCGCACCGTCCTGGCGGCCTACGAGCGGCTCGTGGCGGACGGGACGGTCAATGCGTAGGGGCCGCGGGGGACGGGGGGACGGCAGCCGTCGTGGCCGGTACGGACAGGGTGTACCGGCGCTTGGGCGCGCCGGCGGCGCCGAGCCGGTCGTAGAAGCGGATCGCGCCCTCGTTCCAGTCCGGGGTCTGCCACTGGACCTGGTCGAGGCCGAGCTCACGGGCGAGGCCTGCCACGCCGTCCATCAGGGCGGCGCCGAGGCCGTGGCCGCGGGCCTCCTCGGCGAGGTAGAGGCAGTCCATGTGGAGGTAGTGCCGGGCGTCCCAGAACGCGAACTCGGCCGAGCAGGCGGCATATCCGGCAACCGAGCCGTCCGGGGCCTGCGCCAGCAGCACCCACTGGCGGGCGCCCTCGGCGAACAGCTGCGGTCCGAGCCGGTCGGCCAGGTCCGGGGGCCGGGGCGCGGACTTCTCGTACGCGACGTGCTCGTGGACGAGTTCGACGAGGCGGGGCAGGTCCTCGGGGCGCGCGGGGCGCACGACGGGCGGGTGTTCCTTCGGGCCCGTCCGGTCCTTCGGGTCCTTCGGGTCCTTCGCGTCTTCATGTTCCATGGACGTCATCTTCGGCCCCGGCATGATCCGGGAGAACCCCCGGCCGTCATCCGCCGGACACTCCCTAGCCGGACGACAGCCGGAAGTTCATCCGGCCGAAGCCGATCTGGTCCCCGTCCCGGACCGCCACCGAGCCGGTCACCCGGCGGCCGTTGACCGTGGTGCCGTTGGAGGAGCCGAGGTCGGTGAGCACCCACACCCCGTCGCGCATGCCGAGCTCGGCATGCACCCGGGAGACGGTCTCGTCGGTGAGCCGCAGCCCGTTTCCGGGGTCGCGGCCGATCCGCAGGGACCGCGCGCTCGGGTGCGGCAGCAGCAGCTTGGGCAGCCGCTCGGCGTTCCAGGCCCGCCGGACGCCGGCGGACACGGCCGAGGCCCGGCCCACCCAGGCGAAGACGCGACGGGTCCACGGGCCTTCGCCGCTCCTGCGGCTCTCGAGGTCGGCGGTGAGGACCACGAGGTCCTCGGAGCGGCGGGCGACCAGGGCGAGTTCCATACGGCGCAGGAACGTGTCGTGGGACAGCTTCCCGAGGGCCGCGCCCTCGCGGAGCTGGACCAGCGCCCGGTCGCGCTCCGCGTCGGACAGGCGCGGGACCGGGAAGGCGGGGAACTCGAAACTCGACGTCACAGGGTGATTGTCGGCCCGTCAAGGCCGGAGTGTCCAGAACTCCTGCGGCCGTCCCGCGATGATGGGGCCGGCACACGTTCCGGGTACCGCCGCAGACGAGGGGAACCGACCGTGCAGTTCGAGGTGTGGGTACCGCTGACAGACCGGGTCGCGCTGCGACTCGGCGACGCGACGTACGAGATGGCACGCGATCCGGACCGGGCCGACTGGTGGATCGCAGAGGCCCCGGCCGCCGACGGGGACCGGTACGGATTCCTGCTGGGCGCGGAGCCCGGCCAAGAGCTCGTACGGCCCGACCCGCGCGGGCGGCGGCTGCCCGACGGGCCCGACGGCCTCTCGGCGGTGGTGGATTTCGAGCCGCTCGCCCCGCAGGCGCCGCCGCCCGGGACACGGCTCCAGGACGCGGTCCTCTACGAGCTGCACATCGGCACCTTCACCCCCGAGGGCACCTTCGACGCGGCCGCCGCCCGCCTCGGGCACCTCACCGCGCTCGGGGTCACGCACGTGGAGCTGATGCCGGTCTGCCCCTTCCCCGGCCGGCACGGGTGGGGGTACGACGGGGTCGCGCCCTGGGCGGTGCACGAGCCGTACGGCGGCCCGGCCGGGCTCGCCCGGTTCGTGGACGCGGCCCACACGGCCGGCCTCGGGGTGGTGCTGGACGTGGTCCACAACCACCTGGGCCCCTCCGGCAACCACCTCCCGGCCTTCGGCCCGTACTTCACGGACACCCACCACACCCCGTGGGGCGCGGCGGTGAACCTGGACGCCGCCGGCTCCGACGAGGTGCGCGCGTACCTTCTGGGCAGCGCCCTGGCCTGGCTGCGGGACTACCGGATCGACGGGCTCCGCCTGGACGCCGTGCACGCGCTCGCCGACGGACGGGCGCTGACCTTCCTGGAGGAGCTGTCCGCGGCCGTGGACGCGCTCGCCGCCGAGACCGGCCGCCCGCTGTTCCTGATCGCGGAGTCCGACCGGTGCGATCCGCGCACCACGACCCCGCGCGGCTCCGGGGGACTGGGCCTGCACGCCCAGTGGAACGACGACTTCCACCACGCCCTGCACTGTGCGCTGACCGGCGAGTCCCAGGCGTACTACGCCGATTTCGCCGAGGCTCCGCTCGCCGCCCTGGCCAAGACCATGACCCGGGTCTTCTTCCACGACGGGACCTGGTCCTCGTTCCGGGGCCGTGGCCACGGCCGCCCGGTGGACCGGCGCCGGACGCCCGCGCACCGCTTCCTCGGCTACACGCAGACCCACGACCAGATCGGCAACCGGGCGCTCGGCGACCGGCTCGCGGCCTCGCTCTCCCCCGGGCTGCTGGCGTGCGGCGCGGCGCTGGCGCTGACCGGGCCGTTCGTGCCGATGCTGTTCATGGGCGAGGAGTGGGCCGCGGGGACGCCGTGGCAGTACTTCACCGACCATGTGGACCCGGAGCTCGCCGAGGCGGTACGGACCGGCCGGCGCCGGGAGTTCGCGGCGCACGGCTGGAAGGCCGAAGAGATCCCGGACCCGCAGGACCCGGCGACCCGGGACCGCTCGTGCCTGGACTGGGCGGAGCCGGAGCGCGCTCCGCACGACCGCCTGCTGGCCTGGTACCGGACCCTGATCACGCTCCGGCGCACCCACCCGGACCTGCGGGATCCGGACCTGGCCGCGGTCCACGTGGCGTACGACGAGGAGCGCCGCTGGGTGACCTTCCGGCGGGGCGACGTACGGGTGGCCGTGAACCTGTCCCCCGACCCGGTGACCATCGCTCTCGGCCGCAACGGGGTCCGGGTCCTGGCCGCCTGGGAACCCGCCGGGCACCCGGGTCCGGACGGCCGCGTCCACGTACCGGCCGAATCGGCGGTGCTGCTGGGGCCGTGACGGCTCGGCCCCAGCGGAATCCCTTGATCACGGCGGACCCGCTCCGGTGGCGTCGGCCCATGGAACAGGAACCGGAACAGGAACCGGCACGGGCACAGGGCCCGACGGCCACCTGCGCTCGGGAGCCCGGGAGCGGCGCCACGCCCGCCTGCGCGGGCAGGAGAGCGTGGACCACGGCTACCGCCTCGTCGTCGCCGGGGAGTTGTGGCGGCTCGGGGCCCTCACTCCACGACGGCCAGCTCGCGCGGGGCGTTGTTGAGGCTGCGGCCGCCGTCCTCGGTGACCGTCACGATGTCCTCGATGCGCACCCCGAAGCGGCCGGGCAGGTAGATGCCCGGCTCCACCGAGAAGCACATCCCGGGGACCAGGGGCTGCTCCTCGCCCTCGACCATGTACGGGGGCTCGTGGGTGGTCACGCCGATGCCGTGGCCCGTGCGGTGGATGAACCGGTCGCCGTAGCCGAACTCGGTGATCACCGCGCGGGCCGCCCGGTCCACCTCCTGGCAGGCGATGCCCGGGCGGACGGCCGCGGAGGCGGCCTGCTGGGCCTCGCGGACGATGTCGTGGACGCGCTGCTCCTCGGCGCTCGGCTCGCCGACGTGCACGGTGCGCGAGATGTCGGAGCCGTAGCCGTGCTTGAGCCCGCCGAAGTCGAGGACCACCATGTCGCCGTGCCCGATGGTCCGCTCGCCGGCCTCGTGGTGCGGGTCGGCCCCGTTGGGTCCGGAGCCGACGACCGTGAAGTCCACCTGGGAGTGGCCGTGTTCGCGCAGCAGCGCGGCCAGGTCGGCGGCGATGTCGGTCTCCCGGCGTCCGGCGAAGGGAACCTTCAGGATCTGTTCGTACGTCGCGTCGGCGGCCGCACCGGCCGCCGCGAGCCGCTCCAGCTCCCGCTGGTCCTTGACCGCGCGGAGCATCGGCAGGACATCGGTGAGCGGGGCGTACGAGGTGGCCGGCAACTCCCGCTGGAGGCCCAGCAGGTGCAGCGCCCAGGTGTTGTCGCTGACCCCGAAGCGGCCGCCGACGCCGAGGAGCGGCGCGGTGACGCCGTACGGGTTCTTCCCGTCGGCCCAGTCGCGCAGGGTCAGCGCGGGCGCCCCGGGGGCCTTGGCCGCGTCGGGGGCTTCCAGGGCGGGCACGACGAGGACGGGCTCCTGCCCGGCGGCGAGCACGAGCACGGTCAGCCGCTCGGTGTCGACCGGCCGGTAGCCGGTGAGGTGGGCGAGGTCGGGCCCGGGGGCGATGAGCAGGCCCGCCAGCCCGGCATCGGCGGCGCTCTGCGCGGCGGCTGCCATCCGGGCGGCGTAGTCGGTGTGCGTGAACGGATCGGGTTCGAGGTCCATGGTGCGATCCTGCCGCCGGGCCGGGCGGCGCGCGAGTGGTTACCGGCCTGCGGGTCCCCGGCCGCCGGTCACGCTGCGCCCGCCTCACCCCGGCGCCGGTCATCCGGCCGCGGTGAGGCGGGCGGCGAGGGCGGCGGCAGCGGGGGCCGGGGCGCCCGGGGCGAGGAGTTCCGTACGGTGCACCAGGCGCGGGTCGGACAGCGGTACGGCGACCCCGGCCCCGGCGGCCTCGGCCACGCGGCGCGGCAGCAGGACCAGGCCGTGCCCCGCGGCGGCGAGGGCGCACAGGGCGTGCAGGTCGGTGCCGTCGTAGCGCAGGGCCGGACCGGTGCGGACCGCGGCGGGCGCCGGTCCGACGCCGGGGGCGTCGATCCAGCGGGCGTCGGCGAGGTCGTCCAGCCGCAGCGAGGCCCGGCCCGCGAAGGGGTGCCCGGCCGGGAGCAGTACGGCCGGCTGCTCCTCGCCGACGCCGGTGACGGTGAGCGGGGCCACGTCGGGCAGCCGCAGCGGGTCGCTGGGCGCGGCGAGGCCGTCGACCAGGCCGAGGTCGCAGCCGCCGGTGGCGACGGCGGCCGGCACCTCGGCGGCCGGCAGCACCCGCAGCGCGACCCCGGTGGCCGGCAGCGCGGCGAGCAGCCGGGGCCCCACGGCGAGCGGGGACGCGGCGAGCGTGACCTGCCCGGGCGGGGCGGCGGCCAGCCGCAGCACGTCGGCCCGGGCGGCGTCGAGCCGCAGCAGCAGCGGCCCCGCGTGTTCCAGCAGCCGCACCCCGGCCGGGGTCGGCTCCACGGGCCGCCGGGTGAGGAGCTCGGCGCGCAGGTCGCCTTCGAGGGCGGCGATGTGCTGGGACACGGCGGACTGGGTGTAGCCGAGCTCGCGGGCGGCGGCGGAGAAGGAGGACAGCCGGGCGACGGCGACGAAGGTGCGGAGCAGGTGCGGATCCATGCCATCAGCGTGCCACCGCCGCGGCCCCCGGCCCGCGGCACCTGATGCGCGGGGCCCGGCCCGCGAGAAGCGGGTCCGCGAGAAGCGGGTCCGCGAGAAGCGGGTCCGCGAGAAGCGGGTCCGCGAGAAGCGGGTCCGCGAGGCGTAGTCCGCAATGCCCGGTCCGCCAGGCCTGGTCCGCGGGCCCGGTCCGCGGGAACCGGTGCGTGGAGCCCGGTCCGCGGGACCGGCCATCGGGGTGAGGGGCCGGGAGGGTCGGCGGGACCGGCGCGCCCGGGCGGTGCCGGGTCCCGGCGTCCCTATCGTGGGAGGGTGAGCATCCCCAGCGGCCAGCCGGCCGGCCGCGGCAGGCCACGGCGCGCAGCCCGGACCGACTCCGCCGGCGCCGTGTACGGCTCCCTCCTCGCCACCTCCGTGGTCGCCACCGCCAGTTCCACCGGCCCGCATCCGCGGTTGCAGCTCGTGCTTCTCCTGGTCGTCACGGGCGTGGTGTTCTGGGCCACTCACGTGTACGCCCAGCTGGCGGGGGAACGGCTGGTCGGCGAGCCCTGGAGCCGGCACGAGATCCGCCGGGTCGCCGTGCACGAGTGGCCGATCGTCGAGGCCGCCGTGCTGCCTGCGGCCGCCGTCGCCGTCAGCGGCCTCCTCGGACTGGACTACGTCGGGACGGCATGGCTGGCCATGAGCGTCGCCGTGACGCAGCAGGTCGCCTGGGCGTGCCTCGGCGCCGCCCGCGCGGGGGCCACGCGCCGCCAGTTGGCGGCCGAGGGGGTCGTCAACCTCGTCCTCGGTCTGATCATCGTGGCCACCAAGGCGGCCTTGAAGCACTGATCAGCTCTGCTTATCGAACGCGCAGGAACAATCGTTGGCGCTGAACCGGGGCCGGGCCGCAGGATGATCGGCATGACCACGGCGCAGACCCCGAAGACCGCACGGATCGCCCTCGTCGGCGACCGCTCCCCGCATGTGAAGTCCCACACCCGCATCCCGCTCCTCCTCGACGCCCTCGCCTCCCGCGACGGGCTCGTCCTCGACGCGTACTGGATCCCCACCGGCGATGCCGAGGCCGAAGCCGCCTCCGGGGCCCTGGCCCGGTTCGACGCGGTCTGGGTGCTGCCCGGGAGCCCGTACGCCAGCGAGGCCGGGGCGCTCGCCGCGATCCGGGTGGCACGGGAGGAGGCCATTCCGTTCCTCGGGACCTGCGGCGGCTTCCAGCACGCGCTGCTGGAGTACGCCCGCTCGGTCTGCGGACTGACCGGCGTCGCCCACGCCGAGAACGACCCCGGAGCCGAGGACCTGCTGATCGCCCCGCTCGCCTGTTCGCTCGTCGGCCACGAGGGCCTCGTACGGGCCGAGCCCGGGTCGCTCGCCGAGTCCACGCTCGGCGCGGAGCGGTCCATGGAGCGCTACCACTGCGGCTACGGGCCGGAGCCACGGCACCTGCCGGTGCTCACCGCCCACGGGCTGCGGCTGTCGGGGCGCGACGAGGACGGACAGGCGCGCATCGCGGAGCTGCCGGGACACCCCTTCTTCCTGGCCACGCTGTTCCAGCCGGAGCTGTCCGGGGACGGAACCCGCCCGCACCCCGTCGTGAAGGCGCTCGCGGCGGCGGCCGTCGCGCACGCCACGGCCGGATAACGCGTGGCGGGACCACCCTCCTGATCAGCTATGCTGTGCGTGCACATCGAACGGGCGGTTCCGCCGCCCTTCGTGGTGGGTGTAGCTCAGTTGGTAGAGCACCTGGTTGTGGTCCAGGTGGCCGCGGGTTCAAGTCCCGTCACTCACCCTATTGGTCCTGTAGGGGTACGAGATCTTCTCTCGTACCCCTACAGGCGTTTCCCGCCACCCATCCTGGCGGGGCGGCATCCGCCGGAGGCCGACGGGTGCTCGCCTGCCCGTCACGACACGACGAGACCTGCGAAGGTCGACGAAGATGACGCGGACGGGGCCGGTGCCGATCCTGCGGTGGGCGATGGCCATGCGTTCTCCCTCGGTGGCGGGGGTGGCGGTGCCGGACGCCGTACCTCCTGCCCAGCGCACCTACCATCACACCGTGACAACGACACCTTCGGTGGAGTGCATCAGGGTCCGCGATGCGAAGACCGGGTCCGGCCACCCGCACCACCCCTCGTACTACGAGATCGTCGATCCGCAGGAGATCGCGGAGGTCCTCGCCGTCTGGCCCGACGGGCCCGCACCCGCCGGGACGCACGAACCGTCCGACCCGGACATCGAGTTCCTCGCCTGCATGTGCTGGGAGTACGAGCCCGGCGGCACCGACGACCCGCGGGTGCGCGAGCTGCCGAACGTCAGGCGGCCGCAGCCGCTCGCGCGGCTGCTCGACCGGGATTCCCCGGACGGAATCCCGGCCCGGCACCGCGCCCGGTGGGCGGCCACCGCGCCCGAAGGGCTCCGCGGCTACGCCGAGGCCATGGCCCGCGGCGAGGAGCCGGAGCCCCCGGCGGGCGTCGCGCTGTCGACCGCCTTCGCCTGGCAGGGGGCCGCCCGGGAGCACCCCGCGGACGCGGCGTCCCTCCTCGCGGAGGTGGCCCCGCTGCGCCTGCTGACCGGAGCGGGCACGGCGGACCTGGCCTGGGCAGTGCGCGAGACGGACCGCGGCGGGCTCGACGCGGCCGTGCGGTTCTTCGCGAGCGAGGAGTTCACCACCCGCCACCCCAAGCACCGCCGGGTCACGGACACCGCCCGCGACCTCCTGCTCCGGCACGCCCGCAGCCACCGCCCCGCCGATCTCCCGGTCCTGGAACGGCGGCTGCTGCGCGCACCGGACGACCGCGTCAGACGGTCTTGATCGCCGGGTCGGAGGTGCCCGGGGCGCCCGTCTCCACGTGGCCCGCGAAGCGGCGCAGGAAGGTGCTGTCCGCGTCGGAGACGACCTTGACGTCGTACCAGCGGCCCGTGGTGCCCAGGTCCGCCGTGTACGTGGCCGAGCCGCCCGCCGCGACCCGCAGGGTCTGGGCCGCGCCGCCGTAGGCGTTGGTCACCGTGAGGTTGACCGCCGCCGAGCCGGAGTTGGTCAGCGTCAGCTTCAGGTTGCCGGTGGCCGCGTCGTGGCGGGCCGTGACCTCCGGGCCCGCCTTCTTCGCCGGGCCCTTCCAGGTGCGCAGGAAACCGTTCGGGCCCCAGACCGTCAGGTTGATCTGGTTGCCGGTGGAGCTGCTGGTGCTCCAGGTGTCCGAGAGGGTCTTGCCCGCCTCGACCGTGTAGGGCCAGGGGCCGTCCGTCCGGTTGCCCGAGGTGCTGTGGAAGTGCGCGCCGAGGGAGGGTCCGGAGGAGAAGGTCAGGGTGAACTTGCCCGTGGAGAACGTGGCCTTGCCGTCCACGTACGGGGCGTAGCCCAGTGCGCGCGTCGGCTTCGCGCCCGCCTCCTGCTTGGGCAGGGTGCCGGTCGCCGGCGGGACCGGGTGGTAGGACGGGTGGGCGTTGTGGTCCGGCGGGACGTAGCCCGCCGTGGAGGGGAGGGCCGCGGGCGACGCGTCCGCCTTCGAGAAGTCGAACGCCGAGGTCAGGTCACCGCAGACCGCGCGGCGCCACGGCGAGATGTTGGGCTCCTGCACGCCGAAGCGCTTCTCCATGAAGCGGATCACCGAGGTGTGGTCGAAGGTCTCGGAGCAGACGTAGCCGCCCTTGCTCCACGGGGAGACCACGATCATCGGGACGCGCGGGCCGAGGCCGTACGGGCCGGCCGCGTAGCCGCCGCCACCGGCGTACAGGTCCTTCGAGACATCGGCCGTGGACAGGCCCCACGCCGAGGAGGCCGGCGGGTACGGCGGGACGACGTGGTCGAAGAAGCCGTCGTTCTCGTCGTAGGTGATGAAGAACGCCGTCTTCGCCCACACCGCCGGGTTCGCGGTCAGCGCGTCCAGGACCTGCGAGATGTACCAGGCGCCGAAGTTGACCGGCCAGTTCGGGTGCTCGCTGAAGGCCTCGGGGGCGGCTATCCAGGAGACCTGGGGCAGCGTGCCGTTCACCACGTCGGCGCGGAGCCTGTCGAAGTAGCCCTCGCCCGCCTTGGCGTTGGTGCCCGTACGGGCCTTCTCGTACAGCGCGTCTCCGGGCTGGGCTCCCCGGTAGGAGTTGAAGTACAGCAGCGAGTTGTCGCCGTAGTTGCCGCGGAAGGCGTCGCTGATCCAGCCCCACGAGCCGGCCGCGTTCAGGCCGTCGCCGATGTCCTGGTAGATCTTCCAGGAGACCCCGGCCGCTTCCAGGCGCTCCGGGTAGGTCTTCCAGCCGTAGCCGGCCTCCTGGTTGCCGAGGACCGGGCCGCCGCCGGTGCCGTCGTTGCCCGTGTAGCCGGTCCACATGTAGTAGCGGTTCGGGTCGGTCGCGCCGATGAACGAGCAGTGGTAGGCGTCGCAGACCGTGAAGGCGTCGGCGAGCGCGTAGTGGAACGGGATGTCGTTCCGCGTCATGTACGACATGGTCGTGGCCGTCTTGGCCGGCACCCACTTGTCGTACTTGCCGTTGTTGTAGGCCTGGTGGCCGCCGGCCCAGTCGTGGTTCAGGCCCTCGACGAACTGCATGCCCAGGTCGTTGACCTGCGGGTTGAAGGGGAGGATGTCCTTCGTCCCGTCGGACTGGTAGAAGACGGACTTCCCGTTGTCCTGGAGCACCGGCCGGGGGTCGCCGAAGCCCCGGACGCCCTTCATCGAGCCGAAGTACTGGTCGAAGGACCGGTTCTCCTGCATGAGGACCACGATGTGCTCGATGTCCTGGATGGTGCCGGTGGTGCCCTGCGCCGGGATGGCGGCCGCGCGCGCGATGCTCTCGTTCAGCATCGCGGCTGCGGCGGTCCCGCCGGCGATCTGCAGGAACCTGCGGCGATTGAGTTCAGCCATGGGGTGACGACCTCTGCGGGTGAGGGGGGTGTCGAGGGGCGACCCAAGGACAGCGGTCCCGGGATACCGGCCGGAGATCAGTTCGTGACACCACGCGGTACAGCTGGAGAACGGAAAGACCTCCCGGACGGTCCGCGCATCTGCTGAAATGACCTCCCAAACACACTGCACGGGGGGCGCAGAGCAGATGGTGGGGACCGAGTTCGGGCATGCCCTCGGACGATCCCGCGCGCTCTCCGGCCTGCCGGCTGCTCCGCTCGTGGCACGGTACGGGGAACTCGCGTCCACGCAACAGGCCTTGGGATTACGCCACTTGGGCGAGTTACTGGTTCCGGCCGGCGGGCGGTTCCGGGTGCTCGACGGGATCTTCACCGTCGAGGGGCCCGGCCGGCGGCGCCATGTGGGGGCCGATGTGCTGCGCACGCTGCGGGGCTCCCGGGCGGGTGCACATTCCGGCGCCGGTGCCGGTGCCGGTTTTGGTGCCGCTGCCCCTGCCGGTGCCGGTGCCGCCGGGCTGTTCGACCGGCTGGCCGAAATCCAGGAGCGGGATCCGGCCGCGCTGCGCCGGATCCTGCTGTACCAACTCGTGCAGCTGCTCCACGACCACCCCCGGGGGGATCTGCCGGACACGGCCGCCGGGTTCGGGGTCGACCCCGACGCGGCGGCGGCCCTCGTGCACGCCGCCGCCGGGCGCCCCCGGCTGGACCCCGCCCAGCGGGCCGCCGCCGAGGGGCTGGAGGACGCGTGGCTGCGCGGGCGGGTGCGCGCCGCCGCCCGGAGTGCCGCCGTACTGCCGCCGGCCGTGGCCGGCGGGGACCCGCTGCTGGCGGGGCGGCTGGCCGGGCTGGCCGAGCGGGTACGGGCCGCCGACGCCCTGCTGGACGAGGCCCGGGAGTACGAGGACCGGGAGGATCCGGAGCAGGCCGCCGCGGCGTACGCGCAGGCGGCCCGGCTGGCCTGGGACTGCCCGCGCGCGGTGCGGGGCCTGGTCCGCACGCACCGGCCGGCCGACGGGGACCCCGGGCCGCTGGAGGCCTGGCCCGTACCCGGCGGGGTCGCCCTGCGGCGGCCGCCCGGCGCCGACCCGGACGGGACCTGGCGGGTGGTCCGGCTGACCCGGCGCGAGCCGCCCACCACACCGCTCCCGGAGGTGCCGGGCCCGCTCGGCGCACGGCCGCTGACGGACCGCCGGGCCCCGCTCGGACGGGAGGTCCGGTACGTGGCCCTCCCGGGCATGGGGACTGCCGCCCCCGGTGCCCCGCTGATCAGCGCCCCGCTGCTCGTGGCGCCCGAGGTGGCGGAGCTGCGCCTCACCGACGGCCGGGCCCGGATCGAGGCCTCGTGGGTGCGGCCGCCCGGCGCGGTCGGGGTGCACGTGACGCTGACCGGCCCGCAGGGACACACCGTGGAGCTCGGCCCCCCGGTCGCCGTCGGCCCGGCCGACGCGACGCGGGCCGGTACGGGCGAGCCGGATGCACCCGGCGGAACGACTGCGCCCGCCGCCGCGGCCGGCACGGGTGGCCCAGGCGGCGGGACCGGCGCGGGCCGAACGGCCGGCGCGGGCCGAACGGCCGGTAGCGGGACCGGCGCGGGCGGAACAGCCGGCGCGGGCGGAACGGGCGGCGGGGCCGGCGGCAGAGTCGGACGCCGTGGCGGGGTGGGGGGTCGGGAGGCCGTACGGGGCGGGGGGTTGGAGCCCGGTGCCTACGTGCTGCGGGTGCGGTGCCGGTACCGGCCCGAGGGCGGTGGGGACGAGGTGCTGTCCGCCGGCTCCGAGGCGGCGGTCAGCGTGCACCCGTGGCCGGCCCCGGTGCTCAGCCTCGCCGCGACCGCCCGGGACGCGGGCGGGCTGGAGTTCCGCTGGACCGGGGCCGCCGGGGCCGACGTACGGCTCGTCCAGTGGCCGGGCCCGGCTCCCGAGGAGGGCGCCGAGCTGGCGGCCGCCGAGCTGCCGCAGGCGCTGCCCTGGGTGGATGCGGCCGGGATCGCCCAGCCGCCGCCGGGCCCGGCGGCCACCGTCAGCGCCGTGGCCGTACGGGGCGGACGGGCGCTGGCCGGGCCGGGGGTGGCGGTCGAGGCGCCGGAGGCGGTCACCGGGCTCACGGTCCGGCGGACCACCGGCGGGCGGGCCCGGGTCAGCTTCGACTGGCCCGACGGCGCCGGCCGGGTCACGGTCGCGGTCACCCCCGAGTCCGGCGGCGAGCGCACCGAACACCCCGTCGTGCGGGCCGTGTTCCTGCGCGAGGGGCTGGAGCTGCCCGTCGGCCCAGGCGCCGCCCGCATCACGGCGTACGCCGCCCCGCGCAGCGCGCTCGCGGTCGCGGCCGCCCCGCGCGGCGCCGAGCAGGCCGTCCTCCCGGCCGACGTCGCCATCGCCTACCGGGTCCTGCCCGGGCCCCGGCGGATGCTGCGGCGCGGTCCCTCCGTACTCCGGGTGACCCTGCTGGCGCCCGGCGGGGATCCCGGATCCGGGATCCCCGACTTCGTCCTCGTCGCCGGAGCGGGCGGTGCGGCCCGGCCCCACCGGCCCGCCGACGGCGCCGAGTTGTGCCGGGTGACCGGCACCGAGCTCGCGGCCTCGGGGACCGTCGAGCGCGAGATCGTCCCCCGCGCGCCCGGCGGCCCGTACGCCGTGCGCGGTTTCCTCCTCGGCGGCCGTGCCGCCTCCGTCCGGCTCGACGAGCCCTCCCTCACCTCCCTGGTGGTCCACTGACATGACCTCCGTCGTCTGCCCCTACTGCTTCGACCGTTCGGCCGCCGCCCGGCTGCCGTTCCGCTGCCAGATGTCCGCCACCGGGGTGCGCGGCGGCAAGCCGTGCGCTGCGGAACTCGACGGCATATGGGCGGAGTTCATGGGGCCGAGCGTGCCGCCCGCGCTGAAGATGCGGGGCCCGGTCTTCACCGCCCCGCGCGGCCTCGGCAGCCGTCTCGGCGGGGGCGCGCGCGCGGACTGCCCGCACTGCGGGGTGTCCACCCCGGTCCGGGTCTGCCTGCGCTGCCACAGCGACTTCCCGAGCGACTACACCGACCAGGACACCCGGATCATCGCCCTGCTGGGCCCCAAGGCCTCGGGCAAGAGCACGTACGTCTCGGTGCTGATCAACGAGCTGCGCAACCGGGTGGGCCGGGCGTACGGCGCCTCCATCACGGCGATGGGCGGCGAGACCCAGCGCCGGGACCGGGAGATGGCCGAGGACCTGTACGACCGGCTGCGGCTGCCGGAGGCCACGAGACCGGCGGCGCTCGGCTTCAACGACCCGCTGCTGTACCGGCTGAGCCTGCCGCTGCGCCGCCGGCTGCGCGGGGACGGCAGCCGGCACACCGCGCTGGTGTTCTTCGACGCGGCGGGCGAGGACCTGGGCAGCGCCGAGGCCATGGACCGCTACACGCACTACCTGGCGGCCGCCGACGGGATCATCCTGCTGGTGGACCCGCTGCAGATGAGGGCCGTACGGGACCAGCTGCCGGTGGACGCGGGGCTGCCGCTGCCCACCGTGGAGACCCCGCCGCAGCAGATCGCGGCGGACCTGGCGGCGCAGCTGCGGGCCCACGGGAGGGGCACGTCGCGCGGCCGGGTCACCACCCCCGTGGCGGTGGCGGTGACCAAGACGGACTCCCTGTTCTCGCTGGTGGGGCCGCACTCCCCGCTGCGGCGCAATGCCGCTCACGCGGGTGGCGCGGTGGACGACGAGGACCGGCTGGCGGTGCACGAGGAGATGCGGGGGCTGCTCGACGGCTGGGACTCGGGGGCGTTGCTGCGGCAACTGGACCGGGACTTCGCACGGCTGTCGCTGTTCGGGCTCTCGGCGCTCGGCTCCCCGCCGCCCGTGCACGCCCCGGCGGACGCCCCCAAGTCGGGGCCGCAGCCGCTGCGGGTCGAGGACCCGCTGCTGTGGCTGCTGGGGCTGGGCGGGCTGCTGCCGCGCACCGGGACCGGCGGCGCGGGCCGGCGTACGGCACCGGCCGCAGCGGCGGCGACGGCAGCCGCGGGTGGGAGCGCGAGCACGATGGCGGGCCGGCCTCACGGGTCGGGAGGAGCGGCGTGAGCCTCGCGCAACTGCACTACACCTCGGCGCCGCCGGGTCCCGACGGCTCGGGCTTCCGGTTCACCGCCGTCAGCCCCGGGGTGCCCGTCTCGCTGCTGCGCGAGGCCGAGCAGCTGATCGGGTACGAGCCGCCCCGGGACGCGCCGCCGCGGCCGAACGTGGACCAACTGGGCTCCTTCCCGCAGGCCTTGAGCCTGAACGTGCTCGGCGACGGCAGCCGGCTGCTGGCCCGCTCCGTGTACACGGGCGCCGACTACAGCGGCCGCTGGGGCAATTTCCACGCCCACGCGGTCCATCTGCCGCAGCCCGCCGACCCGGACCGGCCCGCCGACTGGCCACTGCCGATCACCTCCTGGGGCTCCCGGCAGTGGGCGGCCGATTCCCCGCCGGCCGGGGCGCCCGTGCCGCCGCTGGCGGCGCTGCCGGCCCCGGGCCCGCTCGACGTCGGCGCGCTGGAGGCCTTCGTGACCGCCCGCGGGCGCTGGCTCGCCGGCTTCTTCGCCGATGTGCGCCGGCTCGTGGAGGACCCGGCCGCCCCGCAGCTCGTCCTGGTGGAGCGGGACAGCGAGGCCGTGGCCTGGTGGATCCTGCTCGCCTGCAGTGTGCTGCCGCACCGGCGCGGTCAGTGGCTCACCTTCACCACCTACACCCGGCGTCCGCAGCTCGCCCGGCAGCAGATCATCGGCGTGGTGCCGGAGGACGGCCTGAGCCTCACCGGGCAGGAGCACCGCTACCGGGTGTACGACGCCGCCCGCGCGGCGGCCCCCGCAGCGGACCCCGACGCGTGGGCGCAGACCGCCGCGCTGATCTGGCGGGCGCAGCGGCAGGACCTCTTCGCGGACGTCCGGCGGCTGCCCGGCGGACCGTCCGGGCCGTACGAGGCGGGCCCGCTGGCCGCGCTCGCCCTCGCCGCCGGTGTCGGCCTGGACTCGGCGGGCCGGGCCGCGGCCGCCGACTGGGCCGCCGGACACCGCGAGGCGCTGGACGACGTACGGCTGCACGCGCTGGCCCGGGCGCTGGGCCGCCCGGCCGGGGACCGCGGGCCCGAGGAGGCCGCCGCGAGCGGGCGGCTGCTGACGGCCCTGACCGGCTGGGCGCCCCCGGAGGTGAGCGAGCCGCTGGTGGAGCTGGCCCTCGCCGGGGCGGTCCGCTCGGGCGGCGCCGCCCCGGCCTCCGGGGCGCTGGGCGAGGCCGCCCGGTCGCGGCTCGCGGCCGAGCTGGGGCCGGAGCTGCGGTCGGCGCTCACCGATCCGGAGCGCGAACCCGGGGACCGGGCCGGGCTGTTGCGGGTCGCCGCGGAGCTCGGTGTGGGCGCCGCGGATCTCCTGCCCGATGTGGCACGGCAGTTGGCGCACGCCCTGATCGCCGATCCGGAGCGGGCGTACGGGGAGGCGGTACGGGCCGCGCTGGCGGAGCTGCCGGATCTGCGGGGCCCCGTGCTCGACCGGCTGGACGCGCTCGCGGCGGGCGATCCGGCCGCGGGGGCCCGGCTGTTCGGCCTCACCACGCTGCGGCTGACCGGGGCCGAGGCGCTGCCGCATCTGCGGATGTGCGCGCAGCCGCCCGCGGCGTCCGGGGACCGGGTGAAGGCGCTGGCCGGGCTCGTGGAGCAGTCCGGCGCCTCGCTGGAGGAGGAGCCGCTGGTGCTGCGGACGGCGATGCGGCTGGTGTGGGGCGCGGAGCCGCCGGGCGCGGACGAGGCCTGGCTGGCCCTGTCCGCGCTGGGCGACCGGGCCCACCGGGAGGCCGGCACCTGGGAGCTGCTCGCGCGGGCGGCGGTCTCCGCCCCGGCCGGCGACCGGTATGCGCAAGAGCTGGCCCTGGAGCTGCTGCGGCGCTTCCCCGCGGAACTCCCGGCCCCGGTGCGGCCCTCGCTGCTGCTGCTGGAGCTGGCCCGGAACCTGCGGACGCGGGAGGCGGGCCCGGGCTGGGTCCGCCTCGCCCTGGAACTGGGGACGCTGGACCCCACCCCGACGGCGCGGGAGCACGCCTACGCGGCGGTGGCCGCCCGGCTGCTCGCCGAGGACCGGCCCGGGAGCGAGCTGCGGGCCCTGATCGAGAGCAACGACGCCGAGCTGCTGGCCGCGTACCGCCGGGCCGCCCGGGAGCCGCAGGTCGCGGACCGGCTGAGGTGCGATCTGCCCTACGCGGCGGAGTGCTTCGCCACCTGGTCCTCGCAGCCCCAGGCGGGCCCGGTGTGGCAGGAGGCCCGCACCGACCTGCTCGAGGGCGTGCTGCGCCCGGCCGTACGGGGCCTGCCGCCCGCGGAGCTCACGGCGCTCGAGGAGGCCCTGGCCCGGCTCGGCGGCCGCTGGGCGGAGGACTTCCGCGGCTGGCAGCGGCCCGGGGCGTTCGGGCGGCTGCGCGACCGCTTCGGCGGCTCCGGCCGCCGCGGCGCGAAGTCCTCGCCCGGCAGCCCGCCGCCGCGGGGCGGCCGCGGCGGGCCCGTCGACCCCGGCGGCGGCGCCGAGGGCGGGCGGCGGCCGTGAACGCCGGGCTCTGCCTCGCGGCCGCCAGGCCTGAGCCTGGCGTGAGCCCCACGGGCCAAGGCCGGGCGCGGGCCGCACCGGCGTGAGCCGGACCGCCGCCGGGTGCGGACAACGTGGTGAGCCGCGCGGCCGGGGGCCGCGCGGGGCGTCACTGCACCGGTCGGCGGGGCTCGGTCCCCCCGCGCCTCAGCCACGCCGACCGGCGTTCAAACCCCCGTTCGGGGCGCCCGCTCAGGCGCCCGCCTCTGCCATCCGGCGGCGCAGGCTCAGCGGCCGCATGTCCGTCCACACCGTGCCGATGTGGTCCAGGCACTCCTGCCGGGTACCCGCCGTGCCCTCGGCGTGCCAGCCCGCCGGCAGCTCGCGGTCCGCACGCCAGATGGAGTACTGCTCCTCGTCGTTGCGCACGACCCGGTAGCCGCTCTCGTCGGTGTCACTCATCGCTTCGGTCCTCCCGCAGTCATTCGGTCAGCGGGTCACAGCGTGCCGCCCCGGCCCCGGGCCGCCATAGGGACAAACGCGCAGAAGGACCGGCGGTCGGTGCTGCCGCTCCTTCCCTGGTGGCTCCGGTGTGCGCGGCGGCAGTGTTCGGGGCAGCCAGGGTGGCGTTCGAGAGGTACAGCGCCGCCGGCCACGCCACCCCCTCAGGCTGGAAGGAGCTCCGCCATGTCGGACACCCCGGAGACCGTGCACCTGCCCACCGGCGGGTGGCGGTTGTGGGAGCACTTCGCCCTCCGCGGTCCGGGCTTCCCGGCCGAGGGGGTCCTGCGCATGGCCCCGCCCGGACTCGCCCTGGCCGCCGACAAGTTCGGGCCGGGCGACACCCTCGCCGGCCCGGACTGGGAGGCGTTCACCGGGGCCTTCGACACCGGCGCCGTCCGGACCGCCGGCCTGCTGCAGGACATCGCGGCCTCGCCGCGCTTCCGGGCCGCCGTGGCCTGGCAGAACCCGGCCGTGCTGCGCACCGGCATCGCCCCGTTCCTGAACTGGACGCCGACCACGGCGGGCCGTACCAGCATGCCCCGCCAGCGGGAGGAGCTGGTGGCCCACTACTGGCAGCGGTTCTGCGTCAAGAACGACACCATCGGGTTCTTCGGGCCCGTGGGGTGGGGGCGGTGGGACCTGGCCACGGACGGGGTACAGGTCGACCCGGGCACCGGCGGGTTCCTTGCCGACTCGCGGGTCTACTTCGCCAGTTGGGCCATCGACGCCCTCGCCAAGTCGCTGAACTCCGACCCCGCGCTGCGGGCCTGGATACCCCCGCGCCGGGTGTCCTTCGTACGGGCCGAGGGCCTGTCCGTGCACCTGCCGGGCCGGCCGCCGCAGCCCATCGGCGAGAGCGCCCGCGCCGTACTGGACCTGTGCGACGGGACCCGGCCCGTGGCCGCGATCGCCGGGGCGCTGGGGATCCCGGTGGCGGAGGCGACGGAGACCGTCCAGTGGCTGCTGGCCAAGCGGTGGGTGCACTGGCGCCTCGACGTGCCGACGGGCACCTACCCGGAGCGTGAGCTGCGGGCCGTACTGGAGCGGATCGGCGATCCGGCCCTGCGGGAGCCGGCCCTGGAGAAGCTGGCCGTGCTGGAACGCGGCCGGGACGCCGTCCAGGCGGCCGGCCTGGACGCCGAGGCGCTGACCTCGGCGATCGGCGCCCTGGAGGCGGACTTCGCGGCGCTGACCGCCACCGACGCCCAGCGGTCCAAGGGCGAGCGGACCGCGCCCTGCCGGGGGCTCGTCTACTCCGACGCACGGCGCGCGGCGACGGCGACCCTCGGCACCGCCCTGCTGGACGAACTGACCCCCCTCGCACAGTGCCTGACCGCGGCGCGCTGGCTGACCAACCGGTTCGCCGAGCGGGTCGGGACACGGCTCCGCGCGGTGTACGACCGGCTGCGGGCGGCCGGCCCGGTGGACCTGGGGGCGATGTGGCTGGGCTGCCTGCCGTCCCCGTACCCGGAGGCGGGCCGGGACCTCGACGCCGTCCAGGCGGAGCTGCGCGCGAAATGGGCGCGGATCCTCGCCGTGCCCGAAGGGGCGCGCCGGGTGCGGGTCTCCTCGGCGGACATCGCGGAGCGGGTGCGCGCGGAGTTCGACGAGCCCGGCGCGGGGTGGTCGCTGGCCCGCTACTTCAGCCCGGACGTGCTGCTGCTGGCCGAGAGCGCGGACGCGGTGGCGCGCGGGGACTTCGAGATGGTGCTGGGCGAGATGCACAGTGCCCTCAACACGATGGGCGCCTCCCTCTTCGTCCACCAGCATCCCGACCGCGACGAGCTGATCGCGGAGACCACGCGCGACTTCCCCGGGCCGCGGCTGCTGCCGATGCTGCCCAAGGAGCTGCCGCTGAAGTGGTCGACGCGCAGCAGGCCTTCGCTGGACCGGCCGCAGGACTACTACGTCTCGCTGGTCGACGACACCGGCGACCCGCACCGCCCGCGCACCGTCCTGTGCGCCGACGTCGCCGTGGAGGACCGCGGCGGCAGGCTGACGGCGGTGCTGCCCGACGGGGCCGCGTTCGACCTGCTCGACGTGTACGCCAACACCCTGACCCAGCACGTCATGGACCGGTTCACGCTGCGCCCGGAGGGTGACCACACCCCGCGGATCAGCATCGACAAGATGGTGGTGGCGCGCGAGACCTGGGCCTTCCCGGCGTCCGGACTCGCCTTCGCCGACGAGAAGTCCGAGGCCGGGCGGTACGTACGGGCCCGGCACTGGCGGCAGGAGCACGACCTTCCCCGATTCGTGTTCGTGGTCTCGCCGACCGAACCCCGGCCGTTCTACGTGGACTTCGACAGCCCGGTGTACCTGAGCATCCTCGCGAAGGCCGCCCGCAGGCTGGCCCGCAAGGACCCCGGGGCCAAGCTGAAGATCAGCGAGATGCTGCCCACGCCGGAGCAGGCCTGGCTGACCGACGACCAGGGCGACACGTTCACCTCGGAACTGCGGTTCGTCGCCGTCGACCAGACCGTCGTCGACCAGACCGTCGTCGACCATGCCGTCGTCGACCAGGCCTCCGTCGACCAGGCCTCCGTCGACCGGACCGGCATCGACCGGCCCGCGGACGGGGCGGTGTGATGCGGACCTTCGTCGACGACATCGCCGCGCACGCCGCCCTCGGCCCCGGCCGGGTCGCGGTGACCACCCCGGCCGGCGAGGTGAGGTACGGGGAGCTCATCGCCCGCATCGACGCGCTGGCGGCGGTGCTGCGGGCCCGGGGCGCCCGGCCCGAGACGGTGTGCGCGGTGGCCGTGGAACGCGGTGTGGACGCCGTGGTCGCGCCGGCCGCGGTGGTGCGCTCGGGTGCGGCGTTCCTGAGCCTCGACCCGGAGCAGCCGCCGGCCCGGCTGGCGGCGCTGGTACGCAGCGGCGGCGCCGACATGCTGCTGACCTCCTCGGCCCTCGCCGGCCGGCTCGACCTGCCGATCCCGGGGACTCCGGTGCTGCTGGACCGCCCGGGGAGCGTGGCCGGGGCGGACCGGGGGGCCGGCGGGCCGCTCGGCGGGCGGGCGCTCGCGTACGTCAGCCACACCTCCGGGAGCACCGGGGAGCCCAGTGCCGTGCTCGTCGAGCACCGCGGGCTGGACTCCTATCTGCGGTTCGTCGCCCGCGACTACGGCCTCGGGCCGGACACGGTGGCGCTGCAGGTGGCGCCGCTGGGCTACGACGCCTCGCTGCGGGACACGTTCGCCCCGCTGCTGGCGGGCGGGCGGCTGGTGGTGGTGCCGCGTTCGGCGGTGCTGCGGCCCGAGGAGTTCGGGGCCGCCGTACGCGAGCACGGGGTGACGGCGCTGCTGAGCGTGACGCCGTCCTTCCTGGCCTTCCTGGCCGGGCAGCCGGACGCGTCCGGACTGCTCGCCGGGGTGCGGGTCGTGGTGTCCAGCGGCGAGTCGCTGCGGCCGTTCCTGACCGCCGGCGGGCGGACCCTGGTGCCGGGCTCGCTGGTCAACCAGTACGGGCCGACCGAGTGCACGATGACCTCGACCCGCTACGCCGTACCGGCCGAGCCGGACGTCCTGACCGACGTCGTGGGCACGCCGATCGACGGCGTGGTGGTCCGCGTGCTCGACGCCGGGCTGTCGTCGGTGCCCGACGGGGCCGTCGGGGAGGTCTGCATCGGCGGGGCCGGGGTGGCCCGGGGCTACCGCGGGCTGCCCGCCCGTACGGCCGAGTGTTTCGTTCCCGACCCGCTCGGGCCGCCGGGCGCCCGGATGTACCGGACGGGCGACCTGGCGAGCCGGGGCCCGGAAGGGCTGGAGTACCTGGGGCGCGGCGACCGGCAGGTCAAGATCCGCGGCTACCGGGTGGACCCGGCCGAGGTCGAGGGCGCGCTGCTGGCCCATCCCGGAGTCACCGGGGCGGTCGTCACCTCCGAAACCGACGGCCAGGGGCGGGTGTTCCTGGTAGCCCACGTCACCGGGGACCTGGCGGACGTGAAGGACGCGGCGCTGCGCGCCCATCTGGGCGCCACGCTGCCCCCGCATCTGATGCCGCGCCGGTTCGCGCGGCTGGCGGAACTGCCCACCACCCGGGGCGGGAAGGCCGACCGCCGTGCCCTCTCGCAGACAGGAGGCCGGTCGTGACCAGCGCACCTGCCGCATCCCCGGCGCACGCGTCCCACTCCCCCGCGTCCCATGCACCCACGCCCCATGCGTCCCACGTGCCCGGGCGCCGGGCGGCGCCCGGTCCCTGCCCGTCCGCAGCCCCCGCAGCGTCCGGCGGACCGGCCGGCGCCGTGCGCCTCCCGCCCGGCCCGGCCGACGTGGCGGCCGCCGCCGCGCGGATCGCCGGCCATGTCCGGCGTACGCCGCTGCTGCCGGGGCTGCCCACGCCCGAGCGCCGGCGGGCCGGCTGGAGGCTGCTGCTGAAGGCCGAACACCTCCAGTACGGCGGGTCGTTCAAGCTGCGCGGAGCCGCCAACGCCGTTCTGGCGCTGGGGGCCCGCCGGATCGTCACCGGCTCCTCCGGCAATCACGGCATCGCGCTGGCCCGGCTGGCGGCCTCGCTCGGGGCCGACGTGACCGTGGTGCTGGCCGGCGGGGCGCACCCCGCCAAGGTCGCCCTGATCCGGGCGCTCGGCGGGCGGACGGTCAGCGTGCCGGGCGGCGTCGCCGAGCGCGACGCCCGGGCGCGTGCGCTGGCCGAGGAGACGGGGGCGGTCCTCGTGCCCTCCTCCGACCACGAACTGGTGGTCGCCGGGCAGGGCACGGTCGGCCTGGAGATCCTGGCCGAGGCGCCCGACGCCGAGACCGTGTACGTGCCGACCGGCGGGGGCGGGCTGCTCGCGGGGGTGTGCCTCGCCGCGTACGGGCACCCGGTGCGGGTGGTGGGCGTCGAGCCCGCCGGCACCCCCCGCTACGCCCGGTCGCTGGCGGCGGGGCACCCCGTACGGCTGGCGCCCGGTGACAGCGTCGCCGACGGGCTGCGCGGCCAGCAGCCGGGGGCGGTGCCCTATCCGATCATCCGTGACCGGGTCGACGACCTGGTCACCGTGTCCGACGCGGAGATCCTCGCCGCGGCCGCGCTGCTGCGGCGGCGCGGGTTCGAGGCCGAGCCGTCCGGCGCGGTCGCGCTGGCCGGGGCGATCCGCGCGGGAGGCGGCAGCGGCCGCTCGGTCGCCGTCGTGTCCGGCGGCAACACCACGGCGGCCCTGACGGCGGCCGCCGCGGCCGCCGCGGCTTCCCGTACCCACCGCACCACCCACACCACCCGTTCGCTCTTCGAGGAGATCTCATGACCCTGACCGTGACCGTGACCGAGACCGAGAACCTGACCGCGCAGCTGACCGCCGCCGCCCTGACCGAGCTGGTCGTCTCCGTCTACCGGGAGACGCTGGGGGTGGCCGAGCTCGACGAGCAGAGCGACTTCTACGAATGGGGCGGCGATTCGCTGACCGCGTTCCGGATCACCGCACGGCTCGAGGAGGCACTGGGGGCGGAGGTCCCGGTGGCCCTGGTCTTCGCCTACCCCTCGCCCGCGGACCTCGCCGACGTCGTCCACGCCGACTTCGTCCAGGCATGAGGGGGCGGCCATGACCGATACCTACGTGCCCGGCGGCCGCTGGCGGCTGTGGGACCAGTTCGCCCTGCGCGGGCCGGGTTTCCCGGCCCGGGGCGTGCTGCGGCTGGCCCCGGACGGGCTCGCCGCGGCCGCCGACAAGTTCGAGTCCGGCGAGGGGCTGTCCGGCGAGCGGTGGGGGGAGTTCACCGGCCTGTTCGCCGACGCCCAGGTGGAGACGGCGCACACGCTCCAGGAGATCGCCCGGATGCCCGCCTTCCGGGAGGCGGTGGCCTGGCAGAACCGCCCGGTGCTCGGCTCCGGGATCACACCCTTCCTGAACTGGACGCCGACCGCCGCGGGCCGCACCAGCATGCCCCGCCAGCGGGAGGAGCTCGTCGCCCACTACTGGCAGCGGTTCTGCGTCAAGAACGACACCATCGGCTTCTTCGGGCCCGTCGGCTGGGGCCGCTGGGACCTGTCCGCAGACGGCGTCCGCGTCGACCCCGGCACCGGCCTGATCGCCGGCTCCGAGGTGTACTTCGCCAGCTGGGCCGTCGACGCCCTGGCCGCGCGGCTCGACACCGGCCCGGAGCTGCGGGAGTGGGTGGCGCCCCGGCGCGTGCCGTTCGTCCGTCAGTCCGGGATGGACGTGACGGTGCCGGGCCGCCCGCGCCAGGCCCTCGCCGAGGAGGCGCGCGCCGTGCTCGCGCTGTGCGACGGCGTACGGCCCGCCCGGGAGATCCGGGCCGCGCTGCCGGACGTGGACGTGTCCGCGGTCCTGGCCGATCTGGTGGCCCGCCGGTGGGTGGTGTGGAAGCTGGAGGTGCCCGCCGACGCCCGCCCGGAGCGGCATCTGCGGGCCTGGCTGGACCGGGTCGGGGACGCGGAGCTGCGCGGGCCCGGCCTGGCCGCCCTGGACACCCTGGAGCGGGGCCGGGAGCGGGTGCGGGCCGCGGCGGGGCCGGAGGCCCTGGTGGCCGCGCTGACGGATCTGGAGGGCGAGTTCGTCTCGCTGACCGAGACCGCCGCCGTACGCGAGAAGGCGGCCGGTACGGCCCCCTGCCGGGCCCTGGTGTACTCGGACTGCCGGCGGGCGGCGACCGCCGCCCTCGGGCGGACCGTGCACGAGGCCCTCGCCCCGCTGGACCCGCTGCTGACCAGCGCCGGGTGGCTCACCGCGCGGCTCGCCGACGCGGTGATGGCCCGGGCGCGGGAGGTGTACCGCAGGCTGGCCGCGCAGGGCCCGGTCGATCTGGCCGCGTTCTGGTTCGCCTGCATGCCGATCCTGCACGGCGCCGCCCGCTCGGAGTCCGCCGAGCTCCAGCAGGAGTTCCGCCGGCGCTGGGACGCGATCCTGGCGCCGCCGCCGGGCACCCGCCGGGTCAGGCTGCCGCTGGAGGCCGTCGCGGGGCCCGTCGCCGAGCAGTTCGGCGGTCCGGGCGGCGGCTGGACCGCCGCCCGCTACCTCAGCCCCGACATCATGATCGCCGCGACGGGGGAACAGGCCGTGGCCCGCGGCGACTTCGAGCTCGTACTCGGCGAACTGCACGTCGCCGCCAACACCCTGGGCGCCTCTCTGTTCGTCAACCAGCACCCGGAGCCCGAGGAGCTGCTCCGGCTCACCGGCCGGGATCATCCCGGTCCCCGCCTGATGCCGCTGCTGCCCAAGGAGCACCGCTCCCGGCTTTCGGCGCGGATCCGGCACTCCCTGGTCCGCCCCGAGGACTACTACGTCGCCCTCGTCGACTTCACCGCCGATCCGGGCCGGCCCCGTACGGTGCTCAGCGCCGACGTGGAGGTGACCGAGCGGTCGGACGGCGAGCTGGCGGTGATCCTGCCCGACGGGGCCGAGTTCCCCGCGGTGGACGTGTTCTCCCACGTGCTGACCACCCTGGCGATGGACCTGTTCCAGATCCTGCCGGACGGGGCGGACCACTCCCCCCGGGTCACGGTGGACCGGCTGGTGGTGGCCCGCGAGACCTGGCGGCTGCCCCCGTCGGACATGGACTTCGCCGAGGAGAAGGACGAGGCCCGCCGGTTCGTACGGGCCCGGCAGTGGCGGGAGCGGCGCGAGCTGCCGCGGTTCGTCTTCGTGGTGCTGCCGACCGAGACCCGCCCGTTCTACGTGGACTTCGACAGCCCGGTGTACGTCAACATCCTCGCCAAGGCGGTCCGCAGGATGGCCCGCAAGGAGCCTGCGGGCCGGGCCGTGTTCACCGAGATGCTGCCGAGCCCCGAACAGGCGTGGCTGACCGACGACCAGGGCGAGGCGTACACCTCCGAGCTGCGCTTCGTGGCGGTGGACGAGGGCTGACCACAGCGGCCCGGCCCCGGATGGGGGAGCGACGCGCAGACGGCGGCGCGCACGGCAGAGCAAGGCCGTGCGGCGGCGCCGTTGCGCGTTCTACCCCCCGGCGGCTGCGTGCGCGGCTGCGTCTTCTTCCCTACTGACGGATCTCCGCAGACAGCAGTGTTGAGGAAAACACCGCTTGGAGGCCCACAGTGAAGGTTGTCGCAGCGCACGGCGGAGCGGCGAGGCACGGCAGCGAAGCCGGCGACGTCGTCCGAGACGGTGACGGAGTGTCGTTCGCGCAGCGGAGGCTGTGGTTCCTCGACCAGCTCACCGGAGGCTCGGCCGAGTCCCTGCTCCCGCTGGCCCTGCGCATCCGCGGCGCCCTCGACGTCCCGGCCCTGGAGCGGTCGCTGACGGGCATCGTGGACCGGCACGAGGTGCTGCGCACCCGGTTCACGGCCGTCGACGGGGAGCCCGTACCCCGGGTGGACCCGCCGGGCCGCACCAGGCTGGAGCGGGTGGAGGCGGGCAGCGTCGACGAGCTGTTCGACCGGGAGCCGGCGCGCCCGCTCGACCTGGCGAAGGAACACCCGCTGCGCGCCACGCTCGCCCGCCTCGGGCCCGAGGACCACGTGCTGCTCCTGGTGGTCCACCACATCGCCGTGGACGGCTGGTCCTGGGACGTGCTGCTGCGCGAACTGGACGCCGGCTACCGGGGCGAGGCGGTGGACGCACCCCCTCTCCAGTACACCGACGTCGCCCGCACCGAGGCCGAGCGGCTGAGCGGGCCGCGCATGGAGCGGCTGCTCGGGTACTGGCGCGAGCGGCTGGCCGGCGTCGCCCCGCTCGCACTGCCCGCGGACCGGCCCCGGCCGGCGTTCTGGGACGGCTCCGGGGACGTGGTCCGCTTCGAGCTGCCGGCCGGACTGGTCGCCGAGGTCGACCGGGTGGCCCGGGAGCAGCGCGCGACCCGCTACATGCTGCTGCTCGCGGTGTACCAGGCCCTGCTGGGCCGCTACTCCGGCCGGTCCGACATCGCCGTCTGCACCACCCTGGCGGACCGCGGGCGCGCCGAAGTGGCCGGTCTGATCGGCCCGTTCGTGAACACGATCGTGCTGCGCACCGACCTGTCCGGCGATCCGACCTTCGCCGCGCTGCTGGGCCGGGTCCGGTCGGGGGCGCTGCGGGACTTCTCGCACGCCGAGGCGCCGTTCGACCGGGTGGTCGGCGAGGTGGTCACCGAACGCGACCTGTCCCGCCACCCCCTCGCGCAGGCCTCCTTCACACTGCTCAACACCGTCCCGTCGGCGGCCCGGCTGGACGATCTGGACGTGGCGCTGGTGCGGACCCCGCTGACGGGCACCCCGCTGGACGTGTTCCTCGACCTGAGCCTGCGCGCCAACGGGGACATCGCGGCGCGGCTCCAGTACTCCACGGCCCTGTTCGACCAGAGCACGATGGTCCGCTTCACCGAGGGCTACCTGGAGTTCCTGCGCGCGGTGACGGCCTCGCCGGGGACCCCGGTGGCCGAACTCGCCGGGCGGCTGGAGCCGCTGCCCGGCAAGGAGCGCCGGCGCCTGGTCGAGATGGCGGGCTCGGGGCGCGGCGCGCCGGCCGCGGCGCCGTTCACCGTGGCGGGCGAGCCCGGCGCGGTGGCCCTGGTGTGCGGGGAGGAGACGCTGCGCTACGGCGAACTGGACGCCCTCGGCGGCGGCCTGGCCACGGCCCTGCGGGCGGCGGGGGTGGGCCCGGGGACCCCGGTGGGCGTGTGCCTGCAGCGCGGGGTGCGGTCGGTGGCCGCGATGACCGCGATCTGGCGGGCGGGCGGGGTCTACGTACCGCTGGATCCCGCGCTCCCCGAGGAGCGGCTGCGGTTCATGGCCGCCGAGGCCGGTCTGCACTGCGTGCTCACCGATGCCGCGACCGGCGGCCTGGCCGCCGCGCTCGGCCCGCAGGTGCTCCGGGTGGAGGACGCCGGGCCCGATGCGGACGCCCCGCACCACACCCCCGACCCGCGGGACCTCGCGTACGTCATCTTCACCTCGGGCTCCACCGGGCGCCCGAAGGCCGTCGGCATCGAGCACGGCGCGATCGCCGCGCATGTCGCCGCCGCCCGCGAGGAGTTCGGGATCACCGCCCGGGACCGGGTGCTCGCCTTCTCGTCCTTCTCGTTCGACGCCTCGCTGGACCAGCTGCTGACCGCCCTCGGCTGCGGGGCCGCCCTGGTCCTGCGGCCGGACGAGCAGTGGCTGCCCGCGCAGCTCCCCGCGGTGGTCGAGCGGCACGGGATCACCGTCTTGAACCTGCCGCCCACGTACTGGGCCGAGCTGGCCTTCTCGCTCACCGACCGGAGCGCGGCCGCGCTGGCCCCGCTGCGCCTGCTGGTCCTCGGCGGGGAGTCCGTCCCGGCCGCGGCGCTGGCCGCCTGGCTGGCCCGGGCCCCGCAGGTGCGGGTGCTCAACGCGTACGGCCCGACCGAGACCACCGTCACCGCCACCACCCACGACATCGGCGCCGCCGGGGACCTTGGCCGGGTGCCGATCGGGCGGCCGCTGGGCTCCCGCCGGGCGTACGTGGTGGACGCGCACGACGAGCTCGTACCGGTCGGGGTGCCCGGCGAGCTGCTGATCGGCGGCCCGGAGCTGGCCCGCGGCTACCTCGGCAGGCCGGATCTCACCGCCGAGAGGTTCGTCCCCGATCCGTACGGCGGCGACGGCGGGCGGCTCTACCGCACCGGCGACCTGGTCCGCCGACTGCCCACCGGAGAGCTGGAGTTCCTCGGCCGCACCGACGAACAGGTCAAGATCCGCGGCTTCCGCATCGAACTCGGCGAGGTGGAGGCGGCCCTCGCCCGGTGCCCCGGGGTGGTGGCCGCCGCGGTGGCCGTCGGCACCGACGCCCAGGGGGGCAAGAGCCTGACCGGCTACGTGGTGGCCGGCCCGGGCGGTCCGGTGGAGCCCGCCGTGCTGCGGTCCTTCTGCGCCGGCCGGCTGCCGCACTACGCCGTGCCCGCGGACTTCGTGGCGCTCGACGCACTGCCCGTGAACGCCTCGGGCAAGCTGGACCGGGCCGCCCTGCCCGCCGCGCGGCCGGACGGGGAGCGCGCGGAGCGGGACCGGGCGGCGGGCGGCGCCGAGTTCATCGCGCCGCGCGACGCCACCGAGCGGGTGGTCGCCGAGATCTGGGCGGAGGTCCTGGGCGTCGACCGGGTCGGCATCGACGACGGGTTCTTCGACCTCGGCGGCCACTCCCTGCTCGCCACCATGGCCGTGTCCCGGATCGCGGAGCGGCTCGGCCGCGAGGTGGAGCTGCGCACCCTGTTCGAGAACCCCCGCATCCGCGCGTTCGGCCCGCTGGTGGCCGCGGCCCGGCAGGCGGGCGCCGCGAGCGTCGTCCCCGTGGACCGCTCCGGGCCGCTGCCGCTGTCCTTCGCGCAGGAGCGGATGTGGTTCCTGGACCGCATGTCCGACGTCGGCGACGAGTACGTGCTCTGGTTCTCGTGGCGGATGCGCGGCGGACTCGACCGGGACGCCTGGCAGGGGGCCCTCGACGAGGTGGTGGCCCGGCACGAGGCGCTGCGGACCGCCCTGGTCGAGGTGGACGGCCGGCCGGCGCAGCGGGTGGTCGACGGGGTCCGCGTACCGCTGGTGTGGCAGCCGGCGCCGCCGGGGGACGACGAGGCCGTGCGGCTCGAGCGGCTCCGGGAGGTGGCCGTCCCGTACGCCACCCGCCGCTTCGACCTGGCCGGGCCGCCGCTGCTGCGGGCCGGGGTGTGGGAGCTGGACCCCGAGGACCACGTCGCCGTCATCGCCTTCCACCACGTGGCGACCGACGGCTGGTCCAAGGACGTGATCATCGGCGAGCTGGCCGAGTCGTACGCCGCCCGGGTGACGGGGCGCCCGGCCGAACTGCCGCCCGTCCCGGTCCAGTACGGGGACTTCGCGGTCTGGCAGCGCGACCGGATGGCCGGCGAGGTGCTGGAGCGGCAGCTGGCGTACTGGGAGCGGGCCCTGGCGGGTGTCCCCGTACTGGACCTGCCGACGGACCGGCCGCGCCCGGCGGGGTGGTCGGGCCGGGGCGGCGCGGTCGAGATCGATCTGCCGAAGGAGCTGGAGGCCGCGCTCGGCGAGCTGGCCCGCCGGCACGGGGTGACCCGGTTCACGGTGCTGCTGGCCGTGGTGCAGATCGTGCTGGGCCGCTGGTCCGGGCAGCAGGACGTGGCGGTGGGCACACCGGTCGCGGGCCGCGGCCAGGTGGAGCTGGAGCGGCTGGTGGGGCTGCTGGTGAACACGGTGGTGCTGCGCGGGGACCTGTCCGGCGAGCCCTCGTTCACGGAGTTCCTGGGCCGGGTCCGGGAGTCGGTGCTCGGGGCCTTCGACCACCAGGAGGTGCCGTTCGAGCGGCTGGTGGAGCAGCTGCGGCCGGAGCGGGACCCGTCCCGCAACCCCTTGTTCCAGGTGATGTTCGACGTGCAGGAGGGCGCCGCCGGCGGGCCGCGGGTCGAGGGCCTCGACGTGGAGCACTTCGTCCTGCCGTGGGGTTCGGCCAAGTTCGACCTGACCGCCACCTTCCTGCTCTATCCCGACCGTTTCGCGCTGAACATGGAGTACGCGAGCGATCTCTTCGACGCCGGGACGGTCACCCGGTTCGCCGGGCACGTGGGCCGGGTGCTGGAGTCGGTGGTGGCCGATCCGGAGCAGCCCGTCGGGCGGCTGGAGCTGCTGTCGCCCGCGGAGTACGCGGAGCTGGCCGGGGCCGCGGGCGCCGCGGGCGCCGCCCCGGCGGCGGTCCCGTTCACCGTGTCGGGCGCGCCGGACGCGCCGGCGCTGCTCTGCGGGGACGAGAGGCTGACCTACGGCGAACTGGACGGCCTGACCGGCGGGCTGGCCCGCGCCCTCACCAACGCCGGGGTACGGCCGGGCACCCCGGTCGGCGTGTGCCTGCGGCGCGGTATCCGCTCGGTCGCCGCCATGGCCGCGATCTGGCGGGCGGGCGGGGTCTACGTCCCCCTCGACCCGCGGCTGCCGCAGGACCGGCTGCGGTTCATGTGCGCCGAGGCGGGCGTGCACAGCGTGTTCAGCGACGCCTCGACCCACGCGCTGGCCGCCGCGCTCGGACCGCGGGCCGTCCCCGTCGACACCGTCCTGCCCGACCCGGACGCGCCCCGGCACACCCCCGGCCCCGACGACCTCGCCTACGTCATCTTCACCTCGGGCTCCACCGGCCGCCCCAAGGCCGTCGGCGTCGCACACCACGCGCTCGGCGCGCACACCGCCGCGGCCCGCGAACTGTTCGGCATCACCGCGGACGACCGGGTCCTCGCCTTCGCCTCCTTCTCCTTCGACGCGTCCCTGGAGCAGGTGCTGCCCGCCCTCGGCGCGGGAGCCTCGGTGGTCGTCCGCCCGGACGAGGTGTGGGCGGTGGAGGAGCTCGCCGAGGCCGTCCGCACCCGGGGCGTCACGGTCATGGAGGCCACCCCCGCCTACTGGGAGGAGATCGTCGCCCGGCTCGACACGGTCGCCGGGGACCTCAAGAGCCTGCGGCTGCTGGTCACCGGCGGCGAGGCACTGCCCTCGGCGCCCCTGGCCCGCTGGTTCGCCCACCTCCCCGACGTGCCCGTCGTCAACACGTACGGCCCGACCGAGTCGGTCATCTCGGCCACCGCCCACACCGTCACCGCACCGGTCGAGGGCCGGGTCGCGATCGGCAGGCCGCTGGGCTCGCGCCGGGCGTACGTCGTGGACGCCCTCGGTCAGCTCGTACCCGTCGGGGTGCCCGGCGAGCTGCTGATCGGCGGCCCGGAGCTGGCCCGCGGCTACCTCGGCAGGCCGGATCTCACCGCCGAGAGGTTCGTCCCCGATCCGTACGGCGGCGACGGCGGGCGGCTCTACCGCACCGGCGACCTGGTCCGCCGACTGCCCACCGGGGAACTGGAGTTCCTCGGCCGCACCGACGACCAGGTCAAGATCCGCGGCTTCCGCATCGAACCGGCCGAGATCGAGGCCGTCCTGGAACAGCACCCGGGCGTGCACGGCGCGGCCGTGCTGGTCCGGGAACTCCGGGGCGAGCGCGCCCTCGTCGGCTACGCGGCCGGCCGGGGGCTCGACGCCGAGGCACTGGCCGCCTGGTGCCGGACCCTGCTGCCCGGCTACATGGTGCCCGCCGCGTTCGTCCTGCTCGACGCCCTGCCCCGCACCGTGCAGGGCAAGACCGACACCGCCGCCCTGCCCGACCCGGTCCTGGCCGCGCCCGCCGCGTCCGTGGCACCGCGCACCCCCACCGAGCTCGTGACGGCCCAGATCTGGGCCGAGGTCCTGGGCCTGGCCGAGGTCGGGATCCGGGAGGACTTCTTCGCCCTCGGCGGCCACTCGCTGCGCGCCGTGGCGGCCGCGTCCCGCCTGCGCACCGCGTTCGACTGCCCGATCCAGGTGCGCGACCTGTTCGACCACCCGACGGTCGAACTGCTCGCCATCGAGGTGGAACGGCAGCTCATCGACCAGATCTCCACGATGAGCGACGACGAGATCGACCTGTCCCTGACCTGCGACCACTGACCGTCTCAACGACCCCAGCCCTTGATTGGACGGCACTTCCGATGACCACTGCACAGGTCGAAACCTCCACCGGCCCCTCCACCGGCACCCCCACCGCGGCTGCCACCCCTGCCTCCGGCACCCCGAGCGGTCTCTCCCCGGCAGCCCGCCGGCTCCTCGAACTGCGCCTGCGCGGCAAGGCCACCACTGCGCCCGCGGGCATCCCCCGGCGGGGACCGCGCCCCGCGCGGGCCCCGCTGTCGGCCGCCCAGCAGCGCCTGTACTTCCTCGACCAGCTCGCCCCCGGCGGCGTCGAGTACCTGATGCCCGCGGCCTGGCGGTTCACCGGCCCCCTGGACGTGGCCGCGCTGAGCGCGGCGATCGGGGACCTCGTCGCCCGCCACGAGCAGCTGCGGGTGGTGTTCTCCCACGAGGACGGCGTACCGGCCCAGCACGTGCTCGACGCCGCCGACGCGGCCGGCCTGGACGTGGTCGACCTGCCCCCGGCGGTGCGCGCCGGCGGCCCCGGGGCGATCGCCGAGGCCGTACGGGAGGTGGCGCTGCGCCCCTTCGACCTGGCCGCGGCGCCGCCGTTCCGGGCCACCCTGCTGCGGATCGCGGCCGACGACCACGTGCTGGTGCTGGCCATGCACCACATCGTCTCGGACGGCTGGTCACTGGACATCCTGACGGGTGACCTGAGCGCCTGCTACCGGGCCAGAAGCCGGGGCCGGCTCCCGCAACTCACCGCGCCGCCGGTCGACTACACCGACTACGCGCACTGGCAGCGCGGGGCCGACGAGAGCACGGACCTGGCCTACTGGCGTACGGCCCTCTCCGGCCTGACCCCGCTCGACCTGCCCACCGACCACCCGCGCCCCGCCGTCCGCACCTCCGCCGGCGCCGTGCACGCGGTGGAGCTCCCCGAGGCGCTGACGGCGGCCCTGGCCGAGCTGGGCCGACGGGCCGACACCACCTCGTACATGACCCTGATGGCGGCCTTCAAGGCGGCGCTGGCCTTCCACAGCGGCCAGGACGACATCGCGATCGGCACCGTCGTCGCCAACCGCGAGCGCCCGGAGATCGAGCAGCTGGTCGGGTTCTTCGTGAACACCCTGGTCATCCGCACCGATCTGTCCGGCGACCCGACCTCGGCGCAGCTCCTCGCCCGCACCCGGGACAGCGTCCTGGGCGCCCTCTCCCACCAGAGCCTGCCGTTCGAGCGGGTCGTCGACGAGCTGAGCCCCGAGCGGGACCTGTCGCGCAACCCGCTGTTCCAGGTGCTGTTCTCGCACTCCGCCACCGCCCGGCAGGGTGCGTACGCCCTCGGCGAGGCGACGGGTACGGCGTTCCCCATCGACCTCACCACCGCGAAGTTCGACCTGACGCTCGACGTCAGCGAGGACGCGGACCGCATCCGGCTCCAATTCGTCTACCGCCCCGATCTGTTCGACGCGGCATCGGTGGCCCGGCTGGCCGAGCACACCGTCGCGGTGCTGCGGGTGTTCGCCGAGGCCCCGGACGTGCCGCTCGGCATGGCCGACCTGCTCACCGGGGACGAGCGGGCCGCGCTGCTCGGCCCCGACGGCCCGGCGAACCGCCTGACGGCAGGCGGCGCCGAGCCGGCGCCGCGGCCGGCTCTGGAGCGCCTGGCCGAGCGGATCCGGCTGGCCCCCGCCGCGGTGGCCGTCTCCGGCGGCGGCCGCAGCCTGACGTACGCCGAACTCGATGCCGCCTCCCTGGCCCTGGCCCGGCGGCTGCGGGCCGCGGGCATCGGCCCGGAGTCCCTGGTCGGCGTCTGCCTCGGCCGCTCGGTCGACCTGGCCGTGGCGCTGCTCGGCGTATGGCGGGCCGGTGCGGCGTACCTGCCGCTGGACCCCGCCCACCCGCGGGCCCGGCGGGAGTTCACGGTCGCCGACGCCGGGGTGGAGTGGGTGGTCGCCGATGCCGTCGGCCGCGCGGCGGTGGAGGGGCTGCCGGTGGGCGTGATCCCCCTCGGGGGCGCCGCCGACGACACCGCCGACACCGGGGCGGCGGACCCGCTCGCCGGTGTGCTCCCCGGACCGGACACCCTCGCCTACGTCATCTACACCTCGGGGTCGACCGGGCAGCCCAAGGGCGTCGAGATCACCCACGGCAACCTCGCCTGGCTGCTCGGCGCCGCCGACCGGCACTTCGGCTTCGGCGCCGACGACGTGTGGACGCTCCTGCACTCCCCCGCCTTCGACTTCTCCGTCTGGGAGCTGTGGGCCCCGCTGGCCTCCGGCGGGCGGGTGGTCGTGCTCAGCGAGGACGAGGTCCGCGACCCCGCCGCGGTGCACGCCGTCCTGCGCGACGAGCGCGTCACCGTGCTCAACCAGACCCCGGCCGCGTTCAAGGGGCTGCGGGCCCATCTGGCGCAGCAGGGCGAGGCGTTCGCCGCTCTGGCGCTGCGCACCGTGATCTTCGGCGGTGACGCCTTCGACGCCCGCGACTACCGCGACTGGTTCGCCGTGCCCGAGGGCGAGCGGCCCGCGCTGGTGAACATGTACGGGATCACCGAGACCACCGTGCACGTCACGTACCGGCTGATCACCGAGGAGGACACGGTCTCCCCCGTGTACTCGCCGATCGGCCGCCCCCTCGCCGGCCAGCACGGCTACGTCCTGGACCGGGCGGGGCGGCTGGCGCCGCGCGGCACGGTGGGCGAGCTGTACGTGGCCGGCGGCGGCGTCGCCCGCGGCTACCGCAACCGGCCGGAGCTGTCCGCCGAGCGCTTCCCCCTCGACCCGTTCGGTCCGGGCGGGACCCGCATGTACCGCACCGGCGACCTGGTACGGGTGATGCCGGACGGGCAGTTGGCGTACGCCGGCCGGGCCGACCACCAGGTGAAGATCCGCGGCTTCCGCATCGAGCCCGGCGAGATCGAGACCGCGCTGCGCGCTCTGCCCGGCGTACGGGACGCCGCGGTGGTGGCCCGGCCCGACGCGCACGGCGGCGCCCGCCTGGTCGCCCACGTGGTGCTGACCGAGGGCCGGCCGCTGGACGCGCCGGACCTGCGCGGCCGGCTGCGGCTGACGCTGCCCGAGTACATGGTCCCCGCGCTGTTCGTCCGGCACCCGAAGCTGCCGATCACCGCCAACGGCAAGGTGGACCGCACGTCCCTGGTGGCGGTGGCCGTCGAGGGGGCCGCCGCGCCCGCCGGCCACGTCCCGCCGGCCGGTGCGACCGAGGTGGCGCTGGCCCGCATCTGGTCGGACGTCCTGGGCGCCGAGCGGATCAGCCGTACGGCGAACTTCTTCGACCTGGGCGGCGACTCGATGCTGGCCCTGCGGGTGATCGGGCAGGCCCGCTCCGCCGGACTGGGGCTGAGCGTCCCGGACCTGTTCCGGGCCCGCACCCTGGGCGACCTCGCGGCGCTGGCCACCGAGGCGGGCGACGACCCGGTCCCCGCGCCCGTGGAGCCGTTCTCCCAGCTCGACCCGGCCGACGCAGCCCGGCTGCCGAAGGGCCTCGACGACGCGTACCCCCTGACCATGCTCCAGGCCGGCATGCTGCACGAGATGCTGGCCGACCCGCACCGCGGCGCCTACCACAACGTCACCGACCTCAAGATCACCGTGCCGGAGGGCTTCGACCTCGCCGCCTTCCAGGCCGCGGTGGACGCCGTCGTACGCGGCCACAGCATCCTGCGGTCCTCCATCGACCTGGTCTCCTTCTCCGAGCCGCTCCAGCTGGTGCACGCCGCCGCCGGACTCCCGGTCGGCTACAGCGACCTGCGCGGCCTTGCGCACGCGGAGCAGTGGGCATCGGTCCGGGGCTACGTCGAGGCGGAGTTCGCCCGGCGCTTCGACCTGGCCGCCCCGCCCCTGGTCCGCATCCACCTGCACCGGCTCACCGACCACGAGCTGCGGCTCACGCTCACCGACTGCCACGTGGTGCTCGACGGCTGGAGCCTGACCTCGCTCATCGCGGACCTGCTCGACCTGCACCGGCAGGCCGTGGCGCAGGGCCGGACACCGCAGCTGCCGGCGGCGCCCCCGTACGCCGAGTACGTCGCGCTGGAACGCGCCGCGCTCGTCGACGAGGAGGGCCTGGCGTACTGGCGGTCGGCGCTCAGCGATCTGAGCCCGGTCCGGTTCACCCGGCGCGGCACGGAGGCCGCCGACGGCGGGCAGGTCGTCCACGAGGTGCGCCGCTCCTACGCCGCCCTCGCCGAGCCGATCGGCCGGCTGGCCCGGCTGGCCGGAGTGCCCCGCCGCACCGTCCTGCTGTCGGCGTTCCACCACACCATGAGCCTGTTCGCCGAGCGCGACGGCTCCGCCGAGGGGCACTCGATCGGCCTGGTCACCAACGGCCGGCCCGAGGTGCCCGGCGCCGACCGGATGCGCGGGCTGTTCCTCAACACCGTCCCGTTCGGCGTCCGGCGTCCCCGGGGCAGCTGGCTGGAGTACCTGAAGGCGGCGTTCGCCGCCGAACAGGAGATGCTCCCGTACCGCAGGATCCCGCTGGCGCGGCTGGCGCAGCTGCGGCCCGGCACGCCGAGCCTGGCGGACACCCTGTTCAACTACGTCAACTTCCACCGGCTGTCCGGGGACAGCTGGGACGACTCGCTCGAGATCGCCCGCACCGCATTCCCGCTGATGCTCAACGCGAGCGTGGAGGCCTTCACCCTCGACGTCGACCCCGACTACCTCGCCCCGGCCACCGCCGAGCAGCTCGCCGACCTGATGTGCGGGGTGCTGAGGGCGATGACCGCGCAGCCGCAGGCGCCCGTCGCGCCGCCGGCGCTGGCCGGCGAGGCCCGTATCCGCGCGCTGGAGGAGTGGGGCCGGGGTCCCGAACTTCCCAACACCCCGCTGATGTTCCACGAGTGCGTGGCCGAGCACGCGGTGCGCACGCCCGGCGCGGTGGCCGTCCGCCAGGGTTCCCAGGAGGTGACCTATGCCGAACTGGACGCCTCCGTACGGAAGCTGGCGGACCGGCTGCGCACGCTCGGGGTCGGCCCGGAGGTGCCGGTCGGCATCTGCCTCGACCGGGGCCCGGAGATGGTCCGGGCCGTGCTCGGCGTGCTCCGCTCGGGCGGCGCCTTCCTGCCGCTGGAATCGCAGCACCCCGCCGACCGGCTGGAGTTCATCGCCCGGGACAGCGCAATGCCGGTGCTGATCACCCAGTCGTCGCTGCTGGGGACGGTGCCGTTCGACGGCCCGACCCTGGTCGTGGACGACCCGTCGACCTGGGCGGATCCGATCGAGGCCCCGGACCCGGCGCCCGCCGTCAGCGCGGACAACGCCGCCTACATCCTCTACACCTCCGGCTCCACGGGCACGCCCAAGGGCGTCACCATCCAGCACCGCAGCCTGACCAACATGCTGGAGGGACAGCGCGACCTGTTCCCCGTGACCCCCGCCGACCGGGTGCTCCAGTTCGCCTCCCTCAGCTTCGACGTCTCGATCATGGACCTGACCTGGGCCCTGGCGAACGGCGCCCAGCTGTGCACACCGCCCAGGGAGGCGCTGCGCGCCGGCTCCGACCTCGCGAACACCCTGCTCGAGTACGGGATCACCGTCGCGATGCTGGCCCCGAGCGCCCTGGCGGCCCTCGGCGAGGACCGCTTCCCCGCGATCCGGATGCTCCAGGTCGCCGGCGAGGCCTGCCCGGCCGAACTGGCCCAGAAGTGGGCGCGCGGACGGCGGTTCTACAACGTCTACGGGCTCACCGAGACGGCCGTGTGGTCCGTCTCCACCCTCCTCAAGCCGGACTGCAAGCGGCCGCCGATCGGCTGGCCGATGCGCAACACCCAGGTCTACGTGCTCGACGAGGACCTCCAGCCCGTTCCCGTCGGGGTGCAGGGCGAGGTCTACCTCGGCGGACGCGCCATCGGCCGGGGCTATGTGAACCGCCCCGACCTGACCGCCGCCGCCTTCGTCCCCGACCCCTACGGTGCCCCCGGCGGCCGGCTGTGCCGCACCGGCGACCTCGGCGTCCAGCTGCCCGACGGCGCCGTGGAGGTCCTCGGCCGCCGCGACAGCCAGGTGAAGCTGCGCGGGTTCCGCATCGAGCTCGGCGAGATCGAGCACGGGCTGCGCGAACTGCCCGAGGTACAACAGGCGGTGGTCCTGCTGCGGCGCGACCTCCCGGAGCCGGCGCTGGTCGCCTACGTGGTCCCCGAGGACGGCGTGGAGCCCGTCGTCGAGCCCTTCCGCCGGGCCCTGCGGGCCAAGGTGCCCGCCTACATGGTCCCCGCCCGGTTCGTGTTCCTCGACGCGATGCCCGTCAACAGCAGCGGCAAGATCGACAAGAACGCCCTGCCGCTGCCCTCGGCCGACCGCCTGCACAGCGCCGCCGCCTACGTCGCGCCCGGCACGCCGGCCGAGGTGGTGCTCGCCGAGGTGTGGCGCACGGTACTCGGCATCTCCCAGGTCGGTGTCCACGACGACTTCTTCGCCCTCGGGGGGAGTTCGCTCTCCACCGTCCGGGTCGCCGCGCAGGCCGCCGCCCGGGGCTTGAGCGTCTCCGTACGGGATCTGCTCGAGCTGCCCACGATCGCCCGGCTCGCCGCCCGCGCCACGGAGGCGGCGGCGGAGGCGGCCGGGGAGCCAGGGGAGGCCGGGGAGGCCGGCGTGGCGTCACCGGGTGCGAAGGCCCGGGCCGTCACCTCGGAGGTCCGGCTGCGCGAGGGCGACGGCGCCCCGCTGTGGTGCGTGCACCCCAGCGGCGGCAGCGGCGCCTGGTACGTCCCGCTCGCCCGGGCCCTCCCGCCCGGGCAGCCGGTCCGGGCCTTCCAGGCCCGGGGCCTGCTCGGCGGCGTGGATCCGACCACGATCGCCGGCATCGCGGCCAACTACGCCGCCGAGATGGCCGGCCACGGCGGGACCGGCCCGCACGACCTGCTGGGCTGGTCCATGGGCGCCAACATCGCCCTGGAGATGGCGACCCAGCTGCACGAGGCCGGTCACACCGTCGCACCGCTGACGCTGATCGAGCCGTACCTGCCCAACCCGGCGGCCCGCGAACGCCTCGCGGCAGTCGGCCGGGACATGCGGCAGGGGCTCCGGATGCGCGACCGCGTCCGCGCACTGGCGCCGTCCGCGGAGCGGGAGGCGGTCGTGGCCGAGCTCACCGCCCTGCTGCTGGGCGCCGGCATGAGCCCCGGCGAGGCGGCCCTGGTGGAGCACGCCCCCATCGAGGTGTGGCACTCGCTGCTGACCGCCCTGGCGGGCTACGCACTGCGCCCCTACCCCGGTCACGTCCACCTCCTGGTGGGCAGCGCGGCCGCGCAACTGCCCGACGGCGAACCGATGCCCGGGCTGGACGTGGACTTCCGGACCTACGTCGAGCGCTGGCGCGAGGTCGCGCTCGGCGGGCTGACCGTCCACGTCACCGAAGGCGACCACATGTCCATGATGTCCGAACGGCTGATGCACAAGACCGCTGCAGTGCTCGGCCGGATCCAGTCGGAGGCACGCCGATGACCGTCCTGACCACGAACACCGACACGACCGCGAAGACGATCGCGGACACGACCGCCCTGGTGTGCCCGATGTCCGGGAGGACCGCACCGCCCGCCACCCCGGCGGCTCCGGCCGCCCGGACGACCCCGCCGCCCCCGCCGGCCGGCTTCGCCGAGCGGTACCTCCTCGACCCCGCCGTCAACGCGGACCCGTACGGGTACCTGGGCTCCCTGCGCGACCACGACCCCGTGTACTGGTCCGCCATGCACCGGGCCTGGCTCGTCACCGGCCATGCCCAGCTGATGCACTGCCTGCGCGACCCCGCGGTCTCCGCCGAGCGGGTGCGCCCGCTGATGGACGCCGTGCCGGAGGGCGCCCGCGAGGACGCCGAGCGGGCGTTCGCGATCCTGTCCCGCTGGATGGTGTTCAACGACGCCCCGCAGCACCGGCGGCTGCGCCAGGTGTTCCAGGAGCAGTTCGCGGCCCGCTCGATCGGCCGCTACCGGGCCTTCGTCGAACGCGCCACCCGCGCCATGCTCGCCCGCCGCGCCGTCCCCGGCCGGATCGGGGACCTGGTCGCCGACATCGCCCGGCCGCTGCCCGCCCTGGTCTTCGCCCGCTGGCTGGGCGTCCCCCAGGCACACGGCCCGTCCTTCTGGTACTGGAACGCCCGGGTGGGCGACCTCGTCCTGGGGGCGGCCCAGGAGGAGCGCGAGTACCGCACCTCCCTCCAGTCCCTGGTCAACCTGGACGACTACCTCGCAGACCTGGTGCGACAGCGCCGCGCCGACCCCAAGGACGACCTGATCAGCGCCGTGCTGGCGGGCGGCCTGATAGGGAAGTCGGTCAGCGAGGAGGAGTTCGTCGGGATGCTGACCCAGATGGCCTTCGCCGGCGGCGAGACCACCAGCAACCTGATCGTCAACACCGTGCTCGCCCTGCTGGAGCACCCCGACGAGCTGGCGGCCGTACGCGAGGACCCGCAGCTGGTGCCGATGGCGGTCGAGGAGGCCATGCGCTTCGACGGACCGTCGAAGATGTCCATCCGCACCGCCGCCCGGGACTTCGACCTCGACGGGCGATCCGTCCGCGCGGAGGACCGGCTGTTCCTGGTCACGGCGGCCGCCAACCGGGACCCGGCGCGCTTCCCCGACCCGGACCTGTTCAGCGTCCGGCGCGGCAGCGCCTCGCACCTGGGGTTCGGATTCGGCGCGCACTTCTGCATCGGTGCGGCGCTGGCCCGGCTGGTGGCCGGCGCGGTGGTCGACGTACTCGTACGCGAATACCCGGGCCTGGAGCTGCTCGACCGGCAGCACACCTGGCAGCTCTCCCTCCTCAACCGCGCGCTGACGGCCCTGCCCGTCCGCTACTGACCACGGCCGCCCGGCGGCGGCCCGACAGCCCTACGAAGGGGATTTTCTCCATGGCTTCCACCCTGGTGGACGCGCGGTCGCGGCTGAGCGCCCCCGCCCGGCTGCCGTCGTTCCGCCTGTTGTGGCTCGGACAGTCCCTGTCCCTGCTCGGCGACGGGTTCAGCTACATCGCCTTCTCCTGGATCACGCTCGGCCTCACGCAGTCCACCCTGGCCCTCGGCTACGTCCTCGCCTTCCAGGCGGTGCCGCGGGCCCTGCTGACCCTGGTCGGCGGTTCCCTCAGCGACAAGTGGTCCTCCCGGACGCTGATGACGCTCTCGAGCTGGGCCCGGGCCGGCCTGATGGCCGCCGTCGGTCTGGCCGGCCTGGCCGGATCCCTGACGGTGGGGACGCTGTGCTGCGCCGCCGCGGCCTTCGGCGCGGTCGACGCGTTCTTCCAGCCCGCCCGGGCGTCGATCCTGCCGTCGGTGGTGGACAAGGAGCTGCTCGCCCCGGCCAATGCCCTGCTCGCGGTCGCCGCCAAGGTGTCGGCCGTGCTCGGCCCGGCCGTCGGGGGCATGGTGGTGGCCTTCTCCGACGCCCCGGTCGCCTTCCTCGTCGACGGGGTGTGCTTCGCGCTCTGCGGTCTGTGCGTCGCGGGGATCCGCCCGCTGCCCCGCCCCGGGGCGGACGCACCGGCCGGGGGCTCGGCGGCGCCGGCGAAGCCCGTGGACGGGGGTTCGCCGGGCTCCCGGATCCGCGCCGGGCTGCGGTACGCGTTCGAGGACCCCCGGATCCGCACGATCCTGGCCGTCGACGCGGCGGTGACCTTCTGCCAGGCGGGCCCGTTCACCGTCGGCTTCGCCACCCTGGCCAAGGTGGACCTGCACGGCGGCTCGGCCACCCTCGGCCTGCTCAACGGCGCACTGGCCGGCGGGGCGATGCTGGGCACCCTCGTCGGCGGCGCCCTGAGCAGCCGCCCCCGGGTGGGCCTGCTGATCGCCGCGCTGGCGGGATGGCTCGCGATCGGCACGGGCCTGCTCGGCATCGTCGGCAATACGGCGGGGGCCCTCGCGACGGTCCTGGCGATGGGCTTCGGGATGGGCTTCCAGGGGGTCTTCGGCCTCAGCTGGATCCAGCGCACCATCGACGGCCCGGTGCTGAGCCGGGTGATCTCGGTGGACATGGTCATCGGCTACGCGGTGGCCCCGCTCTCCCTGATCCTGTGCGGAGCCCTGGCCCAGTCGGGCACGGCCCCGATGTTCGCCCTCTCGGCGGTGGTCCTGGCCGTGACGGGGATCGGGATCCTCAGCTCGCGCACGGTCCGCGAGATGCGCTGACCGGGTGCCGTCCGCGGCGGGATGCCTGCGTCACCGTGCGGGGGCGTCCGGGCGCGGGGACCGGTACGTCAGGACGCCGACGAGGCCAGGGATGCCGAGAGTTCGCACAGGGCGGCGCGGTTGGTGCGGCCCGTCTTGGTGCCGAGAGCCGCGATGTGCTTCTCGACCGTGCGCGGCGAGATGTAGAGGCGGTCGGCGATGTCCTTGTTGCCCAGGCGCTCCGCGAGGAGCCGGAAGACCTCGTACTCGCGGACCGTGACGCCCTGGGAGCGCAGGACGTCCGGGATCGTGCTCGAACCCGTGCGGCGCTGCTGAACCGGAGCGCCCATGCGGCGCAGGGCCGCGCGGCAGGCGCCCGCGACCGTGGCCACGCCGCCCTGGTGGAAGTGCTCCTCGGCGCGGCGCAGCCAGGCCACCGGCTCGCCCCAGCCGTCCTCGTACGCCGCTTCGGCGATCAGCCGCAGGCCCAGGTGGAGCGCGGTGGCGTACGGGGCGGCGGCGCGCAGGGCCTCGGCCACGGCGGCCGCGGCCTCTTCGGGACGGCGTTCGCGGCCCAGCAGGACGGCGCCGGCGAACAGGACGAACTGCCGGTTCCAGCGCATCCGCCCGGGTGCGGTGGCGGCGATCTCCTCGTACGCGGCGCGGCCGGCCTCCCCCGACAGCACGTCCAGGAGCAGGCCGATGCCGTACCGCCCGCTGAGGTAGTAGGTACTGGGGTTGGTGTCCTCGAGGGCGGCGACGGCGCGCAGTTCGCGGACGGCGCCGGGCCGGTCCTCCTCCGTCAGCGCGCAGAAGGCCCGGGCGAGGCCGCGGGTCAGCGGTTCCTCCTGGGAGCCGGCCCCGTCCCAGTCGGCGAACGCGGCCAGCGCGCTCTCCATCGCGGGCCGGTCGCCCCGGTGGGCGGCCATCGCCGCCCGGGCCATCAGGACGTAGCGGGTGGCCGGGGCCAGCCGGAGCCGCTGCACGACGGCCAGGCACTCCTCGGCGGACTGCTGCGCGGCGGTGAAATCGGCCCGCAGGACGGCGTCCAGGATCATGATGCCGTCAATGGTGTAGACGATGGTGGCCGAGCCGAGCCGCTGGGCCTGGCTCCGGGCCGCCAGCAGCGGGGCGGTGGCGCCCTCGGTGAGCCAGTAGTTGCCGCCGATCCGGGTGAGCGCGTACATCCGCTGGAGCGGGAGCTGGTGCTGTTCGGCGGTCTGCAGGGCCGATTCCAGCAGGGCGGTGGCCTCGTCGAAGTCCCGCTCCCGGGCCAGGGTGGCGAGGAGTTCCAGGGCCTGGCAGGCGACGGTCGCGAGGCCGTGGCGCTGCGCTGCCTGGAGTGCGCAGTGGCCGAGTTTCTCGGCCAGTTGGGTGCGGTCCGGGCCGGGGGTGTCGAGGGCGAGGTAGGCGGCGGTCACATCGATCGAGGCGGTGCAGCGCTCGTCGGGGTGGGCGCCGAGGAGGGCTCTGGCCTGGGCTATCTGTCTATTGCCGTCCTCCCAGCGGCCCGCGGTGTGCGCCACCTTGGCGAGCCGGGTGTGCAGCGCGGCGAGCCGGGTGGCGCTCAGGCCGCTGCCGCCGAGGGTGTGCAGGTTCTCCGCGAAGCCGAAGGCCCGGGCGAAGTCCCCGGCCTCGGCGAGCGCGGGGAGCAGGGCCTCCAGGGCGTCGGTGCGGCCGGCGGGGTCCTGGCTGGCGGCGAGCAGTCGTTCGGCGCGGCTGAGCAGGGTGACCGCGGAGCCGATCGCGCCGGCGGCGAGGGCGCGCAGGCCGGCGTCGGTGAACAGGCGGCCGGCCTCGGCCTCGTCGCCCGCCTGGGAGCGCAGCTCCGCGACCAGGGGGCACCAGTCGCCCTCGAGGTCCGGGTAGAGCGCCTGCACCGCGTCCGCGGCGCGGCCGGACATCGTCGCACGGTTGCCCGGTGTGAGCTGGGTGAGCAGTGCCTCGGCGGTGAGCGAGTGGCGGAACGCGTACCAGTCCGGGGCGGGTTCGTCGGGGACGACGAGCTGGGCCGCGACGCCGGCGTGCAGGTGGCTGAGCAGCCCGCGGTCGTCGATGCCGGTCATCCGCTGGAGCACGGTCAGCGGGAAGCGGCGGCCGATCACGGCGGCGGCGGACAGCAGGGTCAGCCCCTGCGGGCCGAGCCGGTCCATGCGGCGCAGGATCCCGCGGGCGAGGGCGGTCGACACGTCGCTGCGCAGGTCGCCGACGACCCGCCAGCCGTCGTCGAAGCGGACGAGGGCGCCGCTGCCGATCATGCCCTGGAGCAGTTCCTCGACGAGGAAGGGGCTGCCGGCGCTGTCGTCCCAGAGCCGGTCGAGGGCCGCCGGCGGGACGAGCCCGGGCTCGGTGTCCAGTTGGGCGGCGATCACCGCGCCGACCTCGGGTCGGGTGAGCGGGGCGAGTTCCAGTACGGTCCCCACGCCGCGCCGGCGGGCCGACTCGGCCATGTCGAGCGCGTCGCAGGGCTCCGTACAGATCGTGGCCAGGAGCACCACGTTGGTGTACTCCAGGTTGTCCACCAGGTATTCGACGACCGCGAGCGTCTCGGGGTCGGCGTCGTGCAGGTCTTCCAGGAGGAGGAGCTGGCCGTGCTCCTTGCCGGTGGCGATGAGCAACCGCAGCACGGCCTCGCCGAGGATGACCATGGAGCTGTTGTTCTGGGCGTCGCTGCTCCAGTCCGGGATGATCCTGCCGAGCGCGGGCCGGTAGGGGCCCAGCGGCAGGTCGTCCAGGGCGGTGCCGTCGAGCGGGCCGCTGCGGAAAAGCGACATCAGGGCTTCGGTGAGTGGCCGGAAAGGGACGGTGGGGCTGGTGGTGCTGCTGCGGCCCCGCAGGGCTCGCAGGCCCATGCCGAAGGCCATGCCCACGGCTTCGGCGGCGAGCCGGGACTTTCCGATTCCGGCCTCGCCGACCAGGAAGACGACGCCGCCGCGCCCTTCGCCCGCGTCGGTCAGTGCCTGCTTGATCTCCCGCAGTTGCGAGTCACGACCGACGATGTACCGCGAACGGGAACGCATGTCCGCAATCTAGTTCATGTGAACGGCTGATTGTGCGACGAAAGTTGGCCGTTCCGAACAAAGGCGGAGTGGAGATCCGGGAGAGATCCGGAGAAGATCGGACACGGACTACCAGGTGACGTTCGGGGCCGAGACGCTGGTGTCGATCGAGCTCAGGGTGATCACGATGCCGCTGGTGAGCACCACGCCGGCCAGAGCACGGGCCCGGGCGCACGCCTTGTTCCGACCCGACAGGGTGATCCCGCCGGCCGGGTCCTCGATCCGCGCCTCGGCCGCGACGCCGGCGGCGGCCTCGTCGGCGGCGGTGACGGACTGGGCGTTGACCTGGGGCTTCTGCATGGTGGTGAGTACCTTTCTCGTTACCTGATGGGGAGTGGTGCTCGGTGGTGCCGGTCAGCCGGTGGTGCGCGGGCCGCTCGGCTCCGGTGTGGCGGGTTCGAGCAGCAGGACGGACGGGACGGCCTCCGGGAAGCCCAGCCTGAGCAGGGCGTATCCGATGCCGGAGAGCCCGGTGAGGAACCCGGGGGACGGTACGTGGTCGGGGGTTCCGCAGCGGTGGCCGTGGTCCTCGAGCCGGCCGAGGATGTCCCCGGCGCGGTGGCCGAGTGCGGCCCGGGCCCCGTCGTGGCCCTGCCCGGCGAGCACGCCGAGCAGCTCCAGGGATCCGAGGGCGCCGTGGTGCAGGCTGAGGTCGGGGGATTCGAAGGGCGCACCCGCCAGGGCGGCGCACCGGTCGAGTTCCGCCGCGGGCACCGGCTGCCCGGCGGCGCAGAGCACGTCGGCGGCGGCCAGCGCGGTGCCCGCGAGGCCCGAGTGCCAGCCGAGGTCGGCGGGGCGGCGCAGGGCTTCGTCCAGCGCCGGGCGCAGCAGCGCGGCACCGGTACGGGCGTACGCGGCGCCCGGCTGCCCCGCCTCCGCCGAGGCGGCGGCGTAGCGCAGCAGGGCCCAGCCGATGCCGGCGTCGCCGTGGGCGAAGCCGGGGGCCGCCGGGTGCTGCTCGGCGAGCCTCTTCTCGGCCCGGAGCAGCAGCCGGTCGGCGAGTCGTCGGGCCACTCCCGCCGCTTCCGCTGCTCCCTCCGCCTCCGCCCCGGACGTGCGCTGCGCCGCGACCGCCGCGGCCAGGGCTCCGGCGAGGCCGTCGGCCAGGTCGGCCGGCCCTTCGGCGCCGTCCTCGGCATCGGCCTCGGCCGCGCGTTCCAGGGCGGCGAGGGCGTCGGGCAGGCAGTCGCCCAGGCCCTCGCCGAGCAGCGGGGCCAGCCGGGCCAGCGTGTAGACGATGCCGCCGAGTCCGTGCAGGGCTCCGGGTCCCACCGCGGCGCCCAGTCCGGGGTTCCCGGCCAGCGTGGCCAGCAGCGCGGGCAGCGGCCGTACGGCCTGCCGGGCCAGTGCGGTGTACCGCTCGGCGCCGGTCAGGGCGCCGAGCTGGGCCAGGAACAGCGCCACCCCGCAGTAGCCCTGGGCGAGCCCGCCGCCCATCGGCAGGACGGCCCAGTGCTCGCCGGCCACCTGCTCCAGGCCGAGCCAGTTGACCCGCCCGCCGCCGTGCACCGCCCGGGCCGCGATCTCGTCGGCAATCCCGCAGGCCGCGGCCAGCAGCCGGGACGGCTCGGGCACGACGGCCGGCGCGGCGGGTCCGGCCAGGGTCGAACGGGGGCCGCCGACGCTGAGGTTGGCCCCGGTGACGGCGAGCGTCGCCGAGATGATCCACTCCTGGTCGTGGCGGTCCACCTCTCCCATGGCGGCGATCTTGCCACGGGCGGAGCGCAGGCTCGGGGCCGGCAGCACCCCGTCGAGGCGGGTGCCGCGGGAGGTCCGCACCGCGGTGTCCGCGGGGTGGTGGAAGAAGAGCGGCACATCCCCGGACCACAGGTCGGCGATCTCGTCCTCGATGAGCCGCTGGCGGGCCGGGTCGTGTGCGGACTCCGCCCAGAGCACGGCCAGCACCGCGTCGCGGGTCAGGGCGTCGCGCAGCACGTCGGGGTGGGTGGACTCGTCCAGCAGGGTCGTGTAGAGGCGGGTCGAGCGGGCGATCAGACGCCCCGGGCTGGTGGCCCAGCGGGCCAGCAGCCCGCCGTCGCCCTCACCCTCGGCGCCTGCGCTGCCCAGGAGTTCGCCCCGGTGCTCGGTGATCGCGTCGTACCCGGCCCGGAATCCCTCCAGCAGCGCCGCCCGGTGGTCGGCGTGCCCGGCCGCCCGGCCCTGCGGCGCCGGCCTGTTCTGCCCGGCCGGGCTGGCCACCGGGCCGCGCTGCAGCCGCATCCGGTCCGTCCCGGCGGCCTCCCAGCGCAGCCCGTCGCTGGGGTACGAGCCGCCCTCGCCGCCGCCCAGCGCCGAGATGTCCATGGCGCCGTTCTCGCCGATCAGCAGGCTCGGCAGCAGGCAGGTGCGGTACACCGAGGAGGCCAGGGCGTCCGCCGCCGGGTCGGACCCGTAGGTCACGGCCGCCGGCAGGCCGGAGTGCAGCAGGGTCTCGGCGTCCACCAGCACCGGCTGGTCACCGCAGGCGATGACGTTCTCGTAGTGCATGTCCACGCCGTCGACCGCGTAGAGCAGGGCGAGCAGCGCGCCCTGGCGCCGGTAGAACCGGTCCAGTTCGGTGGGCGAGGCGCACCAGCCGTGCTCGATGAACTCCAGCCAGCCGTATCCGTCGCCGCGCACCGACCGCGGGGTCCGCAGCCCGAGGCCCGGTACCTTGCCGTTGGCCCAGCCCACCGCCTGGTCCAGCAGGACGTGCTGGTCCAGCGGCCGGGGCTTGTACACGACGCTCGCCCCGCCGGCGAAGCGCAGCAGGGCCACGGACCGGTTGCCCTGATGGACGTCACCCCGGCCGAGGTCCACCCGTACGAGGGCGCCCGGGTCGGAGCCGCGCAGCAGCTCCTCGACGATCTCCGCGCGGTCGGCGGTGAAGCGGTCCAGCAGCTCCACCGTGGCCGAGGCCGCGTGGCCGCAGGACTGGCCCAGCATCCGCGCCAGCACCGGGTAGCCGGTGAACAGCTCGGCGAGGCCCTGCCGGGTGCCGAGCCGCGCCAGGAAGTCCGCGAACCGCTCCCGCGGGGTCTCCCCCGCGAGCAGGCCGTCCGTACGGGCCCGGTGGAGTTCCCGGACCAGGGTGCGGGCGCACTGGCGGATCAGCCGGTCGCCGAGCCGCTCCTCGAACGCGGCCCGGACCGTGGCGAGTTCGCCCTCGGCGAGGTCGATGCGCGCGGCCGCCTCCGCCCAGGCGGAGCCGATCAGGGGGCGCAGCGCCGGCAGGAACACCGCGGCGCCGTCCGCGTCCGCCGCCGCGGGGACCGGCCGGCCGGCCTCTGCGGGGGCCGCGGCCACCGTCTGCTCGATGTACCGGGCCCACTGCGGCCTGGCCGTACGGGCGGCCAGCCGGCCGGGGGCCTCCGCCGCGAGGGCGTACGCCACGTCCTCGCCGGCTCCCAGGCTCGCCAGCCGGGCGGCGAAGCCCTCCGTGTCCCCCAGGTCCCACGATGCCGGTCGGCTGTGGGGGGCGTCGGCCGGTGCGGGTACCGGGGTGCCCGGGGCGGCGAGCCGCTCCCGCAGGTTCAGGGCCCGGGCCCACCAGGAGGGGGCCAGGCCGCCGACCTGGGTTTCTTCGGCGGTGGTGGCGGTGTCAGTCACAGGAGAAAACTCGCAGAGTGCGGGGGTCGCGCACATGGGGGCCGACCCCCCATATTCCGCGGACCCGCCCCCATGGGCCCCGCGGGCCCGCCGTACGGGGTGGTGCGGCATCCGGCGGCCGGGGCCGCGGCGCACCGGTTCCGCCAGGTCGCGCGCCGCCCGGAGGGCTGCCTGCGCAGGATCCGGGCATGCGGAGGCACACCTTCACAAATGTGGGGGCCACGGCCCGATGCCCCGCCCGGTCCGCTCCCCGCAGCCTGTGTCCAGTGCCCCTTCCGCCCGTCCGTCACCCCGGCCGGCGGATGATCATCGGAGGACCTGGTGGGAGTACCCGTCCCTGTCGACGTCGTCGCATTCGACCCCGTGCTGGAAGCCGGAACCAAGAGCACCCTGTTCGCCTGCCCGGAGGTGTGCCTGACGGCACCGGGCGGCGCACCGCGGGTCGTGGTCATGACCGTGGACCAGGTCGGCCGGCCGGAGCTCGATGTCCTGCGCACCGTCCGCGACGCCCCGGCCCGCCCCGATGTGGTGCTGGTGGCGGGCGAGTTGGCGCCCGACGGCGCCCTGCACGCCATTGCGGCCGGCGCCCGCGGGCTGCTGCGCCGCCGCGAGGCGGACGTCACGCGGCTCTCGCGCGCCGTACTGGCCGCCTCCCGTGGCGACTGCACGCTGCCGCCGGATCTCCTGGACCGGCTGCTGGAGCGCTCCGGCGCCGGCGGCCGGGCGGCCGGCAGGTCCGACGGGGTCGCGGACCCGTGGGCGGCTGCGGGCCTGAGCGACCGGGAGCGCAGCGTCCTGCGCCTGGTCGCCGACGGCCACGAGACGAACGAGATAGCCAAGCAGCTGTGCTACTCGCCGCGGACCGTGACGAGCGTCGTCCACGACATCACCCAGCGGTTCCGGCTGCGCAACCGGGCGCACGCCGTCGCCTACGCCCTCCGGGTGGGCCTGCTGTGACCGCCGTCGCCGAACTCACGCGTGAGACCGCGCCCGGGCGGGTCGCCGCACCGCCGGACCGGCTGAGCCTGCTGCGCCAGGCCGGGGACGGCCGGATGCCGTACCCGGCCCTGGTCCGCCTGCTCGGCGCGGCCACCGCCGCCGGCGCCGCCACCGCAGCCGCCGCCACCGCCACCGCGTCGGCGACCGCACCGGCGCCCCGGTCCGCGGCCCCGCCGGACGCCCCCCGGCTCACGGCCCGCCAGACCGCGGTGCTGACGCTGATGGCGGAGGGCCACGGCAACGCGGTGATCGCCCGCACCCTGTCCTGCTCGGAGCACACGATCAAGAACGTGATCTACGAGCTGATGTCCCGCCTCCAGGCCCGCAACCGCGCCCACGCCGTGGCCTGTGCGGTCCGGCACAGCCTCATCTGAGGTGTTGGCCGGAATGCCACCCTTGCCCATCGCGCGGCGGGTGTACGGTCAACGCTCGAACACTGGACGGGGGTTGAGCGTTGGCGGGTACGAGGGGCGAGTTTCGCCATTGGGTGGAGCGGGCTGCGCTGGCGTTGATGGCCACGTCGGGCGTGGTGGTCCTGCTGGCGGATCTCTTCGGCTGGCTCGATGCGCTGGCTCCCGGAGGCACCCTCCCGAAGGTCACGCTGCTCATCCTCAGCACGGTCACGGTGTTCCTCCTGCTGGAGCTCGACCGCCTCAAGAAGCTCGACACCGTCCAGCAGAAGGTGGACGCCCTGGGCCCCGACGTGAATGACAAGGTCACCGCCCTGGAGACCAACGTCGGGACGAAGTTCACCGCTCTGGAGACCAGTGTCGGAGCGCAGATCACCACCCTCACCGCGAACGTCGAAGCGCACCTGTCCAAGCTGGACATCGACGCCATCGCACAGCGCCTCAAGCGGCAGCACTACGGCGGCGTGGTCGGGGTCCACAGCCGCTTTCCCGAAGAGGCGTTCACCGGATTCCTGGAGCGCGCCGGGGACGAGCTGGTGATCCTCCAGACCTGGATCCCCAACCTGCACCACGTCAAGGCCGCCCTGCGCAAGGCACTCGTCGATCAGCAGGTCCACGTACGCATCCTGCTGCTGCACCCCTCGTCACCCGTGGCCGGGCTGCGCGACGAGGCGCTCAGGGCGGTGCGGGATCCGGCACTCGCGGTGAACGTCAAGGCCAGCGTCGAATCCTGCCTCGCCGGACTCGCCCAGCTGAACGCGGAGATCCCGCCCGGGAGCAGGGCGCGCCTTCAGGTCCGGCTCTACAACTCCCTGCCGTCCATCGCCGTGTTCAAGGTCGACCGGCATTTTCTCGTCAGTTCGTTCCTGCACGGCCAACTCGCCATCGATTCCACTCAGATCGAGATCGACGGCGACGACACCGTCATGGGCGAGGAGGTCCAGCAGGAGCTGCGCACGCTGTGGAGCATCGGCAAGGACGTGGATCTCCTCGACTGGCGCACGTCGGTGGCAAGCATCAGCCTGTGATCCACGGAAAGGTACGGCCATGCACGATCTGCACCATCTGGATCAGTTCGAGGACGAACTGATCGAGCGGTTCGAGGCGCATCCGGTCCTGGCGAACGTCACCGGCCTCCCGGACGAGGACTTCGCCGCGCTCCTGCTCCAGCGGCGCTTCGTCTCGCTCGCCTTCACCCCCTCCTACGACCTCGCGATCGACCTGCTGGAGGACGAGGCGGGGCTGCGGATCGCCCGTGTCATCCTGCGTGAGGAGTATCCGGACGGCCACGGCCACACGCCCTCGCACCGGGAGGACATGACGCAGGACCTGCACCGGCTGGGGATCTCCCGCTCCGCCCTGGTGGCCTCACGGCCCACGGCCGCCACCCTGCGGGTCATCCAGGACACCCTGGAGCTGATCGCCGACGCGGGCGGCCACGCCGATGCCGACCTTCGGCTGCTGACCGTCCTGCGGTTCTGGGGCGAGGTGCTGGTCTCGGTCGAGTACGGGCGGCTGTGGGAGCGGATGGCCCCCCTGCTGACCGACGAGGGCAGGAACCGCTCCCGCTTCTACTACCCGCACCACGTCCACGACGCGAAGACGCGCTCCCTGGCGACGCTGTCCCTGCTGTCGGGCTCCCACTCCGACCGCCTCGCCACCCGGGTGACCGAACTCCTCGCCCAGGAGGAATCGACCGACTGCTTCAAGGAGCTGGAGGAGCGCGCCCTCGGCCTCAAGAGCAGCTTCTACGACCAGTTCCTGCCCGCCGTGGACCGCGTCGCGGTCTGATCCCCGGCGGGCCCCCGGCGAGGAGCCGGACGGCGTCAGCCCTCGTCCGGGGCCAGCCGGAGCGAGATGGAGTTGATGCAGTAGCGCTGGTCGGTGGGCGTGGAATAGCCCTCGCCCTCGAAGACGTGGCCCAGGTGGGAGCCGCACTTCGCGCAGAGCACCTCGGTGCGGACCATCCCGTGCGAGACGTCCGCCTTCAGCTCGACGGCGTCGGAGTCCTTCGGGTCGTAGAAGGACGGCCAGCCGCAGTGCGACTCGAACTTCTCCGTGGAGCGGAAGAGCTCGGCGCCGCAGCCGCGGCAGGAGTAGACGCCGGCCGTCTTGGTGTCGGTGTACTCACCGCGGAACGCCGGCTCGGTGCCGGCCAGGCGCAGCACCTGGTACTCGGACGGCGTCAGCTCCGCCTGCCACTGCTCGTCCGTCTTCTCGACCTCGTACGACATGACTCTCCCGCTCCCTCGTGACTCAGTCCGTCAGCCGGGCGAGGATCGCCGGACCCAGGTCCGTGACGTCGCCCGCGCCCATGGTGAGAACGAGATCACCCGGCTTCGCCATTCCCGCGATGACGTCGGCGACGGCGCCCTTGTCGTGCTCGGCGGTGACGTCGGCGCCCGCGGTACGGGCCGCCGCGATGATGATCTCGCTGGTGATGCCGGGGATCGGGTCCTCGCGGGCCGGGTAGATGTCCAGGACCACGGCGGAGTCGGCGAGGGAGAGGGCCTGGCCCATCTCCTTGCCCAGCTCCTGGGTGCGGGAGAAGAGGTGCGGCTGGAAGACGACCAGGATCCGGGAGTCCCCGGCGGCGCCCCGGATGGCCTCCAGGTCGGCGGTCATCTCGGTCGGGTGGTGCGCGTAGGAGTCGATGACCTGCACGCCCGCGGCCTCGCCCTTGAGCTGGAGGCGGCGCTTGACGCCGGTGTACTTGCCGAGGGCGGAGGCGAGGTTGTGTGCCGGGATGCCGAGGGCGACGCCGGCCGCGAGGGCCGCGACGGCGTTGTGCGCGTAGTGGCGACCGGGCACGGAGACGGTGAAGGTGAGCATCCGGCCGTCGATGACCACGGTGACCTCGCTGGTCAGACCGCGCGGGGTGATCTTGGTGATCCGGACGTCGGCGCCTTCCTCCTCGCCGTACGTGACGACGCTCAGGCCCTCGGTGCCGCGGACCCGGCCGGCGATCTCGGCGGCACCCGCCTGGCCGTGGGCGATGACCAGGGTGCCGCCGGGCACGATCTTGCCGACGAAGGTCTCGAAGGACTCGTAGATCTCGTCCATCGACGCGTAGTTCGCGTGGTGGTCGAGCTCCGCGTTGAGGATGATCGCGACCTGCGGGGTGTACTTGTGGAAGCTGCGGTCGCTTTCGTCCGCCTCGGCCACGAAGATGTCGCCCTCGCCGTGGTGGGCGTTGGAGCCCGGGGCGTCCAGGTCCCCGCCGATGGCGTACGAGGGGTCCAGGCCCAGGGCCGACAGGGACACCGCCAGCATCGAGGTGGTGGTGGTCTTGCCGTGCGTGCCGGCGACCGCGATCGGCCGCAGGCCGTCCATCAGGCCGGCCAGGGCGTCGGAGCGGTGCACGACGGGGATGCCGAGCTCGGCGGCGCGGGCCAGCTCCGGGTTGTCGGCGCGGATGGCGCTGGAGACGACGACACAGGTGGCGTCGTCGGCGAGGTGGCCCGCCGCGTGCCCGATGTGGACCGTGGCGCCGTGGGCGCGCAGCGCCCGGGCGGTGTCGGAGTCCTTGGCGTCGCTGCCGGCGACCTGCGCGCCGCGCTGGGCGAGGATCTTCGCGATGCCGGACATCCCGGCGCCGCCGATGCCGATGAAGTGCGGGCGTTCCATGGCGTTCGGCAGGCCGGGCGGCGTCATACGGGATCTCCCCAGGGTGCGGGTCGGTACGCCGGGGGTCTCGGCGGTGCGGACCGTCCCGGCGCGTGTGTCGGACGCCAGCCTATTCGTTGTGGGCGAAGAGCTTGAGCACCGGAACCCCGACCTTGTGGCGCGCGCGGGAGGCCCAGTCCCGGTGGAAGAACTCCTCGACGAAGTGCGGGGCGGTCAGGACGATCACCTCGTCGGCGTTCGACTCCTCCACGACGCTCCTCAGCTTGTCGAGCGGGTGGTCCTCGATGATCTGCCCGCTGGCCTTGGCGCCCTTCTTGCGCAGGGCCTCCAGCGAGAGCACCAGAGCCTGCTCGGCCGGGCCGCGGGCGGCGTGGCCCTCCGGGATGTCGGCCTCGCGGAGCGCCTCCGGGAGCTCGCCGAGCGCCACGTCGTCGATCGCGCGCAGCAGCCGGTCCTGGTCGCCCCGGGGCTGCATCAGGACGAGGAAGGAGACCGGGTCGTCCCCGTGCAGGCTGGTGACGAAGTCCACGTCGAAGCCGGTCAGCGGCTGCTCGATCATCAATACGCTCGTGAACACGGACGCCCTCTCCTTCATGGGCCGGGGCCGGTCGGCCGGCCCCTGCGGAAACCATCCTGCCCCGCTCTCGCACGGGGCCTTGCGCGGACATGTCTGCCCAGGTATGTGCCCGGCGGAAGCTAAGCGGAACAATAAATTCCGCCCCTTGTCAGATCCGACGGTAGCTCGTGAAGAGGAACCCAGCCTCTTCCAGTACAGAGGCCGGCGCCAGCCGGTGCGGCACGGCGACGGAGGGCCCTGCGGAGATGCGCTGGGCGCCGCCCGCCGCGAGCATCGGCGCGATGGTCAGGCACAGCTCGTCCAGCGCGTCGGCGGCCACGAACTGCCCCAGCAGCCGGGGCCCGCCCTCGGTGAGCTGGCGGCGCAGCCCCCGGTCCGCGAGCTCCCGCACCACCCGGGCCGGATCCGCGCCGGCCCCGTCGCCGGCCACCACCACCTCGGCCCCCGCCGCGGCGGCCGCGGCCACCCGATCGGCGGGCGCGGCCGCCCCGGTCACCACGAGGGTGGGCACCAGGGGGGAGGTGAACAGGGGCAGCGAGAAGTCCAGGTCCAGACCGGCGGTGACCACCGCGATCGCGGGCGCGGGGCCCTGCCCGGCGGCCGCGCGCCGGGCCGCGAAGGCCTCCCGGGCCCGGGCCGGGCGGTAACCCTCCTGGCGAACCGTTTCGGCGCCGACGACCACCACATCGGCCAGCGCCCGCAGGGTGCCGAAGATCCGCATGTCGGTCTCGCCGGAGATCGGCTGCGAGCGCCCGTCGTGCTGGGCCGCGCCGTCCAGGGTGGAGACCATGTTGGCACGCAGCCAGTGGCCCTCCGGGCCGAGCTCGGGGTACGCGTACGCCTCCGCCAGCTCGTCCAGCGACCACTCACGGTCACCGCTGTCCGCGGGGGCTGATGTCTGATCGGTCACAGGGAACAGGCGTCGCATCGGTGCAGTGTGCCACGCCCCGTAGAGTTAAGGGCTGTGTCAACATCACTCTCCACCTCCGGATCCACCTACGGGCGACCCCCGATAGCCGGCCCGGCCGACGTCGGCCCGCAGGCCCTGTGCGCCCGCGAGCCGCGGGTGCCCGCCGAACGGCTGGTGGCCGAGATGGTGCCGCCGCCGCGTTTCGACTCGGTGCGCTTCGACACGTACAACCCGGACGACACTCAGCCGAGCCAGGCCGAGGCCGTCACCGTGCTCGGCGGCTTCGCCGCCGGCCTGGGCGGATCCCACGCGAGCGGCAGCGGCAGGCGGCGCTGGTTCGCGAGGACCCCGAAGAACACCGCCCCCGCCGCCCCGCGCGGGGTCTACCTCGACGGCGGCTACGGCGTCGGCAAGACCCACCTGCTGGCCTCCCTCTGGCACGCCACCCCGGCCGAGCCCGCGCTCAAGGCCTTCGGCACCTTCGTGGAGCTGACCAACCTGGTCGGCGCGCTCGGCTTCCAGCAGACGGTCCAGACCCTGGGCGGCCACCGCCTCCTCTGTATCGACGAGTTCGAACTGGACGACCCGGGCGACACCGTCCTCGTCTCCTCCCTGCTCAGCCGCCTCGTCGAGCAGGGCGTGGCGCTGGCCGCCACCTCCAACACCCTGCCCGGCAAGCTCGGCGAGGGCCGGTTCGCCGCCGCGGACTTCCTGCGGGAGATCCAGGGGCTGTCGGCGCACTTCCGCCCGCTGCGCATCGACGGCCAGGACTACCGCCACCGCGGCCTGCCGGAGGCACCGGCGCCGTTCTCGGACGAGCAGGTCACCAAGGCCGCGTACGCGACCGAGGGCGCGAGCCTGGACGACTTCCCGGGCCTGCTGGAACACCTGGCCCGGGTGCACCCGAGCCGGTACGGCGCGCTGACCGACGGCATATCGGCGGTCTGCCTGACCGACGTCGGCCCGGTCCCGGACCAGTCGACGGCGCTGCGCCTGGTGGTCCTGGCGGACCGCCTGTACGACCGCGAGATACCGGTGCTGGCGTCCGGGGTGCCGTTCGACCGCCTCTTCAGTGAAGAAATGCTGAACGGCGGCTACCGCAAGAAGTACTTCCGCGCCATCTCGAGACTCACTGCACTGGCGCGCGACGCGAAACCCCTGGTGTCCCAGTAGGTTTGGGGGCGCCGGCCTGTCCCGTACGGGCCGGCCGTTCCCACTTCTGCGAAGGGATCCACCATGGCCACCACGCGTACCGCGCACACCAACTGGGAAGGCAACCTGCTCAAGGGCACCGGTGTCGTCACCCTCGACTCCTCGGGCCGGGGCTCGTTCGACGTCTCCTGGCCCTCGCGCGCCGAGGCCGCGAACGGCAAGACCAGCCCGGAAGAGCTGATCGCCGCCGCGCACTCCAGCTGCTACTCGATGGCCCTCTCGCACGGCCTGGACGGTGCCGGCACCCCGCCCACCCGGGTGGAGACCAAGGCCGATGTGACCTTCCAGCCGGGTGAGGGCATCACCGGCATCCACCTGACCGTGCGCGCGGAGGTCCCGGGCCTGGACGCGGAGGGCTTCGCCGCGGCCGCCGAGGACGCGAAGAAGAACTGCCCGGTCAGCCAGGCCCTGACGGGCACGACGATCACCCTCAGCGCCGAGCTGGTCTGACACCTGCGCCCCGGCGGGGCGGGTTCCCGCTGCGCGGGCCTGACCCCTGCCCGCCCTTCTCCCGTTCACCGGGCTCTGCCCGGGCCCGCGCCTCGGACGCCGGCGAGGCTGGGATTGCCGCTGCGCGGCAACCAGCCCGCCGAGCCCGTTCCGGCGCCGCCCGGCCCCATCCGGCCCCGCCGGCGATGGAGGCGCGGGGATTCGGGCGCCGGCCCCGGTAGCCCCACCGGGCACGGGCAGGGCCCGGGTCCGGTGGGGTGAGTCGCGGCAGGCGTCGTACGCGTCAGAGCGCGGGCGGCGGATCCGCGTGGTACCACGGCCCCCTCACCCCTCGCCCCGGGAGCCGCCGATGTCCGTCACCCGCCGCACCCTGCTCGCCGCCGGCACCGGCACCTGCCTCGCAATCGCCTTCACCGGAGCCCTCGGCGCCCTCTTCGCCGGGAGCTCCCACGCGACCCCGCCCCGCCAGGGGTACGGGCCGCTGCTGCCCGATCCCCGCAAGCTGCTCGACCTCCCCGCCGGATTCGGCTACCGGGTGCTCTCCCGCGCCGGCGACCCCCTCCGCTCCGGCGAAGGCCCCGTGCCGGCCAACTGCGACGGCATGGCCGCCTTCGACGCGGGGGCCGGCCGCGTCCGCCTCGTCCGCAACCACGAGAACCGCACCACCGCCGCCCTCCGCGTCCCCGCCGTCGACGGCCTCACCTACGACCCCCGCGCCCTCGGCGGCTGCACCCTCCTCGACCTCGACCCGAGCGGCGGCGTCACCGCCGAGCGCGTCGCCCTCGCCGGCACGGCCGTCAACTGCGCGGGCGGCCGCACCCCCTGGAACACCTGGCTCAGCTGCGAGGAGACCGAGGACCGGGCCGGGACCTCCGGGTACACCAAGGACCACGGCTACGTCTTCGAGGTCGACCCCGCCGACCCGCACCGCTGCGGCCCCGTCCCGCTCACCGCGATGGGCCGCTTCGCGCACGAGGCCGTCGCCGTGGACCCGTACCGCGGTACCGTCTACGAGACCGAGGACGCCTTCACCCGGCCCTTCGGGCTCTTCTACCGGTTCCTGCCCGCGCAGCCCCTCGGCGGCCCCGGCTCCCTGCGCGCCGGCGGCAGCCTCCAGGCCCTGCGCGTACCCGGGCTGGCGGACCTCTCGGTGGTGGACGAGCCGGGCGCCGAGTTCCCGGTCGAGTGGGTCCCCGTACCGGACCCCTCGGCGGCCCGCACCCCGATCCGGTTCCAGGACTTCGGGCCGGGCGGGATCACCCACGCGCAGAAGCTGGAGGGCTGCTACTGGGGCGACGGCGGCGTCCACTTCGTCTCCAGCTACGCCCGCACCGCCGAGGGCGCGTCCGCCGACCACCACGGCCAGGTGTGGTTCCACGACCCGCGGCGCGCGACGATCCGCCTGGACGTGCGTTTCGGCCCGGCCACCGACATCCAGCTGCCCGGGGACTCCCCCGACAACATCTGCCTGGCTCCGGACGGCGGCCTGATGGTGTGCGAGGACGGCGGCGGGGCGCAGTACGTCTTCGGCGTCACCCCGGGCGGCGAGGTCTACCCGATGGCCCGCAACGCCGACGACATCGGCCGGCCCGGCGCCCCGGAGTGGGGGGAGTTCGCCGGGGTCACCTTCTCCCCGGACGGGCGCACGATGTACGTCAACGCCTACGCGCCGGGGACCACCTTCGCCGTGACGGGCCCCTGGCGCTGAACCGGCCGTGCCCTCGCGACCCCGTTCGATGTGGTGGAGGATCGGAGGGAATCGACCGGATCGGGGTAGGTGGCGGTGGCGGTGGCCAAGAAGACCAAGAAGGACGAGAAGAAGGACGAGGAGAAGAGCGAGAAGACCGGCAAAGCCCCGAAGCGGGCCGGCCAGGACACCCTCCTGGGCCCGGTGCTTCGCGTCCCCGCCGGTGAGCGCCTCGACCTCGGCGCCTTCGATCCCTCCGCGACCCCCGCCGGCCCCACCGGCAAGGCCGCCGGCCTGGCCGCCACCGCGCAGCTGGCCGAGCCGCTCGCCTCCCTCCAGGAACGGCTGTACGCGGCCAGCACCGCCGGCGACCGCCGCCGCGTCCTGCTCGTCCTCCAGGGGACGGACACCAGCGGCAAGGGCGGCACGGTGAAGCACGTGATCGGTCTGTTCAACCCCTCGGGCTGCCGTATCAGGGCCTTCAAGGCGCCCACCCCCGAGGAGCAGAGCCACCCCTTCCTCTGGCGCATCGAACAGGCCCTCCCCCAGCCGGGCGAGATCGGCATCTTCGACCGCTCGCACTACGAGGACGTCCTCATCGCCCGCGTCCGCGAGCTGGTGTCGCGCAGCCGGCTGAACCGCCGGTACGCCCAGATCAACCGGTTCGAGGAGGCCCTCGCGGACGACGGCGTGACCGTGCTGAAGGTCTTCCTCCACATCAGCTACGAGGAGCAGCGCAAGCGGCTGCTGGAGCGGCTCGACAACCCCGACAAGCACTGGAAGTTCAGCCCGACCGACATCGACGAGCGCGGCATGTGGGCCGAGTACCGGCACGCGTACGAGCTGGCCCTGGAGCGCTGCGGCGGCGACGCCGCACCCTGGTACGTGGTCCCCGCGGACCGCAAGTGGTACCGCAACTGGGCGGTCAGCAAGCTGCTCCTGGAGCACCTGGAGGAGCTCGCTCCGCGCTATCCCGCGGCCGATTTCGACGTCGAGGCGTGCCGCGCCCGGCTGCTGACGACCTGACGACCCGACCGCGCCAGGACCCGAGGACGCGAGGACGCGAGGACGCGAGGACCCGAAGTCGCGCGGACGGGCGATTCGGAGGCTCGCCCTCGCGCCGCGGCAGTCTGCTTGGCAGATCGTCATATATTTTGCATCCGTGACCCTTTCTGTGCGCAATGTGGCGGTCGCGGCCGCCCTCGGTGCCGCTCTCTGCACCGCCCTCGCCGGATGCGGAGGCGGCAGCGGCACCTCCGGTTCCGGTTCCGGCAGCCAGGCCCGTATGGGCACCCCCGGGGCCTCCGCGCCGCCGTCCTCCCCCGCCTCCCCGCAGGCAGCCGGCTCCTCCCCGGCCGCCCCGCCGCCCGCCAAGGCCCCGACCCTGGCGCCCGGCCCGAACGGCCTGACCCCGGTCTTCGAGCGGGCCAAGCAGCAGACCGACAAGACCGTCGCGCTGACCTTCGACGCCGACATGACCTCCGACCAGGGGCCGCGCGCGGCGGGCGGGGAGCACTTCGACAACCCCCAGCTGATCGCGACCCTGCGGCAGCTCAAGGTGCCGTCCACGATCTTCATGACGGGCCGCTGGGCCGAGGAGTACCCGGACCAGGCCAAGTCCATCGGCACCGATCCGAACTTCGAGATCGCGAACCACTCGTACAGCCACCACGCCTTCAAGTCGCCCTGCTACGGACTCCCCGCACTCGACGAGGCCGCCGCCCGCGCCGACGTCGACCGGGCCTCCGCCGCCTTCCGCAAAGCCGGCGCGGTCAACACGGTCCCGTACTTCCGCTTCCCCGGCGGCTGCTACGACGACCAGGCGCTGCGCGCCATCTCCACGGCCAAGGTCACGGCCGTCCAGTGGGACGTGGTCAGCGGGGACGCCTTCGCGAAGGACCCGAACGCGGTGGCCGAGCAGGTCCTCACCGGAGTGAAGCCCGGCTCGGTGGTGGTCATGCACTGCACGCGCAGCGCCGCCCCGGTCACCGAGGAGGCCGTCCAGAAGATCGTCCCGGAGCTGCGCAAGCGCGGCTACCGCTTCGTGAAGGTGTCCGAACTCATCGGGAAGTAGGCCGGGGCCAGGGGCCTCAGCCGGAGCAGGCCGTGCGCTGCGCGTCCTGCCACTCGCACACCGGGCACAGCACCACGCCCGGGGTCGCGACCCCGTACTCGGTGGGCTTGCCGCACTCCAGGCAGTCGGCGTACGGCGGCCCGGCCACCCGCCCCGCCGGCGCCCCCGGGGCTGGGGATCCCCCCAGCGGTGGCCGGGGGAGGCAGTACGGCTCGGTCTCGGCCGGCCGGTCCACTTCGTCCATGCCCGCGAGCGTACTCAGCCCCGGCGCGCGCTGACGAGGCAGGCCACCGCACCCGCTGCGCACGCCAGCACCAGCGCCCCCGCGCAGGCCGTCACCGGCAGCGTCACGGTGTGCGCCCGGGAACCCTCCACCAGCGCGGTCACCGCACTGCGCGCCGGGGAGCCGGCGATGCCCCAGGCCAGCAGGGAGCCCAGGGCGCCCGCCAGGACCGCGACCCCCGTCGAGCGCAGCAGCGGCCGGCTGCACAGCGCCCCCACGGCCGCGCCGGTGAGCGTGCACGCGAGGAGCGCCAGCACCCCGGCCAGGGCGGCCTCCTCCGGTTCCACGTGTTCCACCGTGCGGGGGTCGCCGATCAGCAGCACCACCGCCGTGCCCACAGTCCCCGCGAGCAGCGCCCCGCCCAGCGCGGTCAGCAGGGCGGCCGCGTGGACCCGTACGGGACCGGCCGCGGCGGCCGCGCAGTCGCGGGCGGCGTCGGGCTCGTTGGTCACGCAGATCCGGACCAGCCAGGCCGTGATCGGCACCAGTCCCGCAGCCGCGAAGCCGAGTGAATCCAGCAGCGGGTCGCCCGGGCGGACCCCGGCGGCCAGGAACGCCGCGTACAGGAGAAGCGGGCCGATCCAGCGGTGGGAGCGCAGCAGCAGGACGCTCTGGTATCGCAGCAGGCCGGTCACGGCAGCTCCTCCACGGTTCGGATGTGCCAGGGCGACTGCGCGGTGAGCAGCTCGCGCAGCACCGCGTCCGAGCGGGCGGCGGGCACCGTCAGCAGCAGGCCCCCGCCGGGCGCGGGCTCCGCGGCCAGGCCCGGGGGCGGCTCGGAACCGGGGGGTCCGGCGGCCTCGATCCGTACGTACGGCCCCGCGTCCGCGGTCTCCCGTACGGGGACCAGCGCGACCCCCTCGACCCGGTGGTGCGCGTCGGCCGTGCCCGCGAGCCGCGCCGGGTCGTGGTCCACGAAGACCACGGTGCCTCCGGCGGCGGTCCGCTCGGCGACGGCCCGGTCCAGCTCGGCGCGGGCGGGCGCATCCAGCCCGGTCCAGGCTTCGTCGAGGACGAGCAGTCCGGGCTCGGCGAGCAGCGCCTGGGCGACGGCCACCTTCTGGCTGGAGCCCTTGGAGAGTTCGGCCAGCGGGGTGTGCGCGTACGCGGCGGCGCCGAAGCGCTCCAGCCAGCGGGCCGCCCGGTGCGCCGCCTCCGCGCGCGCGAGCCCGTGCACCCGGCCCATGTGGGTCAGGTAGGCCGTCGCCGTGAGCGGCAGCGCCGCCGGGAAGCGCTCGGGGACGTACGCCGTGCGGCGGGGGCGACCGGCGATCCGCCCCTCGGAGGGGGTGTCGATCCCGGCGACGATCCGCAGCAGGGTGGACTTGCCGCCGCCGTTGCGGCCTTCGATGCGGACGAGGGCGCCGGCCGGCAGGTCGAGTTCGACTCCGCGCAGCACCCAGGGCCGCCGCAGTCCGTAACGGCGGCCCACGCCGGTGAGCTTCAGTGGTCCGCCGCCGTCTCGGTCACCTCGCTGGGGCGGACGATGACGAAGCCCTCGCCGCGCAGCATCAGCTGGATCGCCTCGCCGGAGCCGCCGCGGATCATCGAGCCGACCGACTGGGAGCGGTGCAGGCCCGTCTCCAGTTGTGCGCTCCAGCCGACCACCGCGTCGGTGTCCACGTACACGGGGTTCTGCGCCGTGACGGGGATGATGATCGGGTTGCCGTCGCAGACCACGGCGAGCTTGCCGGTACCGGTGAAGAGGCTGTTGAAGATGCCGCCACCGGTCATGCCGGCGCCCTTCACCATCTTGATCTCGTACGAGAGCGTGGGGTCGAAGCAGAGCACGTTGCGGCCGTTGATGGTCAGGGAGTCGCCGGGCTCGAAGTCGATGATGAAGCAGTTGCCGGCCTCGTGCGCGAACCAGGCCTCGCCCTGCCCGCGTACGGACATCAGCGCGAGGCCCTCGCCGGTGACGGCGCGCTTGAGCATGCCGCCTATGCCCTGGCCCTTGCGCTCGAACCGGAGGTTCCCGCGGAAAGCGACCATCGAGCCCTGGCGGGCCAGCATTTCACCGTTGACGGTGCACTTCACGGCCTTGGCGTTCTGCAGGGTCATGCCGGGAACGGCGGACGGCTGGGCGAGGTTCTCGGAGGCAAAAAGATCACTCTTCATGGCCTCGATCCTCACCCGGCCCGGGACCCTGCGACATCATCCTGAAGGGGGAGCCTGGCATCCTTGGCGGGATGAGCAGCCAGCACCCGAACCACACTTCAGACGTACCCGCAGTCGGGGCGGACAGCCCTTTCCGGCAGGAGCGCGTCGCCCGCGACGAGGCACCGCAGTTCGTCCTCCCCCTGGTGGTGCGGATCGAGAAGGCCGAACCGCCCGCCCGGACGGACGCCCTGGAGACGGCGGCCCGGGCCGTCCTGGCCCTGCTGACGGACGAGCGGGCGCACGGCGAGGGCGAGTGGGCCGAGGCGGTCCGGGACTGGCAGGACGCCCGGATCCGGAAGGTGGTGCGGCGGGCGCGCGGGGCGGAGTGGCGCAAGACCGCAGCCCTGCCCGGCGTCACGGTGCACGGCGACATGGCGGAGGTACGGGTCTTCCCGCCGGTGCCGTTGGACGGCTGGCCCAAGGGGCTCGCGAAGCTCCAGGTCTCGGGGACCGACCTGGACGACCCGGAGCCGGTCGCTCCGGCCGCGCCGGGGATTCCGGTGCTGTGGCTCAACCCGGACCTGGAGATGTCCGCCGGCAAGGCGATGGCCCAGGCCGGGCACGCTGCGCAGCTGGCGTGGTGGGAGCTGACCGGCCCGGAGCGCACCGCCTGGCAGGACTCCGGTTTCCGGCTGGCCGTCCGGACGGCCGCGCGCGAGCGGTGGGCGGAGCTGAGCGGGAGCGGGCTGCCGGTGGTCCGGGATGCCGGATTCACGGAGATCGCCCCCGGTTCGGCGACGGTGGTCGCGGACCACCCGGCCCTGCGGGCACGGCTCGCCGAGGAAGTTTCGGGCTGACCCGGAACCT
>NZ_JBFAJR010000030.1:0-101700 GCF_040655295.1 Streptomyces sp. NPDC050448 | reverse complement strand
GTCCGAGCTCGGGCATGAAGCCCTGGACGGCCGCGAGCACCGCGTAGTCGCCGCAGCCGGGGCACCAGCGGACCTCCTGGTCCGACTTGAAGTCCCGGGCAGCCAGAGGCACTTCGGACTTGGGCACGAGGGTCAGGGCCTCAGTGGGCATCGATGGCCTCCTTGAGGGCGGTCGCGAGCTGCTCCGCCTTGAACGGCATTCCGTTGACCTGGGTGTACGACTGGGCGTCGACCAGGTACTTGGCCCGGATCAGGGTGGCGAGCTGCCCGAGGTTCATCTCGGGGATCACCACCTTGTCGTAGTGCTTCAGCACCTCACCGAGATTCCGCGGGAACGGGTTGAGGTGGCGCAGGTGGGCCTGGGCGATCGGCGTGCCCGCGCCTCGCAGCCTGCGCACCGCCGCCGTGATCGGCCCGTACGTCGAACCCCAGCCGAGCACGAGGGTGCCCGCGCTGCCGGTGGGGTCGTCGACGTCGAGGTCGGGGACCTCGATGCCGTCGATCTTGGCCTGGCGGGTGCGGACCATGAAGTCGTGGTTGGCCGGGTCGTACGAGATGTTGCCCGTGCCGTCCTGCTTCTCGATGCCGCCGATCCGGTGCTCCAGACCGGGCGTCCCGGGGACCGCCCACGGGCGGGCCAGCGTCTGCGGATCGCGCTTGTACGGCCAGAACACCTCGGTGCCGTCCGCGAGCGTGTGGTTGGGGCGCTCGGCGAACTGGGTGCGCAGATCCGGCAGTCCGTCCGCCTCGGGGATCCGCCAGGGCTCGGAGCCATTGGCCAGGTAGCCGTCGGAGAGCAGGAACACCGGGGTGCGGTACGTCAGCGCGATCCGGGCCGCGTCCAGGGCCGCGTCGAAGCAGTCGGCCGGGGTGCGCGGGGCGACGATCGGGACCGGTGCCTCGCCGTTGCGCCCGTACATCGCCTGGAGCAGGTCCGCCTGCTCGGTCTTGGTCGGCAGGCCGGTGGAGGGGCCGCCGCGCTGGATGTCCACGATCAGCAGCGGCAGCTCGAGGGAGACCGCGAGGCCGATCGTCTCGGACTTCAGCGCCACGCCCGGGCCGGAAGTCGTGGTCACCGCGAGCGAGCCGCCGAAGGCCGCGCCGAGCGCCGCGCCGATGCCGGCGATCTCGTCCTCCGCCTGGAACGTGCGCACGCCGAAGTTCTTGTGCTTGCTCAGCTCGTGCAGGATGTCCGAGGCCGGGGTGATCGGGTACGAGCCCAGGTAGAGCGGCAGGTCGGCCTGCCGGCCCGCCGCGATCAGCCCGTAGGACAGGGCCAGGTTCCCGGAGATGTTGCGGTACGTGCCGGTCGGGAAGGCGCGGGTCGCCGGGGCCACCTCGTAGGAGACCGCGAAGTCCTCCGTCGTCTCGCCGAAGTTCCAGCCCGCGTGGAACGCCGCCAGGTTCGCCTTCATGATCTCGGGCTTCTTGGCGAACTTGGCCTTCAGGAACCGCTCCGTGCCCTCGGTCGGCCGGTGGTACATCCACGACAGCAGCCCGAGCGCGAACATGTTCTTGCTCCGCTCGGCCTCCTTGCGGGACAGGTCGAACTCCTTGAGGGCCTCCACGGTCAGCGTGGTCAGCGGGACCGGGTGCACGCGGTAGCCGTCCAGCGAGCCGTCTTCCAGCGGTGAGGTCTCGTAGCCCACCTTGGCCATCGGGCGCTTGGTGAATTCATCGGTATTGATGATGATCTCGGCGCCGCGCGGCACATCCGCGATGTTCGCCTTCAGCGCCGCCGGATTCATCGCCACCAGCACGTCCGGCGCGTCGCCGGGGGTGAGGATGTCGTGGTCGGCGAAGTGCAGTTGGAACGACGACACCCCCGGCAGGGTCCCGGCAGGCGCCCGGATCTCGGCCGGGAAGTTCGGCAGCGTGGAGAGGTCGTTCCCGAAGGAGGCCGTCTCCGAGGTGAACCGGTCACCCGTGAGCTGCATACCGTCACCGGAGTCGCCCGCGAACCGGATGATCACCCGATCCAGACGCCGGACTTCTTTGTCACACGCCCCTGACACGCCGGGGGCAGTGGTTTCCACGGACATACGTGTGTCGGCTCCTGTCGGTGCTGGTCCGCGAGTGCAGGCAGACACACCTCGGCGGACACGCGTTGCGGTGCAGGGTCGTATACCTCCCCGGAGGCTATGCACCACTGATAGAGAGGCGCTTGTGCGGTCGCCCAGCGTCGGCTTGAGCAGGCACCTGAACGAGGCGGGGCTTCGACGGCGGCAGCCGGTCGGGCCCGTCGCGTCGGGCCCGTCGCGCCCGCTCTCCACCGTCCTGCGAGCACCCGTCGAGGGCGGGGCGCAATGCTCGGGTCGTGAGCTCCGGTACGGACGGGCGCGAGCCCTCGCGGGGCACCGAACCGCCCGTCGGCGCCCCCTATCCCCCCGAGGGCACCGGCGGGCCTTCGACCGGCCGGGCCGACCACAGCCGGGCACCGGTGGGCCGGCACAGACGAAGGGACACACCAACAGTGAACAGCACGTGGTTCCGGCGCTTCACCACGGCCGCGGGGGATGGGCCACGGCTCGTGTGCTTCCCGCATGCGGGGGGCTCCGCGACGGCGTACACGCATCTGGCGCGTACGCTGCCTGCCGACTTCGACGTGGTGTCCGTACAGTACCCAGGGCGCCAGGACCGGTACCGTGAGGCCCCGTTCACGGCCCTGGCCCCGCTCATCGCGGCGGTGGCCGAGGAGCTGGCCCGCGAACTCGCCGCGGACTCCGGACGGCCGTACGCCCTGTTCGGGCACAGCATGGGCGCGCTCGTCGCGTTCGAGACGGCCCGGCTGCTCGCCCGCGAAGGCAACCTGCCCGGCCCCCAGCGGCTGTTCCTCTCCGGCCGGGGCGCGCCGGACCCCCGGGACACCATCCCCGACCTCCACGACGACGCCGACGTGCTGGCCGAGATGCGCAGGCTGGGCGGCACCGATCAGGCCATGCTCGACAACCCCGAGGTCCTGGAGATGGTGCTGCCGGCGCTGCGCGCCGACTACCGGGCCCTCGGCGGGTACACCTGGCGCGGGGGAGAGCCGCTCGCCACTGCGATAACCGCCCTGATCGGGGACAGCGACCCGATGGTGACGGTCGACGAGGCTCGGACATGGCGGGAGCACACCAGCGGCGACTTCGCTCTGAAGGTCTTCCCCGGCGGCCACTTCTACCTCGCCGACCACGTCGGCCAGGTCGCTGCGACCGTGACCGAGGGGCTGCTCGTCGGCACCGCCGCTTCCTGACCGGGACCTCCGGTGTGGTGGAGAGGCCGACTCTTCACCGCACGGAGGTCTTCGTGTCCCACCGCATGGCCCGGCTGACCGCTCACGGCAGGCGAATACCGGACAAGACGGGTCTCTCGCGGGCGACGGCCCCCAGCGGGTCCGCGTGACCGTTCCGGCGCGTCCCGCCGCGGTGCACCCGTGCGTCTGCGCCACCGTATGCCGTCGATCAGTTGCCGCCGGGTCCACACCGGCGGTCAGCCAAACTCGGGGTCCGGATCGATCTCGCGGTTGACCTTGACCCAGGGTCAGGGTGGACGCTGATTGCATGACACATTCCACTACCTCGGCCTGGACCGGCATGGTCCCCGTCGACGACACGGCCCTGGCCGTCACCGACACGCGCGGCCCCGGCCGTCCCGTCGTCTACCTCAACGGCTCCTACGCCGACCACCGGACCTGGCGGCCCGTGATCGCCGAACTCGGCACCGGCTGGCGGCACATCACGTTCGACGAGCGGGCCCGCGGCCGGTCGAAGCGGTCGGCGGACTACTCCTTCGAGGCGTGTGTCCGGGACATCGATGCCGTCCTCGAGGCGACCGGGGTGGACCGGCCGCTGCTCGTCGGCTGGTCCTACGGTGCGGCGCTCGCGGTGCACTGGGCCGACCGGAATCCGCACCGCGTCTTGGGGGCGGTGACCGTGGACGGCGCCATTCCGTACGGTCTGACCGGCGAGGACGGCCGCGAGCGGATCCGGCGCCTGTTCCGCCGGATGCGGTTCCTGCTGCCGCTGGTGCGCCCGCTGGGCCTGGCCGCGCGGATGACCGCCGACCAGCACGCCGATATCAACATCGAGGCCAACGAGATCAACGCCTCCATCGGACCGGTCCTCGACCGCGTGACCTACCCGGTGCGGTATGTCCTCGCCACGGGTGGCAGCCTCGGCGGGGGCCAGGAGGAGATGGAAAAGATGCGGGCCTCACTCGATCCGGTGCTCGCCCGGAACCCGAACGTCAGGGTGAGCGCGAAGGTCGCGAGCAACCACTCCCACGTTCTGCGCAAGGACTTCCGGGCCATTGCCGACGCCGTACGCGAGACCGCGGCCGCTCACGATCAGAGGGCTCGCTGAGCAGATGGTGTACGGGCTCACGATCGGTCAGGCGGCCGCATTCGCCGACGTCACGGTGAAAACCGTGCGCCACTACCACCGGCTCGGCCTGGTCGACGAACCGGAACGCGATGGCTCCGGATATCGCCGGTACGGATCGTCCGAGATCTTGCGGCTGGTCCAGGTCCGCACGCTCGCCGGCGCGGGCGTGCCGCTGGCCGAGATCGGAGATCTGCTCGACGCCGATCCCGAGCGGTTCGCCTCCGCCCTGGACGACGTCGAGCGGCGGCTCACCGATCGGATCGAGGAGCTGATCGCGCGGCGCGCGGTGCTGCACCGGCTCGCCGCCGGCGACCGGCTCCTGCTGCCCGAGCGCGCCTGCGCGGCCTTGGACCGGCTCGCCGAGCTCGGCTTCAGCGCCGACTACGTGGCCATCCAGCAGGAAGCCCTGATACTGGCCCGTGCCCTGGTACCGGAGGTCTTCGAAAGCTTCCTGATCCAGCTCGAGCACCAGCTCGGCGACCCTCAGTACGTCGAACTGGTGAAGCGCTGCCAGGAGGCCGAGTCGTGGGATCCGCACGACCCACGGCTCGACGATCTCGCGTCCGCCCTGTGCGCCATGGTGCTGGCCAGCCGCGAACTGCTGTCGATGCCGGACGAGTTCCGGGCCAGACCCGACGCCGCCACCCGCTACGGGCTGATCAACCACCACCGGGAAGACCAGGCGCCGGCGGCCGCCCGGCTGAACGAACTGCTCGAGGCGAACCTCCGCGCGGCCGGCGTCGACATCCCGCATCAGTGACGGCCGCCCGGACACCGCGCAGCGCACCCGGCGTGATCCCGGAGGACCCGGGCCGCGGCGGCGGGACCCGCTCCGCGCCGCCGGGGGGGATGTCACGCGTACGTGTAGAAACCGCGGCCGGACTTCTTGCCCAGCAGACCCCCCTCGACCATGCGCAGCAGCAGCGGCGGAGGCGTGTACAGCGGCTCCTTGAACTCCTCGTACATGGCCTGCGCGATGGACACGGTGGTGTCCAGGCCGATCAGGTCGGCGAGCCGCAGCGGCCCCATCGGATGCGAACAGCCCTGCACCATGCCCTGGTCGACGACCTCGGCGGTCGCCAGGCCCGCCTCGACCATCCGGACCGCGGACAGCAGATAGGGGAACAGCAGCGCGTTGACGAGGAAGCCCGCCCGGTCCGGCGCGGCGATCGGCTTCTTGCCGAGGACATCGCGGACGAAGACCAGCGCCCGCGCGCTCACGGCCTCGTCCGTCAGCACCGAGCCGACGAGCTCGACGAGCGGCAGCGCCGGCACCGGGTTGAAGAAGTGCATGCCGAGCACCTGGCCCGGACGCCGGGTCGCGGCGGCGAGCCGTGCGACCGGGATCGAGGACGTGTTGGTCGCCAGGATCGCGTCCGGGTCTTCGACGATCTTGTCGAGGGTGGCGAACACCTCCAGCTTGAGCTGCTGGTCCTCCTTGACCGCCTCGACCACCAGCTGGCGGTCCGCCAGCTCGCCGAGGTCGCGGGTGAACGACACCCGGCCCAGCGCCGCGTCGCGTTCCTGCGCGGTCAGTTTGCCCTTGGCCACCCCCCGGTCGAGGGACGCGGCCAGCCGCTGCGGCGCCGTCACCAGCGACGACTCGGAGAACACCGCGACCGTCACGTTCAGCCCGGCCTTCGCGCACAGTTCGGCGATGCCGGTGCCCATGATGCCGCTGCCGACGACACCCACCCGGTGGATGCCCGTACCGGCGCTCTGCGTGGACGTGGTCATGCGTGGGCCCCCCAGGTCAGAAGTGATGCTCCGATCGACATGCCGCCGCCGAACCCGGCGAGCAGCACCAGGTCCCCCGGCGACAGCGCTCCCGTGCGGTTGGCCTCGTCGAGTGCGACGGGCACCGAGGCACTGCCGACGTTCCCGTACCGGATCAGCGTGCGATGCGTCTGCGCGGCGCCCAGCCCCGCGCGCTCGACGACCTCGCCGAGCATCACGCCGTTGGCCTGGTGCGGTACGAAGTGGTCGACGGCGCCGATGTCCACCCCGGCCTTGCGTGCCAGCGCGACCAGCGCCGGCGGGACGTGCTCGGCGACGAAGTCCCTCACGCCTCGGCCGTCCATCTTGAAGAAGTGGCCGCCCTCCGCGACGGTCGCCGCCGACGCCGGATTGCGGCTGCCGCCGGCCTCGACACGGATCAGGTGATGCGCGTCGCCGCGGCTGGACAGGTCGCTCGCGATGATCCCGTACGGCTCCGGAACCGCCCCGACGACCGCGGCCCCGGCGCCGTCGGCGAACAGGATCGCCGTCCTGCGGTCCGTGAAGTCCAGGATCCGCGAGTACACGTCCGCCCCGATCACCAGCACCCGGGCGTCCGGCCGCACGGCCACCAGGCTGTGGGCCAGGGACAGCGCGTAGACGAAGCCGCTGCACACGACATTGACGTCGAAGCAGGCCGCGCCGTAGGCGCCCAGCCCGTGCTGCACCAGGTACGACGTGGGCGGCTGCGGGAAGTCCCCGGTGGAGGTCGAGACGATGACGTAGTCGATCTGCTCCGCGGTCAGCTCCGCCTGCTCCAGCGCCCGTTCGGCAGCCTTCACCGCCAGATCGGACGTCGCCTCGTGCGGGGCCGCGTACCGCCGGGACCGGATCTGCGTCTTGCGCTCGATCCACTCCGCGGTGACGCCGACGCGCTCGGCGACCTCCTCGTTGCCCACCTCGTTCTTGGGCAGGTAGGAGCCGGTGGAAAGTATTCCGATTCCCACGTCAGCACACCTCGGCGGAAGAGGGCGCACCGGAACCGCGCAGCGGATTGATCCGCGCCACCCCGATCTTCTCCCGCAGTACGGGATCGGTGACCCCGAGCCCCTCCTCGGGTGCGAGGCAGAGCACGCCGACCTTTCCGGTGTGCCTGTTCAATTGGACCAGCCGTGCGGCCTCGCCCACTTCCTTCAGCGGAAACACCTCGGAAAGAATGGGGGAAAGGTGCCCCAGCCGGAAGAGCCTGTTGCACTCCGCCTGTTCCTGGAGATTCGCCGCGTGGCTGCCCACGATGCGTTTGAGATTCATCCAGAGGTAGCGGTTGTCGAAGTGGTGGTCATAACCCGTGCTCGATCCGCAGGTGACGACCACTCCGCCCTTGCGCACGACGAACACCGAAATCCCGAACGTCGCCCGCCCGATGTAGTCGAGCACGACGTGCGGGTCCTCGCCGACCTGCCGCCGGATCTCCCGGCCGAGCCGCTTGCCCAGCTCGATCGTCCGCTCCGGGGTGAGCGCGTCGTCCCCGTCCAAGCCGATCTCGTTGCGGTTGATCACCACGTCGCACCCGAGCCGGCGCAGCACCTCGGCCTTGCGCTCGGAGCTGACCACGCCGACGGCGATACCGCCCGCGTTCTTCACCATCTGCACCGCGAACGCGCCCAGCCCGCCCGTCGCACCCCAGATGAGCACGACATCGCCCTGCTTGATCCGCGCGCCGTTGTCACCGACCAGCATCCGGTAGGAAGTCGCCGCGGTCAGCAGGACACCGGCCGACTCCTCCCAGGTCAGATGCGCCGGCTTGGGCAGCAGCTGGCTCGCGCGGACCACCGAGTAGTGGGCGAGCCCGCCGAAGTTCGTCTCGTAACCCCAGATCCGCTGCCCCGTCCCGAGCATCGCGTCGGCGTGCGTCGCCGGCTCCTGCTCGTCGACCTGGACACAGCTGGCGACCACGTGGTCGCCCACCTTCCAGCGCCGCACCCCGGCCCCGACCCGCACGACGACGCCTGCCGCGTCCGACCCCACCACCTGGTGCGGCAGATCGTGCCGGGCGGCGTACCCGCCCTCCCGGGCGTAGCGCTTGAGGAACTCGAAGGTGGGTACCGGCTCGAACGTCGCCGACCACACCGTGTTGTAGTTGATGGAACTCGCCATGACGGCGACGACCACCTCGTCCGGAGCGATGTCCGGCATCGGGACCTGCCCGACATGCAGCGACTTGCGGACGTCCTTGTCCGCCACGCCGTCGAACATGCCGACATCCGAGGCCAGGATGTGCGCGGCCTCGAATTCCGTCGGGAGTTCGTGTCTGCCGATCTCACCCGGGCCGGCACCAGCCAGCAGGGCTTCGGCCAAAGAATCCATGATTCTCTTTCTCCTTTGTAGCAGCGACGGGAAAAGAAATGTGCCGCACGGTATGTCAATGGAGAGCTCAAACGAAACCACTGCTGACTGGAAAAACGCGAGACCCCCGCTCAACACTTGGTTGAGCGGGGGCCGGTGATCAGAGGACTGCGCCCGCCTTCGTCCTCCTGCTCAGAGTCGGCCTGCTGGACTGGGAAAGGTCCTTCCACATGTCCGACAGGCCGATGACGGTGCGCGCCGCGAACAGTCTGCGGATCGACACCTCTTGCTTCAGCTCCGCCCGGATCAGGCCGACCAGTCTGATCGCCCGCAGCGAGTTGCCACCGAGGTCGAAGAAGTCCTGGTCGATGCCCACCCGGTCCAGCTCGAGCACGTCGGCGAACGCAGCGGCCAGAACCCGCTCGGTTTCGTTGCGCGGTGCCCGGTACTTCCCGCCGTCGAACTCGGGCTCCGGCAGCGACGCCCGGTCCACCGTCCCGTTGGCCGTCAACGGCAGGCGTTCCAGCACCGTGAACACCGACGGCACCATGGACTCCGGCAGCCACCCTGCGGCGAACCGGCGCAGCTCTTCACCCGAAACGGCCTGGCCGCGCACCGGGACCACATAGGCCACCAGCCGCTGCTGCCCGGAACCGTCCTCCCTGACGACCACTACCGACTGTGCAAGGCCGCTGTACTCGGACAGCACCTCTTCGACCTCGGCCAACTCGACCCGGACGCCACGCACATCCACCTGGGCGTCGGCCCGGGCCACGTACTCGAGCCGGCCGCCGGTACCCCACCGCACCCGGTCTCCGGTCCGGTACATGAGAGCGCCGTCCGGACCGAACGGACAGGGCACGAAACGCTCCGCGGTCGGCCCGGGCCGACCGGCGTATCCACGCGCCACGCCGGGCCCGGCCACGTACAGCTCTCCGGTCACGCCGACGGGGACCGGGGCCAGTCCCGGCCCCAGCACGTAGAGGGCGGTGTTGTCCATCGGGCGGCCGACCGCGGACGCGAGGCGAACCGGTTCGTCCGCGGCCAGACGATGGCATGCGGCGAACACGGTCGTTTCCGTCAGGCCGTGGCCGGTGACGATCGTCAGCTCGGGGCAGGCCTCGCGGACCCGGCGCAGCGCGGCCGTGGACACGCGGTCACCACCGGTCCACACCTCGCGCAACCCGGCAAGGCACTCGGGGCGTTCTGCCGCGATCGCCGAGAACAGGCCGGCGGGCAGCCACACCGTGGAGATCTCGTTCGCCGCTCGCACTTCGGTCAGCGCATCGATGCCGAGCTCCCCCGCAGGAGCCACGACCACCCGGCCGCCGTTCAGCAACGGCACCCACAGTTCGAGGGCGAGCGCATCGGAGGTGTGCGGCGCATGCCACAGCACGGCGCTGTGGCCGGCCTCCTTCCAGTGGCGGTCCTTGACGAACCGCTCCATGTTCCGGTGCGTCACGGCGACTGCGGCGGCCGCACCGGTCGGTCCGGAGCTGTGCATCACGGCCAGCAGGTTGTCCTGGTGCGAGGGGACCGCAGCCTCCGGCACACCGTTGCCGTCATCGCCGGCGGTGTCCGACAGGATGTCGTCGAACACGATCACCGGAACGTCCGGGCCGGAGGAGATCGCTCCGGCTGTGGCCGCATCGGTGAGCAGTGCGCGCGCCGAAGAGTCGCCGGCCTGCGACCCGATCCGCTCCGGCGGGAGCGTCGGGTCGATCGGCAGGTAGGCTCCGCCCGCCTTCACCACGCCCAGCAGGGCGACGGCGAGGTCCACCGATCGGGGCATCGCCACGGCCACGACCGTCTCGGGTCCGACGTGCCGCCGTCGCAGCGCCTCGGCCAGACGGCTCGAGCGCTCGTCCAGATCCCGGTACGAGACCTCCGAGTCGCCGGACACCATCGCGACGGCATAGGGGTCCCGCTCCACCTGTCGGGCGAACAGCTCCGCAACCGTCAGCCCCGGCAGCGGCGCATCCGTGTCGTTCGGTGCCGTCAGCACACCGTCGCGCTCGACACCACTCACCACGTCCAGCGCGCCGACCGGCTGCTCACCGGCGGCCACCACGGCACGGATGTGCGCGATCAGCTCCTCGCCGAGGAAGCGCAGCTCCGCGCGGTGGTACAGGCTCGCAGGGGCGTCGAGCCGGATGTAGAGGTCGCTGTCGGCGCTCCCGTCGGTGTAGACGCCGATCGACAGTTCCTCGAAGGTTCCGGTCGTCGCGCCGGAGTAGCGCGCCGGGCTGTCGGCGAAGTGGAGTTGCTCCACGAACTCGACGACGTTCATGACGGCACCGAAACTGCCGCGGCCGCTCAGGACGGTTCCGCTCGCGCGCTGGATGTCCGAGTAGTGGCAGGCGGTGTGATCGAAGAGGTCGTACGTCTCGTCGACCATCGCGTCGGCGATCTCGGCGAAGGTCGCACCGAGCGGAACGGCCACCCGCACCGGCACCACGTTCACCGCCAGGCCGGGCGTCCTGCTCGCCACTCCGACGCGGTTGCCCACGGCCAGCGAGAGGAGGAACTCCGGACGGTCGCAACGGTGCCGGAAGAACACCGCCGCGGCGGCGGTCAGCATCTGCGACATCCACACGCCCATGGACGTCGCGGTCTCGGTCCACACGTCCGCCTCGGCGCGCGGAACGGTCAGCGTCCGGCTCACCATGCCGATGGTTTCGGCCACCTCCGACCAGCGGTCGGCGCTGCTCACCGGTTCGGAGAGCGCGGACCGCATCGCGTCGGACAGGGCGACACGCGGAACCTGCGCGGGTGCCGGAGCATCCTTCAGGTAGTCGCGCCAGAACTCCGTGTCCTCGGTGAACTTCGGGGAGGCGAGGTACTCCGTTGCCTCGGCAGCGAACGACTCGGTGTCCCACGGGTGCGGCAGCTCCGGTACCTTCTCACCCCGCACCAGCGCCGTGTACACCTCGGCGAGGCGCCGCGACAGCAGGCCACCCGCGCCGAACCCGTCCGATATGAGGTGGTGGTAGGCGATCACCAGGAGGGAGCGGGCCGCCGCGAGTTTGACCACACCCAGCCGGAACAGCAGATCCCGCGACAGGTCGAACGGCTGCCGCACCATGTCGGACAGCGCTTCGCGCGCCGCCTGCTCGGGATCGGCCTCGCCACTGAGGTCCAGGAAGAACGGCCGCCAGTCCCCCAGCTCCCGGGGTACGAGGCGCAGCCCGCTGCCGTCGTCGACGAAGTTGACGCGCAGCACCTCCGCCTCGCCCATCACGTGCAGGAACGCGGATTCCATGACTGCCGCGTCCAGCTCACCGTCCACATCCCACATGGTCAGCGCATGGTTCGGCGTGTCGGGAGCCATTTCCTGCGCCCGCCACATGCCTTTATGCGCAGACGACGCACCGAACGAACGCACACTGATCAACCCCTCAGCAAACAGGCCCGGGAACCGGAGAACTTCACAGATCACCCCCACCTTCAGGGAAGTGAGTCAGCCGTTCAAGACAAGTCGGTGCCGGGCGGGACAAGCCGCTGTCGAGCTTGCGGTGTCCCGCCGGCGGGACATTCCTACGGGGCGGGAATGCGCCCGGAACACGAGGGGATCACTGCGGACCGCGCTTGGCCATCGAGGACGTGACGTGCTCGGCGATCAGCCGCGGTGACGGGTGCTTCAGCACCAGGTTCGCCCTCAGCTTGAGTCCGGTCGACGCGGTCAGGCGCTTGCTCAGCTCGACCGACAGCAGCGAGTCGAATCCGATCTCCCTGAACTCCTGGTCGGGGTCGAGGGACTCGCTGGAGGGGCGTCCGAGTACGACGGCGACCTTCTCGAGGACGTGCTCGAGCACGAGTGCCTTCGCGTCGTCGTCGGGGAGGGCGCAGACCCTGTCCGACAGGGGGACGAGGTGGTCATCGCCTGCGGGCGGCTCCGTCGAGGGCACCTCCGCCGCCACCGCCGTGTGCGAGGAGTTCAACCAGTACCGCTGCCGCTGGAACGCGTACGTCGGCAGATCCACCCGCTCACGCGTCCCGAGCAGGGCGTGCCAGTCCACGGAGCCGCCCCGGACGTGCAGCTGGGCCAGCGAGCCGACCACGGCCTCCACCTCGCCCCGGTCGCGGCGCGACGACGCCAGGACCACCGCGTCGTCCACGTCCTCGACGATCTCCTGCACCGGGACGGTCAGAACGGGGTGCGGGCTCATCTCGATGAAGACCCGGAAACCGTCCTCGGCCAGTCGCCGGACGGAAGTTTCGAAGAGGACCTTTTCGCGCAGGTTGCTGTACCAGTAGTCGCCGTTCAGCTCGGCGGTGTCGATGACCTCGCCGTACAGCGTCGAGTAGAGGGGCAGCGTCGACGATTTCGGGCTCACGTCGGACAGTGCGCCGATCACCTTGTCACGAACCCGGGTCACGTGGTGGGAATGCGAGGCATAGTCCACCGAAATTCGACGGGCCTGAGCACCGTCGGCCTTCATCTTCTCGACGAATTCGTCGAGTGCGTCCGGCTCCCCGGACACCACCACCGAGCGGGGGCCGTTGACCACCGCGATGCTCAGCTGGTCGCCCCACGGAGCGAGACGTTCCGCTACGACGTCAGCGGACTCCGCGACCGATGCCATCCCGCCGTGACCGATCAGATCCACCAGAGCCTGGCTGCGGAGCGCCACGATCTTGGTGGCGTCCCGCAGCGACAGCGCACCGCACACGTAGGCGGCGGCGATCTCGCCCTGGCTGTGCCCGATCACCGCGGCCGGCTCCACGCCCCAGGAACGCCACAGGGCGGCCATGGACACCATCACCGAGAACAGCGCCGGCTGGACCACGTCCACCCGGTCCAGTGACGGCGCCCCCGCCAATCCGCGCACCACATCGAGCAGCGACCAGTCGGCCCACTCGGACAGTGCGGCCGCGCACGCGTCGAGGCTCTGCGCGAAGACCGGGAAGGTGTCGTACAGCTGCCGGCCCATGCCGACCCACTGCGACCCCTGTCCGGGGAACATGAAGGCGACACCGCCGGGCTTCCCGGCGGCGCCGCGCACCACCGCGGGGGACTCCGCGCCGTCGCCCAGCGACGCCAGCGCGCTCAGCAGCTCGTCGCGGCCGCGTCCCAGTACCACCGCACGGTGCTGGAACCGCGACCGGCTCGACACCAGCGACGCGCCGATGGCGGCGACATCGGCGTCCGGATCGGCGGCGACGAAGTCGCGCAGCTTGCCCGCCTGCAGCTGAAGGGCCGCCGCGCTCTTGGCCGACAGCACCCACGGCACGAGCCCGCCGACGACGCCCGAGTCCGGACCGCGCTCGTCCGCCCGCTCCTGCGGCGGAGCCTCCTCCAGGATGATGTGCGCGTTGGTGCCGCTGACTCCGAACGACGACACGCCGGCCCGCCGCGGACCGTCCGCCCGGGTCCACTCACGGCCCTCCACCAGCAGTTCGACCCCGCCGGAGGACCAGTCCACGTGCTGCGTGGGCGCATCCACGTGCAAGGTCTTCGGCAGATAACCGTGGCGCATGGCCATCACGGCCTTGATGATCCCGCCGACCCCGGCGGCGGCCTGGGCGTGGCCCATGTTCGACTTCAGGGATCCCAGCCAGAGCGGCCTGCCCTCGGCCCGGTCCTTCCCGTAGGTCGCCAGCAGAGCGTCTGCCTCGATGGGATCGCCCAGGGTGGTTCCGGTGCCGTGGGCTTCGACCAGGTCCACCTCGGAGGCCGCGACCCCCGCGTTCGCCAGGGCCCGCCGGATCACCTTCTCCTGGGCGCGGCCGTTGGGAGCGGTCAGACCGTTGCTGGCCCCGTCCTGATTCACCGCGGAACCGCGGACGACGGCGAGCACCGGGTGGCCGTTGCGGCGGGCGTCGGACAGCCGCTCCAGCAGCAGCACGCCCACTCCCTCGGCCCAGCCGGTTCCGTCGGCTCCGTCCGCGAAGGCCTTGCACCGGCCATCGGCCGACAGAGCGCGCTGCCGGGCGAACTCCACGAAGGCCGCGGGCGTCGACATCACCAGCGCCCCGCCTGCCAGCGCGAGCGAGCACTCCCCCGCACGCAGTGACTGCACCGCCATGTGCAGGGTGACCAGGGACGACGAGCACGCCGTGTCCACGGACACCGCCGGCCCGGTCAGCCCCAGCTCGTACGCCACCCGGCCGGACGCGACGCTCAGCGAGCTGCCGTACAGCAGGTAGCCCTCCAGCTCGCTCTGGCCCGCCTCCAGGAAACGCCACCCGTACTCGGTCGAGCTGACCCCGGAGAAGACGCCGACCTCGCTGCCGCGTACGTCGGCGGGGACGATGCCCGCCCGCTCGAAGGCCTCCCACGACGTCTCCAGCAGCAGGCGCTGCTGCGGATCGGTCGCCAGCGCCTCGCGCGGGCTGATGCCGAAGAAGTCCGCGTCGAAGCCGGCGACGTCCGTCAGGAACCCTCCCTGACGCACGTATGCGCTGCCGACGGTGTCGGGGTCCGGGTCGTACACGTCCCGCCACCCGCGGTCCGCCGGGAACTCGCCCACGACGTCCCGGCCGCTGCGGATCACATCCCACAGCTCCTCGGGCGACGACACGCCTCCCGGGTAGCGGCACGCCATGGACACCACGGCGATCGGCTCGCCACGGCCGGCCTTCAGGGCGTCGTTCTCCTGGCGGAGGCGGTCCCGCTCTTCCAGCAGGGCGCGAAGCGCCCGCTGGACCCGGTCCGCGCCCTCCGCCGTCTGATCCGCGGAGTTGGTCATGTCACTTACCTCTTCTCATCCAGAGCCAGGTCGAGCAGGGCGTCCAGGTCCATGTCCGACAGTTCGTCCGCGGCGGTGTCCGCGTCCGCCACGTCCCCGTCGCCGCTCGGCCGGGCCGGGTCGGCACAGGCCAGGACCAGCTCCAGGACGCCCGCGCTGCGCAGGCTGTCGATCGAGACGGTCCGCAGCAGTTCCCGGATCTCCGCGTCCGTGCCCTCGGCCGAACCCGTGTCCGGCGCCGGGCGCAGCAGGCCGACGAGGTGCAGGCCCAGCTCGCGTGGCGTCGGGTAGCTGAAGATGAGGGTGGACGGCAGGCGCAGTCCGGTCGAGGAAGCCAGGCGGTTGCACAGTTCGACCGCGGTCAGCGAGTCGAATCCGAGCTGGGTGAACGCCTGGTCGGCGTCGACGGCCGCGCCGGACGGGTGTCCGAGCACGATGGCGACCTGGTCGCGGACCCAGTCCAGGACGGCTGCCTCCGCCTCGGCCGCCGGCAGGGTGACCAGCCTGGCGGACAGGACGGGAGAGCCGCCGTCCTTGGCCGTGCCCGCCTTGTTGCGGCGGGGACGACCGCCGTCGGCGAGGCCGCGCAGGAGCAGCGGCAGCTCGTCACCGCCCTTGCTGCGCAGCGCGGCGACGTCCACCCGAGCCGGGATGAGGACGGGCTTGTCGAACGCGCACGCCGAGTCGAACAGGGCCAGTGCCTCGGCCGTCGGCATCGCGGCGATGCCCATCCGCCGGAGCCGGGAGAGGTCGGCCTGGTCCAGGTCCCCTGTCATGCCGCTGCTCTGCTCCCACCAGCCCCAGCACAGCGAGGTGCCGGCCAGGCCGGATGCCTTGCGCTGCGCCGCCAGACCGTCCAGGAACCCGTTCGCCGCGGCGTAGTTCGCCTGTCCTGCGGTGCCGAGCGTGCCCGCGAGGGCGGAGAAGTTGATGAACGCCGACAGGTTGTGTTCCCTGGTCAGCTCGTGCAGGTTGACCGCACCGCCGACCTTGGCGCGCAGCACGCGGTCGACGCTCTGCGCGGTCAGCGACTCGACGGTGCCGTCCGCCAGCACACCTGCCGCGTGCACGACCGCCGTCAGCGGGTACTGGCGGGGCATGTCCGCGAGCATGTCCGCCACGGCGGCCCGGTCCGCGACATCGCATTCCACGACTCTGACCGCGGCGCCCGCGCTCTCCAGGTCCGCAACCAGCTCGGGAACCCCTTCGGCCGCCATTCCCCGGCGGCTCGCCAGCATCAGGCTCCGCACGCCGTGTTCGGTCACGAGGTGCCGCGCCACGAGCGAACCCACTCCCCCGGTCCCGCCGGTGACGAGCACGGTGCCGCCGCCGAGGCCGTCGCCCACTTCGAATACCAGCTTGCCGACGTGGCGGCCCTGGCTCATCTCGCGGAACGTCCTGCGCGCGTCGCGGATGTTCCGGACGGAGATCGGGCTCAGCCCCACCCGTCCGTCGGCGAACAGCTCCATGACGGCCCGGAACATCTCCTGGATCGCGTCCGGGCCGGCCGCGTAGAGGTCGAAGGCCTCGTAGTCGACTCCGGGGTGATCGGCTGCCACCCGCTGGGGATCGCGGATGTCCGTCTTCCCCATCTCGACGAAGTTTCCGCCCTGGGGGAGGAGCTTCAGCGAGGCGTCGACGAACGTGTGCGCGAGGGAGTTCAGGACGACGTCCACACCGCGACCGCCCGAGGAGTCCAGGAACTTCTGCGCGAACTCCAGGTCGCGCGACGACGCCAGGTGGTCGTCGTCCAGGCCCAGGCCGCGCAGGGTGGGCCACTTGGCGGGGCTCGCGGTTGCGTAGATCTCGGCGCCGACGTGCTTCGCCAGCTGGACGGCGGCCATTCCGACGCCGCCGGCCGCGGCGTGGATGAGGATCCGCTGCCCCTTCTCCAGCTTCGTCACGTGGAAGAGCGCGTAGTAGGCGGTGAGGAAGGTGCTCGGCATGGACGCCGCCTCGGCGTAGCTCCACCCGTCGGGGATGGGCGTGACCATGCGGTGATCCGCCACGGCCACGCGGCCGAAGGCACCGGAGAAGATGCCCGTCACCCGGTCACCGGGCGAAAGACTGGTCACGTCGTCCGCCACCTCCAGCACGACTCCGGCGCCCTCACTGCCGAGGCCGGCATCGATGGCCGTCCTGTCGATCAGCCCCAGGGCGATCGTGACGTCGCGGAAGTTGAGGCCGGCGGCCTGGACGGCGATGCGGACCTGCCCGCTCGTCAGGGGCGCTTCCACCTCGGGGCACGGCACCCAGGTCAGGTTCTCCAGCGTGCCCTTGGTCGGGATGCCCAGCCGGTGAGCGCCGGCCGCCGGCGGCTCGATCTGGTGGTCCGCGGGTGAGGCCGGCGTCATGCGGGGCACGAGGTACGCGCCGCCGCGCAGCGCCAGTTGGTCTTCATCGATGGCGAGCGCGTCCGGGAAGCCCGCCCGGGAGGTCTCGTCGTCGTCGATGTCGACGAGCCGGAACCTGCCGGGGTGCTCTGTCTGGGCGGACCGGATCAGGCCCCACACGGAGGCGCCGGGGAGGCTTTCGACGCTCTCCCCCGCTCCGGTGCCCAGGGCCAGGCGGGTGAGCACCACCAGTGTGGATGCGGCGAGCTGCTCCTCGGCGAGGAACCGCTGGACCGAGTCGAGGACGTGCTTGTCCGCGCCTGCGACCGTGGTGAGCAGGTCGGGGCCGGCGGCGACGAAGTCGTCGAGGCAGAGGACGACGTGCCGGGGTGCGGTCCCCGAGAGGACATCGTCCATGGACGCGTAGAACGCGACGCTTTCGTCGCCCGCCTCGGCGATCCGGGAGGCCAGGCCGTTCTTCGCACCGAGGACGCCCCACTGCCCGCGGGGGGTTTCCTGCTTGCTCTGCCGGGCCGCTCGCCATTCCAGTTCGTACAGCGGCTGCTCCTGGCCGCCGCGCGCCGAGCGCACCTGCTCGGCACTGGCCGGCCGGAACGTCAGCGCGTCGACGTGGGCGATCTTGCGGCCGTGCTCGTCGGCGATCGCCACGGACACGACGCCTTCGCCGGCCGGGGTGAGCCGGACCTTCACGGTCGGGCCGCACTCCCCGGCCAGGTGCACGCCGGACCACGAGAAGGGCATCCAGCCCTGGTCGCCCGTCACCTTGATGACACCCCCGACCACCACCGCGTGCAGCACGGTGTCGATCAGCGCCGGGTGGAGGGCGAACCCGCCCCCGGCCGCGCCTTCGGCGGTTTCCGGCAGGGTGGCGAGGGCGAAGAGGTCGTCGCCGTGCTGCCAGACCTCGCGCAGCCCGCGGAAGGTCGGACCGTAGTCGAAGCCGCCGTCCGCGAGGGAGTCGTAGAGACCGTCGAAGTCGAGCTGCTTCGCCCCGGCCGGCGGCCACACGGCGAGCGCGCGCGTGTCGTCGGCCCACCCGGCCGTCTGCGGGGTGCCCGGTGCGAGGTTGCCCATCGCGTGACGGGTCCAGCCGCCCGCCGTCGCGCCGTCCTCGGCGGGACGCGAGTACACGTCCAGGGAGCGGCGTCCCGTCTCGTCGGCCGCACCGACGACGACCCGCACCTGTACGTCGCCCGAGTCGGGAAGAATCAGGGGAACTTCCAGGGAGAGTTCCTCGACCGCGGCGCACCCGACGTAGTCGCCCACCGACAGCGCCAGGTCCATGTAGGCCGTCGCCGGTACGACGACCGCACCGAACACGGCGTGATCGGCGAGCCAGTCGTGGGTCCGCAGGGACCACAGGTCGGTGAACACCACCTCGCCGGTGCCGGGGTGGTCCACCACGGCGCCCAGCAGCGGGTGCTCCGGGGCCGAAAGACCGGCGGAGGCCACGTCCGCCGACGCCATCCCGGCCAGGAGGTCCAGCCAGTAGTGCTGGCGCTGGAACGCGTACGTCGGCAGGTCCACCCGCTCACGCGTCCCGAACAGGGCGTCCCAGTCGACGCAGCCGCCCCGGACGTGCAGTTCGGCCAGTGCGGCGGCCAGCGCCTGCGTTGCCCCGCGGTCCCGCCGCGAGGAGGACAGGACGACCGCGTCGTTCACGCCCTCGCCGGCGAAGGCGTCCTTGGTGATGCCCGTGAGCGTCGCCCCCGGACCGACTTCGAGGAAGACGTCCGCTCCGGCCTCGCGGGCGCGCTCCACCGCGTCGTAGAAGCGCACGGGCTCGCGGACGTGGTCCACCCAGTGCCCGGCGGACGTCAGTTCCCCGAGCGTGGCCTCGCGGCCCAGCCGGGTCGAGACGATCGGGATCGACAGCTCGCCCGCGGGCAGCTGCTGAATCGATTCCGCGAACTCGTCCAGGATCGGGTCCATGAGCGGGGAGTGGAACGCGTGGTCGACCGGGAGCAGCTTCGCCGACCTGCCGTCGGCGACGAGCCGGTCCCTAAGGGCGTGGACCTCGTCGCGCAGGCCCGAGACCACCACCGACTCCGGGCCGTTGACGGCGGCGATGCCGACCCGGGTGTACTCGCCGAGCAGCTCGTTCACGTCGGCTTCCGAGGCGCGGACCGCCAGCATGGCACCGGGCTCGGTGACCTTCTGCATGACCCGTCCGCGGGCGGCCACGATCCGGGTCGCCGTGTCCAGGTCAAAGACTCCGGACACGTGGGCGGCCGCGATCTCGCCGACCGAGTGGCCGATCAGGAAGTCCGGCCGCGGGCAGTACTGCGCCATCAGCCGGTACAGGCTGACCTGCAGGGCGAACAGCGCCGGCTGCATGACGTCCGTGCGCTCGCGTCCCTCGGGCTCGTCGGCGAGGAGCAGCGGCTTCAGAGCGAAGGGGAGATGCGCGTCGAAGCGTGCGCAGACCTCGTCGAGGCTCTGCGCGAAGACGGGGAAGCTGTCGTACAGCTCCCGTGCCACACCGGTCCACCTCGCCCCCTGGCCGGGGAACATGAAGACGGAACGGCCGAGCTCCGCGGCGGCGCCGCGCACCACCGCGGGGGACTCCGCGCCGTCGCCCAGCGACGCCAGCGCGCTCAGCAGCTCGTCGCGGCCGCGACCCAGCACCACCGCGCGGTGCTCGAACCGCGACCGGCTCGACACCAGCGACGCGCCGATGGCGGCGACATCGGCGTCCGGATCGGCGGCGACGAATGCGCGCAGCTTCTCCGCCTGCGCCCGCAGCGCCTGCTCCGAGCGGGCCGACAGCGCCCACGGCACGAGGCCGCCGGCGACTCCCGGCGCCTGATCGGCGGCGTCGGGCGCCGCCTCCTGCTCGGGTGCCTGCTCGAGGATCAGGTGCGCGTTGGTGCCGCTGGCCCCGAAGCCGGAGATGCCGGCCCGCCGGGGACGGCCCGGTGCGCTGGTCCAGTCCCGGGCCTCGGTGAGCAGCTCCACCGCACCGGCCGACCAGTCGACGTGCGTCGACGGGCGGTCCACGTGCAGGGTCTTGGGCAGCACCCCGTGCTGCATCGCCATGAGCATCTTGATGATGCCGCCGACGCCCGCGGCCGCCTGCGTGTGGCCGATGTTCGACTTCAGCGACCCCAGCCACAGCGGGCTGTCGGAGTCCCGGTCCTGGCCGTAGGTGGCCAGCAGGGCCTGCGCCTCGATGGGGTCGCCGAGCGTCGTGCCGGTGCCGTGCGCCTCCACCACGTCCACGTCGCTCGCCTGCACGCGGGCGTTCGCCAGCGCCGCCCGGATCACGCGCTGCTGCGCCGGCCCGCTCGGTGCGGTCAGGCCGTTGGAGGCCCCGTCCTGGTTGATGGCCGAGCCGCGGATCACGCCCCAGATGCGACGGCCGTTGCGCTGCGCGTCGGAGAGCCGTTCGAGGACCAGCATGCCGACGCCCTCGGCGAAGCCGGTGCCGTCCGCCGCGTCGGCGAACGCCTTGCACCGGCCGTCGGCCGACAGGCCCCGCAGCTTCGACATCTCCCGGAGCACCTGCGTCGTCGCCATGACGGTGACGCCGCCGGCCAGGGCGAGGCTGCATTCGCCCTGCCGCAGCGACTGCGCCGCCTGGTGCACCGCGACGAGCGACGACGAGCACGCGGTGTCGGTCGACACCGCCGGGCCCTCCAGGCCCAGCGCGTACGACACACGGCCGGACGCCACGCTCAGCAGGGAACCGGTCTGCCCGTAGCCCGAGATGGCCTCGGGGGTGTGGAAGTGGTTGCCGTACCCGAAGTACGCGAGACCGGCGAAAACGCCGGTGCTGCTGCCGCGCAGGGTCTGCGGGTCGATACCGGCCCGCTCCAGGGACTCCCACGAGGTCTCGAGGAGCAACCGGTGCTGCGGGTCGGCGGCGAGCGCCTCGCGCGGGTTGATCTCGAAGAACTCGGCGTCGAAGTCACCGGCGTCGTACAGGAAGCCGCCCGAGCGCGTGGAGCAGGTGCCCGGCCGGTCCGGATCCGGGTCGGACAGGCCCTCCAGGTCCCAGTAGCGGTCCTCCGGGAACTCCGACACGACGTCCGCGCCCGCCTGGACCAGGTCCCACAGGGCCTCCGGGGAGGTCGCCCCGCCAGGGAAGCGGCAGGCGACTCCCACCACCGCGACGGGCTCGCCGGCGGCGTCCGTCAGCTCCTTCAGGCGCTTGCGCGTTTCGAGCAGCTCGATCGATGTCCGCTTGAGGTAGTCAAGAACATCGGCGTTGTTGTCGTTAGTCATCGCTTTCCCCTAGCCGAGCTCTTTGTCGAGCAGCGAGAGAAGGTCTCCCACCGAGGCCGAACTGATCTGGTCGGCGATGCCGACCGGTGCTCCGACGCTCGCCAGCGAACGGACCCGGCCCTGCAGCTCGCCGAGCAGAGTGGAAATGGTGGCCTGCTCCTCCTGCGCGAGCCCGAGGAACGCGTCCTCGAGCCGCGCGCCCAGTCCTTCGATCTCCTTGGCGAGGTGATCAGCCGGGGATTGCGGGCCGGGACCGGAGCCGGGGGTGATCCTCGCGTTCAGGAACTGGGCGAGGGCGCTCGGATTCGGGTGGTCGAAGACGAGCGTGGAGGGCAGCTTCAAGCCGGTCACCGCCGACAGCTTGTTCCGCAGTTCCAGCGCCGTGAGCGAATCGATCCCCAGTTTCTTGAACGTCGCAGCGGGACCGATCTTCCTGGTGTCCGGGTGGCCGAGGACGATCGCGGTCTGGGTCCGAATGGCATCGAGCAACAGCGCCTCCGCGTCGGCCGACGGCAGCGACCTCAGCTGCTGCGCGAGTCCGATGTCGGCGGAATTCCGGCTCCCCGAGCCGCCAGGTCCGGCGAACGTCCCGGTCAGACTGCGCAGGAGGGGCGAACCCATGTGGCCGGCATGCGGCGCGCCCAGTGCCGAGAGGTTCAGTCGCGTGGGCACCAGCACCGGCTCGTCCACCGAGATCGCCGCGTCGAAGAGCGCGAGCCCCTCCTGCGACGACATCGGCAGCACGCCCTGCCGTTGCAGGCGTACGACGTCCACGTCGCCGATGTCGGCGCTCATCTCACTGCGCTGCGCCCAGAAGCCCCAGCACAGCGAGGTGGCCGGCAGTCCCTCGGCCCGGCGGGCTTCCGCCAGACCGTTGAGGAACGCGTTGGCCGCCGCGTAGTTGGCCTGTCCCGCCGTCCCGAGCACACTCGCGATCGAGGAGAACAGCACGAACGCGGAGAGGTCCAGGTGCCTGGTCAGCTCGTGCAGGTGCCAGGCGCCGCGCACCTTCGGCGCGAGGACCGTGTCCACGCGGTCCTCGGTCAGCGCCTCGATGACGCCGTCGTCCAGCACACCCGCGCAGTGGATCACCGCCGTCAGCGGGTGCTCGGACGGCACCGCCGCGATCAGCCCGGCGACGGAGTCACGGCTCGTGACGTCGCAGGCCACGACCTCGACCTGCGCTCCCGCCCCGGTCAGCTCCTCCCGCAGCCCTGCCGCCGCCGGAGCCTCCAGGCCCCGCCTGCTGGTCAGCACCAGCCGGCCCACGCCATGGTGCTCCACGAGGTGCCGGGCCAGCATCGCGCCCAGGCCGCTGGTGCCACCCGTGATCAGCACCGTCCCGGACCCGAGCGCGGGAACGTCGTCCGCCGCGCCGGGGGATCCGTGACCGGCGGACGCGCCGTGGGCGTGTGCCAGTTGCGGAGTGGTCACGATGCCGGCTCGGATCTTGAGCTGGAGTTCTCCGGATGCGGCCGCCGCCGGGACGCAGGCCCACGAACCGGGCTGGTCGTCCGTGTCCACGAGCGTGAACCGGCCCGGGTTCTCGGTCTGCGCGGTGCGCACGAATCCCCAGATCGCGGCTGCCGCGGGGTCGACGTGGGGAACCTGCTCGTCGTGGAACGCATCCCGCGTCACGATGACCAGGCGTGACGTGGAGAACCGGTCGTCGCAGAGCCAGTCCTGCGTCCACCGCAGCACACGGTGGACGTTGCGCTCGACGGCCGCGGGTGTGTCACCGCCGTCCGCGCCCGCCCGATCGATCCGGGCGATGACGACCGGGGGCGTCTCCCCGCCGGAAGCGGCGAGTTCCCCGAGGTCGGCGAAGACCGCGCCGCCCTGTCCCAGGGATGCGGTGACCGCGTCGGGTGCTCCCAGCACCGCGTACCGGCCTGTGGGTGCAGCGGACGGGACCGAGAGGGGGGCCCAGTCCACCTGGAACAGCGAGTCCTGGTGGTCGAAGCTCAGCTCGGTCAGCTTCCCGACGTCCGCGGGCCGCAGGCTCAGCGATTCGATGCCGCCGACAGGTGCTCCGTTCTGATCCGCGAGGGTCACGGACAGCGCGTTCTCCCCCGCGGGCGAGAGACGGACCCGCAGCGCGGCCGGCTCGGCGGCGTTCACGCGGATGCCCGTGCAGTGGAACGGCAGCCAGCCTTCGGGCCGGGAGTTGTCGACGATCCGGCCCAGGCCGATCGGGAGCAGCGCGGCGTGGAGCAGGGCCGGGTGGATCCGGAACCGGCCCCGGTCCGCTCCGTCGGGCGCGGGCAGCTCCACCTCCGCGAACAGGGCGTCGCCCTGCCGCCACACCGCCTTCAGACCGCGGAACAGGGGCCCGTGGCCGTACCCGAGGGCGGCGAGCCGCGTGTACTCGTCCTCGAAGGGCACGCTGACCGCGCCCGCGGGCGGCCACGAGAGGAGGTCTTCCTCCCCGGGGGTTGCGCCGGTGTCGGAACCGACGACCCCGACGGCGTTCCGCGTCCACTGCGGTTCGCCCTCGCCCCGTGAGTGCACGCTGACCACACGCTTGCCATCGACCACCACGCGGATCTCGCGATCGGCCGTCCGGGACAGCACCAGCGGTGTTTCCAGGGTGAGTTCGTGGACGACGTCGCATCCGGCCTTGTTCGCCGCCCACACCGCCAGCTCCGCCAGCACCGTCGCCGGCACCAGGACGGCGCCGTGGACCACGTGGTCGGCGAGCCACGGGTGGCGTTCCAGCGACAGGCGGCCGCCTCCCACCACTCCACCGTGCTCTGCGTCATCGGGCAGATCGATGACGGCGTCGAGCAGCGGATGGTCCGACGTGCTCTGGGTGGTGGTCTCGTTGGGCGTGTTCAGCCAGTAGCGCTGCCGCTGGAAGGCGTACGTGGGCAAGTCGGCCCACCGGCCGTCCCAGCCCGGGAACGCCGCCTCCCACGACACCGCGACGCCCGCCACGAAGGCCTCGGCCGCCGACTGGTACAACCGTGCGAACCCGCCCTCGTCGCGGCGCAGCGAGCCCACCGCGAACCCGGTGGCACCGGGGGTGGTGTCGAATATCTCCTGGATGTTCATCGTGAGCAGCGGGTGCGGGCTGACCTCGATGACCGCGCTGTTGGGCTCCTGCTCGACGAGGCGCCTCATGGCGGCTTCGAACTGGACCGGTTCCCGCAGGTTGCGGAACCAGTAGGCCGTGTCCAGATCCGCGGGGTCGATCAGCCCACCGGTCACCGTCGAGTAGATCGCCACCGGCGAGGGCGCGGGGGTGATCCGGCCCAGCTCGTCCTGAAGCCGGTCCTCGAACTGGTCCATCAGCGACGAGTGCCCGGGAACGCTCGACTTGACCATCCGCGCGCGAGCACCCTCGGATTCGCAGGTCGCGACCAGTTCCTCGACCGCCGAGGTCTCACCCGAGACCGTCGTCGAGTTCGGTCCGTTGACCGCGGCGATCCCGACCCGGCCGCCCCACCGCCCCAGCAGCTCCCGCACCCGTTGTTCGGGCAACAGGATCGCGGCCATGCCGCCCTGCCCGGCGGCCGTGGCCAGCAGCCGGGACCGTACGGCCACGATCTTCGCCGCGTCCTCCAGCGTCAGGACGCCCGCGATGAAGGCCGCGGCGATCTCACCCTGGGAGTGGCCGATGACCGCATCCGGGGTCACCCCCAGCGAACGCCACACCTGGGCCAGCGACACCATCACCGCGAACAGCACCGGCTGGACGACGGCCACGTCATCCAGGTCCGCCGCCTCCGGCCCTCCGCACACGGTGTCGATCAACGACCAGGACACCCACGGCTCCAGCGCCCCCGCGCACGCGCGCAGCTGCTCGGCGAACGCCGGGGAGGACTCCCACAGCTCCCGCCCCATCTCGGCCCACTGGGCCCCCTGGCCCGGGAACACGAACACCGTCTTGCCCACCGGCTTCGCGACTCCGGACACCACACCGGCAAGACCGCCCTCGTCACCTGCGGCAACGGCGGCCAGGGCGGCGAGGAGTCCGTCGCGGTCGGAGCCGATCACCACCTGGCGGTGTTCGAACAGCGATCGCGTCGTCACCAGCGCGTGCCCGACGCCCGCGAGCGGCAGGGCCGCGTCCGCGGCCACGGTGTCGCGCAGCCGCAGCGCCTGCTCCCGCAGGGCCTCGGCCGACCGCGCCGACAGGACCCACGGCACCGCCCCGGCGGCGCCGTCGGACGCCTGGCCGGTGGTGGAGACCGCGGCAGGACGGGCCGGGGCCTGCGCGGCCTCGGGTACCTGCTCGGCGGTCTCGGGTACCTGCTCGAGGATCAGGTGCGCGTTGGTGCCGCTGATGCCGAAGGACGAGATGCCCGCGCGCCGGGGCCGGCCCGGTGCGTCGGCCCATTCCCGGGCCTCGGTGAGCAGCTCGACCGCACCGGCCGACCAGTCGACGTGCGTCGACGGGCGGTCCACGTGCAGTGTCTTGGGCAGCACGCCGTGGCGCATCGCCATGATCATCTTGATCATTCCGCCTGCGCCCGCGGCCGCCTGCGTGTGGCCGATGTTCGACTTCAGCGAGCCCAGCCACAGCGGGCTGTCGGAGTCCCGGTCCTGCCCGTAGGTGGCCAGCAGGGCTTCGGCCTCCATGGGGTCGCCCAGCATCGTGCCGGTGCCGTGCGCCTCCACCACGTCCACGTCGCCCGTGTGCAGCCCGGCGTCGGCCAGGGCGGCCCGGATGACCCGCTGCTGCGCCAGGGGGTTCGGCGCGGTCAGGCCGTTGGACGCGCCGTCCTGGTTCATCGCCGAGCCGCGGATCACGGCCCAGATGCGGCGGCCGTTGCGGCGCGCGTCGGAGAGCCGTTCGAGGACCAGGACGCCCGCGCCCTCGGAGAAGCCGGTGCCGTCCGCCGCGTCGGCGAACGCCTTGCAGCGGCCGTCGGCCGACAGGCCGCGCTGACGGGCGAGCTCCACGAACATCCCGGGAGTCGGCATCGTCGACACTCCGCCGGCCAGCGCCAGCGTGCACTCACCGGAACGCAGGGACCGCACGGCCAGGTGGACGGCGACGAGCGACGACGAGCACGCGGTGTCGGTCGACACCGCCGGGCCGTCGAGGCCCAGCGTGTACGCCACCCGGCCCGAGGCCACGCTGGTGTGCGTGCCCGTGAGCGAGAAGCCCTCCACCTCGCCGGCCGCGCCGCCGCCCATCCGCGGGCCGTAGTCGACGCCGTAGATCCCGGTGAACACGCCGGTCGCCGAACCGCGCAGGGCGGCCGGGTCCATGCCCGCCCGCTCCAGCGCCTCCCACGACGTCTCCAGCATCACCCGCTGCTGGGGATCCATCGACAGCGCCTCACGCGGGCTGATGCCGAAGAACGGCGCGTCGAACTCCGGGAGGTCGTGCAGGAATCCACCGGTGCGCGTGTACGTCTTCCCGGTTGCCTCGGGGTCCGGGTCGTACAGCGCCTCCAGGTCCCATCCGCGGTCGTCCGGGAAGTCGCTCATCGCGTCCACGCCGTCGGACACGACTCCCCACAGCCCTTCGGGGGACGTCACCCCACCCGGGAAGCGACATCCCACCCCCACGACGGCGATGGGCTCGCGAGCGGACTCCTCCAGCTCGCGCACCCGATCGCGCAGGTCCTGCGCGTCGCCAACGGCGCGTCGCAAGTAGGACCGGAGCTTGTCGACATCCTCCACCAGGGCCTCCCCCAACAGTTGCTTCGAAGAACGGTGTTGCGGTGCTGCTACACGTATCCGCGTTCTATCAATGCGTACAAATCATCATCACTGCGACTCTCCGGCCTCTCTTCCTCCACCGCTTCCGGGGCGTCGGGCGCCTGCGGCTCGAGGAGGGAGAAGATGTGGCGTGCCAGCCCCTGCGGAGTGGGGTAGGTGAACGCGACGGTGGCCGGGAGCCGTACGCCGGCCGCCGCGGCGAGCCGGTTGCGGAGCCCCACGGCGAGCGAAGAGTCGAATCCCAGAACCTTGAAGGTGTCGGCCGACCTCGCCACGAGATCGGCGCCCGTCAGAGCCGCGTTCTTCGCACTCAGCAGCGCTGCCGTTTCGGCGCACACGAGGGCGAGGACCGCTGATTCCGAGCCCAGGTCCGCTGTCGCGGTGCTCGTGCCCGGTCCGCTCGTCTGCGCGGCGGGGCTGTTCGTGGTGTCGGTGTCGGTGTCGGCGGGCGCCGTCAGCCAGTACCGCTGCCGCTGGAACGCGTAGGTCGGCAGGCCGATCCGGCGCGGCCGGCCCGCGGCGAACACCGCCTTCCAGTTCACCGGCACACCGCGCACGTGCAGCTCGGCCAGCGACGCCAGGACCTTGCCCGCACTCCCGTCGCGCTTGTGCAGGGTGCTCGCCAGCACCGGCGGGGTCGCCAGCGCGTCGGCGGCCTCCTCCATCGCCACCTGGAGCACGGGATGCGGGCTGACCTCCACGAACACACCGCCGCGGTCACGCATCAGCTCTTCGACGACCTCGCCGAAACGCACCATCGAGCGCAGGTTGTCGTACCAGTACGCGCCGTCGAGCACGCGGGTGTCGAGCAGCCCGCCGGTGACCGTGGAGTGGAACTTCACCGCGGATTCCCTCGGCGAGACGGCCGCGGTGTCCTCGAGCAGACGAGCACGGATGCTTTCGACGTGGTGGGAGTGCGACGCGTAGTCCACCTTGACCCGTCGCACCCGGACACCTTCACCGTCCGCCATCGCGGCGAACTCGTCCAGCGCCTCGCCGTCCCCGGCGATCACCACGGACGCCGGCCCGTTGACGGCGGCCACGGAAAGCCTGCCGGACCACTGCTCCAACCGGTCCTGAACCCATGCGGAGGGCGCGGCGACCGCGCTCATCCCGCCGCCCAGGCCGGCCAGGTCGGTCAGTGCCCGGCTGCGCAGGGCAACGATCCGCGCCGCGTCCTCGAGCGAGAGTGCGCCCGACACGCACGCCGCGGCGATCTCGCCCTGCGAGTGCCCCACCACAGCGTCGGGGACCACTCCCAGCGACCGCCACACCTGCGCCAACGACACCATCATCGCGAACAGGGCCGGCTGAACCACGTCCACCCGGTCCAGCGACGCAGCCGACTCCGCACCGGTCACCACGTCCACCAGCGACCAGTCCACCCACGGCTCCAGAGCCCGCGCGCACGCGTCGATCGCGCGCGCGAAGACCTCCGACTCCGCGTACAGCTGCTTCCCCATGCCCAGCCACTGCGACCCCTGACCGGGGAACACGAAGACGACGGGACCCGCCGGCCCCGTGGCCACGCCGCGAACCGCCCGCGCCGAGTCGCCGCCCGCCGCGACCAGGTCGAGGCCGGCCAGCGCCTCCTCACGGCTGCCGCTCAGGACCACGGCCCGGTGCTCGAACAGCGAGCGCGCCGTAACCAGCGAGTGGCCGACGTCGGCCGCCGGCAGCGAGGCGTCCGCGGCCACGAGGTCCCGCAACCGCGCCGCCTGCTCACGCAGGGCCTGCGCCGACCGCGCCGAGAGCACCCACGGCAGCACGCCGGGAACGCCCGCGGAGGTCACGTCCTCACCTGCGGCACGGGGTTCCGTCTGCGCCTCGGGGGCCTGTTCGAGGATCACGTGCGCGTTGGTGCCGCCCATGCCGAAGGCCGACACCCCGGCGCGGCGCGGCCGGCCGGGCTCGCCCTTCCAGGGCCGCGCCGCCGTCAGGACCTCGAAGTCCTCGTGGAAGTCCTCGATGTTGGGGTTCGCAGCGCGGAAGTTCAGACTCGGGACCAGGTGGGCGCGGTCCACGCAGAGCGCCGCCTTCACGAAGCCGACCATGCCCGCGGCCGGCTCCAGGTGTCCGACGTTGGTCTTGGCCGAGCCGATCGTCAGGGGGCGGCTGCGGCCGGTGTCCCGGAACACCTCGCGCAGACCGGAGATCTCGGCCGGGTCGCCCATGCGGGTGCCGGTGCCGTGGGCCTCGACGTAGTCGATGCTGTCGAAGGGGACGTCCGCGCCGGCGAGCGCGGCCCGCACGGCCGCCGCCTGCCCGGTGGGGCTGGGGTCGGGCATCCGGGTGGACGCGCCGCCGCTGCCGACGCCCCAGCCGCGCACCACGGCGTAGACGTGGTCGCCGTCGGCGACGGCGAGGTCGAGCCGCTTCAGGACGACGAACGCCCCGCCCTCGCCGCGGGCGAAACCGCTGGCCCGCTCGTCGAAGGTGAAGCAGCGGCCGTCGGGCGACAGGGCGCCCAGGTTCGCGAGGCCCAGTCCCGCTTCCGGGTCGACGATCAGGTGCACGCCGCCCGCGATCGCCATGTCGACCGCGCCGCTGCGGATCCGGTCGCACGTCAGCGCCAGTGACACGAGCGAGGAGGACTGGCCGGAGTCCGCGCAGAAGCTCATGCCGCGGACGTCGAACAGGCTGGAGATCCGGTTCGCGATCAGCGCACCGCTCGAACCGAGCGCGGCGTAGTGGTCGTCCCGGTCGCTTCCGGACAGCTTGCGCAGCAGGTCGTACCCGGACGGCGCGGCGGCGACCACGACGTCGATCTCGCGGCCCGCGAGCGCGCTCGCCGGGACCCGGGCGTCTTCGACGGCCTCCCAGGCGAGCTCCAGCCCGAGCCGCTGCACGGGGTCCATGGCGGCGGCCTCCGCCGGACCCGTGCCGAAGAACTCCGCGTCGAACCCATCGACGGAGTCGAGGAACGAACCCGAGTGCAGGGTGTCCGCATCCGGGTGGGACCGGTAGTCCGATCCGGCCGCCCGGGGCTCGGGGAACGTCCCGACGGTCGACTCCCCGTCGAGCAGCAAGCGCCAGAACTCACCCGGGTTGTTCACACCGGGGAAACGGCACGACATCCCGATGACGGCAATGTCGGCGGCTGCGCCACTCATACGAATTCCTTCCGGTTTCCTCGGCATACGGCTCTTACGGGCTGCACTGCTTTCACCGCCAGCAGGTCAGCAACTTCTGCAGCTCGTCCGGCGCGTCCATGAAGTCGTAGTGGCCGCCGTCGACCACCCGGATGTCGACCGAATCCGAGTACTGACGCCACCCTTCGAGCTCGTCGAGGCTCACGTCGGGGTCGTCCCGCCAGTGCAGGACGACGATGGGGCAGTCCACCTTGACGGGCTCCGGCCGCCGGTACGCGCCCGCGGCGGCGTGGTCACGGAGCAGCACGAACATGCCCATGTCGATCATGTCCGGCCGCGGCTCGATCCCGCGGCTGCGGAGGAACGCCTCCAGCTCGGCGCGCAGCTCGGGCTCGGTCATGGTGAGCATCCGGTCGCGCGAGGCGTCGTGCGGGGCCGGCTGGCCCGACACGAAGAGGCAGGCCGGACCGGGCAGGCCGAGTTCGGCGAGCCGGACCACGGTCTCGTACGCGGGCAGCGCGCCCGCGCAGTGCCCGAAGAGCGCGTACGGCCGGTCGAGCAGCGGCTCCAGCGGTTCGACCAGGCTCGCGGCGAGGTTCTCGTAGGTGCCGTAGTGGGGGTGGCCCAGCCGGTTCTCGCGGCCGGGGAACTGCACGGGGCAGACCTCGACGTCGTCGATCGCGGCCGGCCAGGCGCTGAACGCCGACGCCCCGGACCCGGAGAAGGGGAAGCAGAAGATCCGGGCGGGGTGCTCGGTGGACTGCGGCCGGACGAACCACGGCGAGGTGGCGGTGGTGGTGCCGGTTGTCATGGCGTCTGTCGTTTCTTGCCGACGATGGGGAGGTGGGTCATTCCGGCGATGAAGTACGACCGCAGGTGCTGCGGTTCGCCGGCGAGCTCGATCGACTCGAAGCGCTGGAGCAGTTCCTCGAAGAAGATGCGCAGCGTCATCCGGGCCAGCGGCGCCCCGATGCAGAAGTGCGTACCGAACCCGAACGCGGCCTGGCGCTTGGCCCCGGCCCGCGTGATGTCGAAGGTGTGCGGGTCGGGGAACAGGGACTCGTCCCGGTTGGCCGATCCGATCCACGCCACGACCGCGCCGCCGGCCGGGATGGTGCCCCCGCCGATCTCGACGTCGTCCACCGCGTACCGCATGAAGTTGCACGCGGCCGACGTCCAGCGCAGCCCTTCCTCGACCAGGTTCGGGATCAGCGACAGGTCGGCAGCCGCCTTCTCGAACTGCTCGGGGCGCTCGATGAGCGCCTCCACCGTGCCCGAGACGGTGTGCGGCGTCGTCACGTTGGCGCCCAGGAGGATGCTGTAGCCGTCGAGGGCGATCTCCTCGTCGCTCAGCGGCACGCCGCCCGGGCTGACGCTCATGAGGTGGTGGAGCAGGCTCTCGCCCTCTTCACCGGTCTCCCGCCGGGTCTTGACCCATTCCTTGACGTAGGTGACGAGCTCGTGGTGGGAGATGGCCAGGGTCGCGGCCTCGCTGCCCAGCTGGAAGTGCGGGTCCGAAGGGGCCGTCACCATCGCGGTCAGCTGGACGAGTTCTGCCCAGTCCTTCTCCGGGATCCCCAGCAGGGGGCCCGTGACCATCGCCGGGAGGAGCAGCGCCTTCTCGGCCAGGTCGAAGACCTCGCCGTCGAGCGCCGGCTGGAGGAAGCGCACGACCGTCCCGCGGATGCTGTCTTCCCAGGACTTCACCGCCCGCGCGGTGAGCTTGGAGCCGAGCGGCCGGCGGACCTCGGTGTGCCGCGGCGGGTCGGTGGACGTCATCAGCACGCCGGCCGCGACGTCGTCCGTCCCGAGGTGGGTGGGGACCGTGCCGCGTTCCGAGGTGAACTCGCGGTGGTCTGCGAGCACGCGGTGGACGTCCTCGTAGCGCGTCACCGACCAGAACTCGCGGCCGTCCGGCAGGACCTGGTGGTGCAGGGGGGCCTTCGCCCGCATCACGTCCCAGATCGGGTGGGGATCGCCCGACGTGTAGAGGTCCAGGTCGAACAGGTCGACGCTGTCGAGGTCGATGTCGCGCCCGGGGCCAGGCGTCAACCTCACGCCGCCGCCCTCCCCTGCTCAATCAGCTCGGCGACCCGGGTCGGGGTCTGCGCCAGGTAGAAGTCGCGCACGGACAGCCGGACGCCGTAGTCCTGCGACACCTGGTCGATAATCTTGATTCCGGACAGCGAATTGCCGCCGAGCGCGAAGAAGTCGTCTTCCACCCCGACCCCGGGGCAGCCGAGGATTTCCCTCCACAGCTCAGCAATTTCCTGCGCCAGCGACACCGGCGCGCTCGAAGGCGCGGCCTGTCGTTCTGACGTCTCATCCTGTCCACCTCGCTGGTGGACCACCTGCGGCGACGATTCCATTGCCAGTCCTTCCTTCCTCCGACGACCGGGAGTGCCCGCTCGTCCTTTTCGGCCCTGTCTTCGGACCGTCACCGCCATCACGACCGCCGGGGCCCTTTACGCCGTCCCGCGCCCGAGACAAATCCTCGAATGGCCGAATCGAGTGTCGCGTGAATTCGCGTCCACTCACACCGTGTTGGTGGTGTCCGCTGCCCGCCGGCCGATGGGGTTGAGAGTGGACCGGCAAGCCTGCATGCTGACGCCCCCGGAACGTCCGCTCCCCGTCGGACCGTCCCGCCGGCGGGACAGGGCAACTTCGACAGCGGCCTGCCCCGTCCCGGCACCGGCGTTCCTTGACCGGCTGATCCACGTTCCGTGAACCTGAAGGTATTTAACGAAGTTAGAGGCGCAGTGGAATGAGGGGGAACGACGTGGGACACAGCGGCATCGACACAGACGTGGTGATTGCGGGCGCCGGGCCGACAGGTCTGATGCTTGCCTGCGAGCTGCGGCTGGCGGGCGTCGACGTGGAGGTGGTCGAGCGGCTCCCGGAGCGGACGGGCGAATCGCGAGCCGGCGGGATGCACTCCCGCACCCTGGAAGTGCTGGACCAGCGCGGAATCCTGGATCGCTTCCTCGCGGCCGGCTCACTGCAGCCGGTGGGCCACTTCTCCGGCCTTTATCTGGACTTCGACGAGTTCGAATCCAGGCACCCCTATCCGCTGATGATCCTGCAGTCCGCCATCGAGCAGCTGCTGGAGGAGCGGGCCGCCGAGCTCGGCGTGCGGGTGCGCAGGGCGTCCGAGGTAAGCGGAATCCAGCAGGACGAGGCCGGCGTGACGGTCGAACTGACGACGGCGGAGGCGGCCCCCGCGACGCTGCGCGCCCGCTACCTCGTGGGCTGCGACGGCGGGCGCAGCACGGTGCGCAAGCTGTCGGGCATCGACTTCCCCGGCACTGCGGCGACGATGACCGCGCTGATCGGCGACGTCGAACTCCCCGATCTGCCCGAGGACTACGTCTGGGTGCGCCGCTGTGCCGGCGGCGACTGGTCGGCGATCGCCTTCGAGCCGGGCTGGTTCCGGGTGATCACATCCGAGTACGACCACGTCGCGGACCGCGACGAACCCGTGACGTTCGAGCAGCTCCGGGAGTCCCTGATCAGGGTCGCGGGCACCGACTTCGGCATGCACAGCCCGCGGTGGATCTCCCGGTTCAACGACGCCGCGCGGCAGGCCGCCCAGTACCGGCAGGGCCGGGTGCTGCTCGCGGGCGACGCGGCGCACATCCACTTCCCGGCCGGCGGGCAGGGGCTGAACATGGGCGTGCAGGACGCGGTCAACCTCGGCTGGAAGCTCGCCTCGGTGGTGCGCGGCAAGGCGCCGGAGAGCCTGCTGGACACCTACCACGCCGAGCGCCACCCCGTCGGGGAGCGCGTTCTGCACAACACCCGGGCGCAGTCGGCCCTGGCCCGCCCCGGCGCACAGACGGACGCACTGCGCGAGGTGTTCGGCTCGCTCATGGTGTTCGACAACGTCAACGGGTACCTGCGCGGCATGCTGACCGCACTGGACATCCGGTACCCGGTCGACGGCGACCACCAGCTGGCGGGCCGCCGGGTCCCCGACGCCGACCTCAAGATGTCCGACGGCGCCACCCGCGTCTGCGAGCTGCTGCACGCCGGCCGCCCCGTACTGCTCGACCTGTGCGGCAGCACCGAGGTGGCGGCGGCCGTCGAGGGCTGGGCCGATCGCGTCGACCTCGTCGAGGCGCGGAGCGAGGACGACCACTGGCCCGTCCCGGCCGTCGGCGAGATCCCCGCCCCCGCCGCGCTCCTCATCCGCCCCGACGGCCATGTCGCCTGGGCGGCCGACCCTGGCGACGCGCCCGACACCTCCGGGCTCCGGACCGCCCTCGCCACCTGGTTCGGTCCGGCCCTTCAGGGGTGAGACACCGCCCGAACTGACCGCATTGCGGGACGTTGCCGGTTCGTTCGGGGGCTCGCGCGGCGGCGGCCGTCAAGACCTGGTTGTGGTCTTGACGGCCGCCGCTGTCGTGTGGGGTGGATGCCGTGTGCGGTGTCCCTGGCCGGGGGCGCCGTGAGCGCGCGCGAAGCCGCCTCGGCGACGCGCGGTGCGCGGATCGCCGAGGCGGCTCTGGGGGGACACTGACCAGCTGGTCGGGGCTGGTCGGGGTCACGCTCGCTTCTTGAACGTGGAGACCGCCCACACGTACCCGAGGAGGGCGATCCCGAGGCACCAGGCGACGGCCGCGATCGCGTCGCCGCTCTGCGGGTTGCCCGCGAGCAGCCCGCGCAGCGTCTCGATGATCGGGGTGAAGGGCTGGTACTCGGCGAACTGCCGCACGCCGGCGCCCATCGAGTCCGCGGGCACGAACGCGCTGCTCAGGAACGGCAGCATGATCAGCGGTACGGCGGACATGCCCGCCGACTCCGCGGTCTTCGCGGCCAGTCCCATGGCGACGGTGAGCCAGCCGGCCGCGAAGCTGAGCAGCACGACGACACCGATCACACCGAGCCAGTCGACGGCGCTCGCGGCCGGGTCGAACCCCATCGCGAAGGCCACCCCGATGATGGCGGCGCAGCCCACCAGGGAGCGCACCGTGGTGATGACGACGTGCCCGGTCAGCATGGCGCCGCGGGAGACGTCCATGACCTTGAACCGGTTGATGATGCCCTTCGTCATGTCCGAGTTCACGGCCGTCGCGGTGGCCCCGAGCCCGTAGCTGATGGCCATCACGAGCAGACCCGGCGTCACGTAGTCGATGTATTTGTGGCCGACGCTGAACGCGCCACCGAACACCTTGACGAACATCAGCATGATCACAATGGGGAACAGGACCGCGTTGAACATCGTGACCGGGTTCCGCACGTTGTGCTTCAGGTTGCGGCGCAACATGATCGACGAATCGGCCAACGGCGTCGAGACAGTGCTCACAGGGCCATCGCCTCCTTGCTCGTGTGCTCGGTGCTCGTGTGGTCGGTCAGGGCGAGGAAGACGTCGTCGAGGTCCGGTCGGTGCACCGAGAACTCCTGGGCGTCGATCGAGTGCGCGTCGAGCCGCTCCAGCAGGGCCCGGAGCGACCTCGTCTCGCCGTCGCTCGGCACCCGCAGGGTCAGTTCGTCGTCGTCCCGCGTGGACTCGGCCAGGACCCGCGCCGCCGCGTCGAGTTCGTAGAGGTCGGCGAACCGGAGCCGGACGTGGGTGCCCGGGATCTGGCGCTTGAGCTCATCGGGGGTGCCCTGGGCGACCAGGCGGCCCTGGTTGAGCACCGCGATCTGGTCGGCGAGCTGGTCGGCTTCCTCGAGGTACTGGGTGGTGAGGAAGATGGTGGTGCCCTCGGCCACGAGCTCGCGGACGATCCCCCACATCGTGCGCCTGCTGCGCGGGTCGAGACCCGTCGTCGGCTCGTCCAGGAAGATGATCTCCGGGTTGCCGACCAGCGTCATCGCCAGGTCCAGCTTCCGGCGCATACCGCCGGAGTAGGTCGCCGACAGCTTGTCCGCCGACTCCACCAGGTCGAAGCGCTCCAGCAGCCGCGCCACCACCTGGTCACCGGAGCGCACGCGCTTCAGGTCAGCCATCAGCTGCAGGTTCTCCCGGCCCGACAGCAGCTCGTCCACCGCGGCGAACTGACCCGTCACACCGATGGCTGCGCGTGCCTGCTTGGTCGCGGTCGCCACATCGTGCCCGGCGACCCGCACCGTCCCGGCGTCGGCCTTCATCAACGTCGTCAGGACGTTCACCGTCGTCGTCTTGCCCGCTCCGTTCGGGCCGAGCAGGGAGAAGATCGATCCCTCGGCGACATCGAAGTCGATGCCGTCGAGCACGACCTTGTCGCCATATGCCTTGCGCAGCCCTGAAACTGCAATCGCTGAACTTCTCATGCCTCCACTTTCCTCTCCGGGCCTGTCACCCACCTGTCACACCCCTGACGCGGACCGCCGCCCTGTACTAGCCGCGGGCGGACTGCGCCTCGATCACGTCCAGCACCTCCCGGCCGAGATCGACCAGATACATGTGATCGCCCGGGAACTCCGCATAGCTGAATTCATCCGTGGTCGCCGCCTGCCACTGCTGAGCCTCTTCCGCGGTGACCAGTCCGTCGGAGCTGCCCCGCAGCGAGCAGATCGGCACCGACACCAGTTCGTCGGTGCTCGGGACGTAGTTCTCGTGCATTTCGCAGTCGGCCTGCAGCACGGGGAGGATCAGTTCGCGCATCTCCGGGTGGTCGAGGGCCTCGTGCCTGAACCCCGCGAACTCCTCGACCCGGGCGAGGAACTCCTCGTCCTGGAGCCCCGTCGCCCGCCTCTCGCGCTGCGTCCACGGCCCCGGCGAGCCGCTGACGACCAGCCGCTCGACGTGCACACCGCGCGCGCTCAGCAGGTGCACCAGCTCGTACGCGAGCACCGCGCCGAGGCTGTGCCCGAACAGCACGACCCGGGCCCCTTCGCCGAGGTCAGCGACAATGTCGTCGATCGAGCCCTTGGCCGCTTCGACGACATTGCGGTACGGCTCGTCCAGGATCCGCCGCTCCCTGCCGGGCAGCTCGACCGACGTCACTCGCCACCGGCCGGCGGACAGGTCCCGCCACGGGTGGAAGAACGACGGACCTGCTCCGGCGAACGGCACGCACAGCAGCGTGGTCTGGTCCCCGTGTTCCGCGGACACGCCGGGTTCTGTCACCCCGACCAACCCCAATCATCCATTGGATCGTTTGTTGAAAAGCTCCGGGACATGGACGTCCGGTCGCTACGGCAGCTTGCGGTTGACGACCTCGAAGAATTGGGCCACCGGTGCCGGCATGTGCATTTCGTGGTGCGTGGCGTGCATGTCGTGCACCTCGAGGGAACCGAGGACGTACGGGCGCCACAGGTGCGCGTACGATTTGTCCTCGAGCGTCGCGTTGAAATACAGCACGTCGCCGCGGTAGGCCGGGGATTCGTAATCCATCATGCGGGCCGTGTTGTTCGCCATGACCTTCGCCATGGTGTCCAGGAAGCCCTGCCGGTTGCCCATGCGGATGTACTGGCTGAAGTCGTCCTCGAGCTCCGCCCGGTAGTCCGACGACTCCTTGCCGGCGTGCACCTCGGTGAACCCGTGCCCGCCGGGCTGGCCGTCCAGGATGGCCACGAGGGAGACCTCGTGCCCGAGGCGGTCGAGCGCATCCGCGACGGCGTGCACGATGGTGCCGCCGTAGGACCAGCCGATCAGGTAGAAGGGCCCCTCCGGCTGGATCTCCAGCATCTGGGTGACGTAGTCGTCGATCATCTCCTGCACGGAGCCCGCCAGCGTGTCCACGCCGTCGGAGCCGCGGGACTGCAGGGCGTAGGCCGGCCGGTCCTGAAGGTGCAGCACGAAGCTGTAGTACGCCCAGCCCAGCCCGCCGCCTCCGTGGAAGAACCACACCGGCGGCTTGCCCGTACCCGGGTCGCTGTTCAGCGGCAGCACGACCGCGAACGTGTCGGCGTCGTCGTCGGGAACACCGCCGGCGAGCATCAGCGCGGCCAGCTCGGCCACCGTGGGGTACTTGATGATCGTCCTGATCGGAATGTCGATGTCGAACTCGTTGCGGATGCGGACGCTGAGCCGGGTGGCCAGGAGCGAGTGCCCGCCGAGCGCGAAGAAGCCGTCGTCGATGCCGACCTTCTCCCGGCCGAGCAGCTCGCCGTACAGGGCGCACAGCTTCCGCTCGTAGGCGTTGCGCGGCTCCCGGCTGACCACGGTGTTCGTGTCCTCCGAGGGCAGGGCCCGCTTGTCGAGCTTGCCGTTCGAGGTCAGCGGAATGTCCGACAGCGGGATCACCGCGGAGGGCACCATGTAGTCCGGGAGGCGCCCGCGCAGGTACTCGGACAGCTGCTCGGCGAACCCGGCGCCGGCCGCGGCGTCCGGCCCGGGCACCACGTAGGCCACGATGCGCTTGTCGTCCGCCTGGTTCTCGCGCACCAGGACCACGGCCTGCGCCACGTCCGGGTGCCCGGCGAGCGACTGCTCGATCTCGCCCAGCTCGATGCGGAAGCCGCGGATCTTCACCTGGGAGTCGGCGCGGCCCATGTACTCCAGCTGACCGTTCTTGGACCAGCGGACCAGGTCGCCACTGCGGTACATCCGCTCGCCCGGCTCGCCGAAGGGGCAGGCGACGAAGCGTCCCGCGGTCAGCTCCGGCCGGCCGTGGTAGCCGCGGGCCAGGCCGTAGCCCGCCACGTACAGCTCACCGGTCACGCCGGTGGGCGCCGGCATGAGGTTGGCGTCCAGGACGTAGGCGCGCAGGCCCGGGACGGCCGGGCCGATCACGCTGGCCCGGAAGCGGGCGGCGGAGTGCTCGTCCAGGTCGATGCGGGTGACGTGGACGGTGGTCTCGGTGATGCCGTACATGTTCACCAGCACCGGCGCGTCGGAGGCGTGGCGCGCGTACCAGTCCGCGAGGCGGTTGAGGTCGAGGGCCTCGCCGCCGAACACCACGTACCGCAGCGCCAGGTCCTGGCCGGGAGCCTCGGCGTCGGCCTGGACGAGCTGGTAGAAGGCCGACGGCGTCTGGTTGAGGACGGTGACCTGCTCGCGGGCGAGGAGCTGGAGGAACTCGGCCGGGGAGCGGGAGACGTCGTAGGGGACCACGACCAGGCGGCCGCCGTGGAGCAGCGGGCCCCACAGCTCCCACACCGAGAAGTCGAAGGCGTAGGAGTGGAAGAGGGTCCACACGTCGTCCGCGCCGAAGGCGAAGTCCTCGGTGGCGGCGAAGAGCCCGACCACGTTGCTGTGCGGGATCAGCACGCCCTTGGGGCGGCCGGTCGACCCGGAGGTGTAGATCACGTACGCCGGGTGCGCGGAGCTCAGGGCCGTGCGGCGCTCGGCGTCGGTGAGGTCGGCGGCGCTCTCCCCGGCGAGGTCCCCGACGAGGTCGAGGTGCACGAGGGGGAGGTCCTGGGCCAGTTCCTGTGCGGCGGCGTTGTCGCTGGCGGTGACCAGCAGGACCGGCTGGGCGTCCTGGACGATGTAGGCGATGCGGTCGGCCGGGGAGTCGGGGTCGATCGGCAGATAGGCGCCGCCCGCCTTGAGCACCGCCAGCAGCGCGACGACCAGCTCGGCCGAGCGCTCCAGGCAGACTCCGACGAGGGACTCGGGGCCCACTCCCTGGGCGACGAGGTGCCGCGCGAGCCGGTTGGCGCGGGCGTTGACCTCTCCGTACGTGAGCGCGGTGTCCTCGTAGGTCACCGCGACGGCGTCCGCGTGCTGCGCCGCCTGGCGCTCGAACAGCTCGACGAGGGTGGCGTCGGGGATCTCGCCGCCGGCGTCGTTCACCTCGGTCAGCAGGCGCTCCCGCTCCGCCGCACCGAGCACGTCGACGTCCCCGACGCGCATCGTCGGATCGGCGGCCAGCTGCTCCAGCACCCGGACGAGCCGGCCGGCGATCACCTCGGCCGAGTCGCGGTCGAACAGCTGGGTCGCGTACTGGAGGTCGCCCTGCAGCGCGCCCGACTCGTCCACGGTCAGGCTGAAGAACAGGTCGACCATGGCGGTCGACGGGATGGCCTGCTCGAACTTGACGTCGAGCCCGGGGATGCCGAGGTCCGGCTTCTGGTAGCTCTGCCAGGCGAACATGACCTGGAACAGCGGCTGGTAGGACGCGGAGCGCTCGGGGTTGATGGCCTCGACCAGCAGGTCGAACGGCACGTCCTGGTACTCGTAGGCCGTCAGCGCCTTGTCCCGCACCTGCGCGAGCAGCTCGGTGAACGTCGGGTTGCCGGAGAGGTCCGCGCGCAGCACCTGGGTGTTGACGAAGAACCCGATCAGATCGGCCAGCGCTTCGTCGGTCCGCCCCGCGATCGGAGAGCCGATCGTCAGGTCGTCCCCGCCGCCGAGCTTGCGCAGCAGCACCGCAAGCGCGGCCTGCAGGACCATCGACATGGACGCCCCGCGCTCGTCGGCCAGCTTCTGCAGCCCGGCCGCCACCTCCGGGTCCGCGCAGAGGCCGATCGTCTCGCCGTGCGAATTCGCTTCCGCGGGCCGCGGGCGGTCCGTCGGCAGGCTCAGCGGCTGCGGGACCCCGTCGAGCTCCTTGCGCCAGTACTCGACCTGCTGCGCGGCGAGGCTTTCCGGGTCGGCCACGTCGCCGAGCACCTCGCGCTGCCACTGCGCGTACTGGTTGTACTGCACGGGCAGCGGCTCCCACTGCGGCGCCCGGCCGTTCTGCCGGGCGGCGTAGGCGGCGATCAGGTCCCGCATCATCGGCGCGCTCGAGCTGCCGTCCGAGGCGATGTGGTGGACGACCATGACCAGCACGTGCTCCTCGGGGGAGCAGCGCAGCAGGTGTGCCCGCAGGGGGAGTTCGCCTTCCAGGTCGAACCCGTGCGCGACGGCCTCGCCGATCGCGCCGGCCACGTCCTCGGGCGCCACCTCGACCACCTGCACCTGCGGCGACGCCTCGGCCACCGGCAGGATCCGCGAGTAGGGCTCACCCTCGCTGTCCGTCGCGTACGTGGTGCGCAGGATCTCGTGCCGTTCGGCCACGTCGCCGATCGCCGCGACCAGGGCGGCCTGGTCCAGGGCTCCGGTCAGCCGGAAGGCCGCCGATATGTTGTAGGTCGCCGCCCCGCCCTCCAGTTGGTGCAGAAGCCACATACGGCGTTGTGCGAATGACAGCGGAATCATTGGTTCACTCCTTAACGAACATCTGGCGCAGGCTGGGGCGACGGGGAGCAGCCGATTCCTCCGACCACGCGGCGAGCGCGGCCACCGTCGGCAGGTCGAAGATCTTGCGGATGGGTATCTCTATCCCCATCTCGGCACGGGCGCGGCTGATCAGCCGGGTGGCGAGCAGGGAGTGCCCGCCGAGCTCGAAGAAGCCGTCGTCGATGCCGACCCGGTCCACGCCGAGCACCTCGGCGAACAGCTTGGCCAGGGTCTCCTCGCGGGTGGTGCGGGGCGCCCGGTAGGCGGCGCCGGTGTACTCCGGCTCGGGCAGCACGGCCCGGTCCAGCTTGCCGTTCGGGGTGAGCGGCAGCCGGTCGAGGAAGACGAAGGCGGACGGCACCATGAAGTCCGGCAGCCGCTGCGAGACGAAGCCGTGCAGCTCCTTGGTCGTCATGTCGTCACGGGTGACGGCGGGCACGACATACGCGACCAGCTGCTTGCCCGTGCTGCTGCCGCGCCCGTCGCGGGCGATGACGGCGGCCTGCGCGACCCCGGGGTGCGCGGTGAGCGCGGCCTCGACCTCGCCGGGCTCGACGCGGAAGCCGCGTACCTTGACCTGCGCGTCTCCGCGGCCCACGTATTCCAGTCGGCCGTTGTCGTTCCAGCGGGCCAGGTCGCCGGTGCGGTACATGCGCGAGCCGGTCGGGCCGAACGGGTCGGCGACGAAGCGCTCGGCGGTCAGTTCGGCGCGGCCGTGGTAACCGCGGCCCACGTTCCCGCCGACGTACAGCTCGCCGACCGCGCCCGGCGGCACCGGCGCGAGGCCGGGGCCCAGGACGTAGGCCCGCATGTTGCCGAGCGGGGTGCCGACGGGCGCGCTGCCCGCCCAGTCCTGCGTGTCGCCGGAGACGGTGAAGGTGGTGGCGTAGAACGACTCGCTCTGCCCGTAGGCGTTGACGATCCGTACGCCCGGGAAGGCGTTCCGCGTCTTCTCGACGAGCGACGAGGGCAGGGCCTCGCCGGCGAAGACGACCGTTTCCACGCTGGTGCGGCCGGAGATCTCGTCGACGAGTTCGGCGAAGGCGGACGGCACGGTGGAGATGACGCTGCCGCTCCAGCTCTGCCGCTCGCCCAGGACCAGGACGTCCCGGACCACTTCGACGATGCCGCCGCAGGCGAGTGTCGTGAAGATCTCGAACGCCGAGACGTCGAAGTTGACCGACGTGCCCGCAAGGAGCCGCTTGCCCTGTTCCATGCCCACGCGGGAGGCGAGCCGCAGCACGCCGTTGACCACGTTTGCGTGGGTGATGGCGACGCCCTTGGGCTTGCCCGTGGAGCCGGAGGTGTACATCACGTAGGCCAACTGGTCCGCGTGGAGCGGCAGTTCGAGGGAAGTGCCGTCTCCGGACAGGTCGAGCTCGTCGAGGAAGACGTCCGGGGCGTCGTGCGCCGGCAGCACCTCGACGGTCGCGGAGTCCGTCAGGACGAGGCGCGGGCGCGCCTCCTCGAGGATGGCCGCAAGACGATGGCTGGGGTACTTGGGGTCGACCGGCAGATACGCGCCGCCCGCCTTCAGGACCGCGAGCAGTGCGACCACCAGGTCCGCCGACCGCGGCAGTGAAACCGCGACCACCGACTCCGGGCCCACCCCGCGTCCGGCCAGTTCGCGCGCCAGGCGGTCGGCCCGGGCGTTCACCTCGCGGTACGTGAGCGACGCGCCCTCGGCGACCACGGCGACCTCGTCCGGGGTCCGCGCCGCCTGCGCCTCGACGAGCCCGTTGATCGTGACGTCCGGAGTCGGGACGGCCGTGTCGTTGAACTCGCCGAGCAGCCGGTCGCGTTCGGCCGGATCCAGGATGTCGATGTCCGCGGCCTTCACCTCGGGGGTGAGGGCCAGCTGCCGCAGGACGCGCACGAGGCGGGCCGCGAACACCTCCACCGTGTCCCGGTCGAAGACACCCTGCGCGTACTGGAGGATGAGCTGGAGGTGCGGGTCGACCGCCGCCATCAGGGTCAGCGGATAGTTGGTGGCCGTGGACGCGCGCAGGCCGGTGAAGGCGATCCCGTCCGCGGCGTCGGTGGCGGCGCTGAGGCCCTCCCGGTCGACCGGGTACGACTCGAAGACGACCAGCGTGTCGAAGAGGGACGGCAGGCCGACGGACTGCTGGATCTCCGAGAGCCCGTAGTAGTGGTGATCCAGAAGACCGGCCTGCCGGCTCTGGAGCCGGGTCAGGACCTCGGCGAGGGTGTCGCCGGGCGCGTACTCGACACGTACGGGAAGGGTGTTGATGAACATCCCGACCATCGAGTCGACGTCCGTCACCTCGGGCGGACGCCCGGAGACGGTGGCGCCGAACAGCACGTCCTGGCGGCCGGTGAGCTGGCCGAGCAGCAGCGCCCAGGCGCCCTGGACCAGGGTGTTGATGGTGACGCCCCACTCGGAGGCACGCCGGGTGAGTGCGCGCGCCTCGTCGAGCGGGAGCGTGATCTCGACCTGGTCGACGCCCTCCGCGCCCGCGTCCTCGGAGCCGGGAGCGAGCAGGGTCGCCTCCTCTACCCCGTCGAGTTCGGCCGCCCACACCCGTGCGGACTCCGCCTCGTCCTGCCGGGCACGCCAGGACAGGAACTCGCCGAAGTCGCGGGTCCCGGGCAGAGCGGCCGGGTCGCCGCGGGACGCGTAGAGCAGGAGCAGGTCCCGCATCAGCAAGGGCATGGACCAGCCGTCGATCAGCACGTGGTGGGCGGTCATCACGAGTTCGGCGCGGCCGGGCTCGAGGACGGCGAGGGCCAGCCGGATCAGCGGCGGGCTGTCCACGTCGAAGTGGGCGGCCCGGTCCTGGGCGAGGAACTGCTCGAACGTCTCGGTCCGCTCGTCCACTCCGGCCGCGGTCAGGTCGAGGTACTGCCAGGGCAGGGTCACCGTCTCCGGGATCACCTGCACGACGTCGCCGTCCGCCCGGTCGACGAACGCCGCGCGGAGGCTGGGGTGACGCCTCAGCAAAGCCTCCGCGGCCCGCTGCATCCGCTGCGGGTCGACCGTGCCGGACAGGTGGAACACCAGCTGCATGTGGTAGGCGTCGAAGGAGGAGTCGGCCAGCAGCGTGTGGAACAGCATCCCGGACTGCACGGGCGTCGTCGGCCACACCTTGGCCAGCTTGCCGAACCGGGACTCCCAGGTGTCGATCTCGCTCTGGCCGACCTTGACCAGCGGCGCGTCGCTCGGGGTGAGCCCGCCGGCGTCGGGTGTCGTGGCGTGCCGGGCCAGGGCCGTCAGCGCCTCGACCCACAGCCCGGCCAGCTCGGTCACCTCGTCGCGGGAGAGCACACCGGTCGGGAAGCCGAAGTAGGCGGTCAGCTCGTCACCGCCGAGGGTGTTGGTGGCCACGGCGTTGATCTCCAGCGCCGACAGCACCGGCATGTCCGCGTCGGGCGCGGCGATCAGGTCCCGGTGCGTGGTGTCCGGCGTCCAGCCCAGGCCGCGCAGTTCCTCGGGGATGTCCGCACTGGAGGACCGGCCCAGGTAGTTGAACCCGATCCGCGGTTCCCGCTGTCCGGCGAGCTCGGCGGCGGTCTCCGTGTTGAGGTGGCGCAGCAGGCCGTAGCCCATGCCGTTGTCCGGCACCGCCCGCAGCTGCTCCTTGACGGCCTTGACCGCCCGCCCGGCGGCCGGACCGCCGGCGAACGCGTCCGCCACGTCGATGCCCGTCAGGTCCAGCCTGACCGGGAACATCGCGGTGAACCACCCGATCGTGCCCGACAGGTCCGCGCCGGGCACCAGGTGCTCTTCCCGGCCGTGCCCTTCCAGCCGCACGAGCGTCGAGGCCCCGGACTCGCCGCGCGTCTGGCGCCAGCGCGCCAGCGCCAGCGCCAGCCCGGCGAGCAGTCCGTCGTCGACACCGCCGCGGAACACCGTGGGCACCGTGTTCAGCAGGGTTCCCGTGACGTCGGTCGGCACCTGGATGCGCACCGTGTCCACGGTGGCCGTGACATCCCGTGCGGGGTCCAGCTCCCGTGCTCCCAGCACGGGCTCTTCCTCGCGCAGGATCTCCTGCCACACGGGCAGTTCCGCCACCCGCTCCGGGGTGGCCGCCTCGTCCGCCAGGGCGTGCGTCCACCGGCGCAGCGAGGTACCCACCCCGGTCTGTGCCGAGGTGTGGCCGTCGCGGACCTGCTGCCAGGCGGACACCAGGTCCGGCACCAGGATCCGCCACGACACCCCGTCGACGACGAGGTGGTTCAGGACGATGAGCAGCCGGTCCGCTTCCGTGTCGGAGGTGAACCACACGAACTGCGCCATGACGCCCGCGTCCGGGTCCAGCCGGTCCGCGGCCGCATCCAGCTCGGCCTTCACATCGGCGTCGCCGTAGGGGATTTCCCGTACGAGAGCGCCGGCGTCCACACTGCCGACCGGCTCCATGCACAGGCCCGGCTTCGCCCGGTCGAGCCGGGAGCGCAGCACGTCGTGCCGGTCCAGCACGGCCTGCAGCGTCGCGAGCAGCCCCGCGCGGTCGATGTCCTCGGGCAGGGTCAGCAGCGCGGACATGCAGAACCGGCCGATGCCACCGCCCAGGGCGAGGACGTGCGCCGCCGTCGGAGGCAGCGGAGCCCAGCCCACGCCGCCGCCCGGCAGCTCGGCCAGGCTGACGCGCTCCTCTTCCTCCCGGCCTTCGACCAGTTCCGCGAGCCGAGCGACCGTACGGTTCTCGAAGATCTCGCGCGTGCTGACCACCACGCCGCGCGCCTTGGCCCGCGCGACGACCTGGATCGAACGAATGCTGTCCCCGCCGCTGGTGAAGAAGTCGTCGTCGATGCCCACCTGCTGGGCGTCGAGCACGTCCGCGTACACCTCGGCCAGGACGCGCTCCGCCTCGCTGCGCGGCGCCCGGTAGGCGGTACTGGGGAATTCCGGCTCGGGCAGCGCGGCCCGGTCCACCTTTCCGTTCGCGGTCAGCGGCAGCCGGTCCAGCACCACGAGCAGGGAGGGCACCATGTAGTCCGGCAGCCGCTTGGCCACGAACCGCCGCAGATCCGCCACCGAGACGCCGGCGTCCAGCCCGGCGTCACCGTCTCCGGTGCCCACCGGCGCCACATAGCCGACGAGCCGGGTCTTGCCGGCGTGGTCCTCGCACACCGTGACCACGGCCTGGCCGATCGCGGGATGCTGGACGAGGGCCGTCTCGATCTCGGTCGGCTCGACACGGATGCCGTTCACCTTGACCTGGGTGTCGGCTCGCCCCGCGTACTTCAGCTGTCCGTTCTCGTCCCACTGGGCCAGGTCACCGGTGCGGTACATGCGCGCGCCGGCGGGACCGAAGGGGCAGGCGACGAACCGCTCCGCGGTGGCTCCGCCGCTGCGGTAGTAGCCGCGGGCGAGCAGGCCGCCGACGTACAGTTCGCCGATCACACCCGGCGGGACCGGAGTGAGCTCGGGACCCAGAATGTGGGCGTGCATGTTGGCCAGTGGCGCTCCGACCGGTACCGCGCCGGTTTCGGCCGACTGCTGCGGGACGGTGAACGTGGCGGCGTAGAAGCTTTCGGTCTGTCCGTAGGCGTTGACGACACGGACACCGGGCAAGGCGTGGTGAACCTTGCGGACCAGGTCGGCCGAGAGCGCCTCACCGGCGAAGACGACGGTTTCCACGTCGAGCTCGAGGCTGCCCGGGGCTTCGGTGCCGATCTGGTCGAGCAGCGCGGAGAACACGGCGGGCACGGCACTGACGGTGGCACCCGACCAACTGCCGCGTTCGGCGAGTTCGAGTACGTCACGGACGATTTCGACGCTCGCTCCGCTGGTCAGCGCGGTGAATATCTCGAACACGGAGACATCGAAGTTCACCGAGGTCGCGGCGAGCATCCGGGACCCCGCCTCGACGTGCACGGTCCGGCGCAGGTCCCGCACACCGTTGACCACGCAGGCATGGGTGACGGCGACACCCTTGGGAGTCCCGGTCGACCCCGAAGTGAACATCACATAGGCCAGATTGTCCGGCCCGATACGGACATCCGGGGCTTCGACGGCGGGGCCGTCGAGGCTCAGGTCGTCGAGGTGAAGCACCGGCGACTGGCAGTTGGCCACCGTCGCCGCCGTTTCACGACAGGTCAGTGCCAGTGCCGGGCCGGCCGTGTCGAGCAGGAGGTCGACCCGTGCGGCCGGGTAGTTGGGGTCGATCGGCAGGTAGGCGCCGCCGGCCTTGAGCACGGCCAGCAGCGCGACCACCAGGTCCGCGGATCGCGGCAGTGCCACGGCGACCAGGACGTCCGGCCCGACTCCGTGGTCGCGCAGTACCGCAGCCAGCCGGTTGGCGCGGGCGTCCAGTTCCCGGTACGACAGCTCCGTCCGTCCGGACACCACCGCGCTCGCGTCCGGTGTCTGCGCCGCCTGAGCGGCGACCAGCTCCGGTACCGTCGATGCCCGCACCGGTACCGTCGTCTCGTTCAGCTTCGTCAGCCAGTCCCGTTCGGCACCGGTGAGCACGTCCACCCCGCCGAGCCGCGTCCCGGAATCGGCGACCACCTGGCGCAGCACGCACAGGTAGCGGTCGACGAGGCTCTCGGCCGTGGAGTGGTCGAACAGTTCCGTCGCGTACTCCAGCCGCCCGTACGCACCGCCGGACGGGGCCGGGACGATGTTGAAGAACAGGTCGAACTTCGCGGTACCGGTGCCCGCCGGGACGGGGGTGACCCGCAGGCCCGGTATCTCGATCTGTCCCCACTCGAACTGCCAGGCCAGCATCACCTGGAACAGCGGCTGGTACGCGGTGGTCCGGTCCGGGCTCAGCAACTCCACCAGGCGCTCGAACGGAACGTCCTGGTTGTCGTACGCGGCAAGGGCCCGGTCCCGCACCTGCTCGAGCAGATCGCCGAACGAGGGGTTCTTCGACAGGTCGACGCGCAGCACCCAGGTGTTGGCGAAGAACCCGATCAGATCGTCGAGCTGCTCGTCGGCGCGCCCCTCGATCGGGCTGCCGATCGTCAGGTCGTTGCCGGCGCCGAGGTGGTGCAGGAGAACCGCGAGCACGGCCTGGGCGACCATCGGCGCCGTGGCACCGCGCTCCGCGGCCAGCTTCCCGACCCCGGCGAGCAGTTCCGCGTCCAGCTCGAAGTCGACATGGCCGCCGTGGTGGCCGGCCGCCGTCGGCCGCGGCCGGTCCAGCGGCAACTGGACCGGCTGCGGCACCTCGGCCAGTTCCTTGCGCCAGTAGTCCAGCTGCGCCGCGGCGACGCTCTCCGGATCCTCTTCGTCGCCCAGCACCTCGCGCTGCCACAGCGTGTAGTCCTTGTACTGCACCCCGAGCGGAGTCCACTGCGGCGCACTGCCCTGGTGGCGAGCCGAGTACGCCGACAGCAGATCCCGCATGAACGGCGCCATCGAGGCCCCGTCCGCGGCGATGTGGTGGAACACGAACACCAGCACGTGCTCCTGCGGGGAGACGCGCAGAACGGTGGTCCGCAGAGGGAGTTCCGTGTCCAGGTCGAAGCCCTGGCACGCGGCGTCGTGCACGGCGGCGTCCACCGCGTCCGCGGCAACGTCGGCCACCCGGAAGTGGACGGCCGCCTCCTCCGGGGGAAGGACCTGCTGCTCCGGCGTGCCGTCCGCGTTCTCGACGACCAGGGTGCGCAGGCTCTCGTGCCGGGTGACGACGTCCGTCACCGCCGCGGCCAGGGCCGCCGTGTCCAGCGGCCCTTCCAGGCGCAGCACGAACGGGATGTTGTAGGTCGCGGACGGGCCTTCCAACCGGTGGAGGAACCACAGCCGACGCTGAGCGAAGGACAACGGGATCATCGAGTTACTCCTACACGCTCATCGGGCGCAGCTGGGGGCGGTTCGACGTGGCCAGCTTCTCGATCCGAGCCGCCAGCTGGGCGACGGTCGGACTGCGGAACACGTTGGTGACCTTCACGTCGACTTTGAGCTCGTTGCGGATGCGGCCGACCAACCGGGTGGCCAGCAGCGAATGCCCACCGTGGTCGAAGAAGTCGGCGTCGATGCCGACCTCCTCCAGCCCGAGCAGCTCGGCGAACAGCCGGCAGAGGACTTCCTCGTGGTGGTTGCGCGGTGCCCGTCCGGCCGCGGCTTCGGTGTAGTCCGGTGCGGGGAGCGCCTTGCGGTCGAGCTTCCCGCTCGGTGTCGTGGGGAACTGGGCGAGCGGCACGATCGCCGAGGGGACCATGTACTCCGGCAGGTGCTCCCGGACCTGGTCCGTCAGTGCCGTGAGATCCAGCCCGGCCGCCGCCGTCTTGCCGTTGGCCGGCACCACGTACGCCACCAGCCGCTGGTCGTCGGCGCGGTCCTCCCGCACCACGACCACCGCGCTGTCGACGTCCGGGTGCGCGGTCAGCGCCTGCTCGATCTCGCCCAGCTCGATGCGGAACCCTCGGACCTTGACCTGGAAGTCGGACCGCCCGATGTATTCGACCTGGCCGTCCTGGTTCCACCGCACGACATCGCCGGTGCGGTACATCCGGGTTCCCGGCTCACCGAAGGGGCAGGCGACGAACCGGTTCGAGGTCAGCCCCGTCTGTCCCAGGTAGCCCCGGGCGAGCCCGGTACCGGCCAGGTACAGCTCGCCGCAGACTCCGGGTGCGACCGGGCGCAGCGCCTCGTCCAGTACGTACACCTGGGTGTTCCACACCGGTGCGCCGATCGGCACCCGGTCCGCGCCCGGCACGTGCTGGTACGCCGTGACCTCGACGGCGGCCTCGGTGGGCCCGTAGAGGTTGTGCACGCCGAGGTCCGGCAGGAGGTCGGCGACCTTGTTGGCCAGCGCGGGCGGGAACGCCTCACCGGCGACCTCGATCCAGCGCAGGCTGGTGCACTCCTTGGCCAGGGGCTCGTTGACGAACGCCTCCAGCAGGGAGGGCACGAAGTCCGCTCCGGTGACCCGCTCCCGCTGGATCAGGTCGGCGAGGTAGGCCGGGTCGCGGCGCCCGTCGGGACGGGCGATGACGACCGCGGCACCGGCCTGGAGCGGCGCGAAGATCTCCGGCACCGACACGTCGAAGCTCGCCGTGGTGCTGAGCAGCACGCGGTCCTCGACGCCGACGTCGAAGTGCGACAGGCCCCACTTCAGGCGGTTCAGGATCGCCCGGTGTGCCACCTGCACGCCCTTGGGACGGCCGGTGGAGCCGGAGGTGAAGATGACGTACGCGGCGTGGTCCGGGGACAGGGCGCGCTCCGGGTTCGTCTCCGGGTAGCCGCAGACGTCCGGCAGGTCCGCGTCGAGCACCAGCAGCGGGTTCGCGCCGTCCAGCACGAGCCGCACCCGGTCCTCGGGCAGCTCGGTGTCGATCGGCACGTAGGCCGCGCCGGCCTTCACCACCGCGTAGATCGCCACCATCAGGTCCACGGAGCGGGGGATCTTCACGGCGATCATCCGCTCGGGGCCGGCGCCCTGCTCGACCAGCCAGTGGGCCAGCCGGTTCGCGCGCCGGTTGAACTCGGCGTAGGTGAGGGTCTCCTGGTCGCCGATCAGCGCCACACCGTCAGGGGTGCGCTCCACCTGAGCCTCGAACGCGCCCGGCAGAGTGTCCGCCGCCACGGGATGCGCCGTGTCATTGATTCCCCTGACCAGCCAGTCCCGCTCCTGCTCCGACAGCACTTCCAGGGCGCCGACGGGCGTCTTCGGGTCCTCGAGCACCTGTTCCAGCACCCGGACGAGCCGGGCGGCGATCTCTTCGGCCGCGTCGTGGTCGTAGAGGTTGGTCTGGTAGTCGAGGGAGAGCCGCAGGTACGGGTCGGACGAGTTGAGGGTGAGCGGGTAGTGCGAGCCCGCGAACGGGCGGATGGCGTCGATCGTGACGCCCGCCGAGTCGTTGGCCTCGACCATGCCCTCGCGGTCGATCGGGTAGTTCTCGAACACGACGATCGTGTCGAAGAGGGAGGGCAGTCCGACGCCGCGCTGGATGTCGGCCAGGCCGTAGTAGTGGTGGTCGAGCAGGGAGATCTGCCGGTCCTGGAGGTCGGTGATGACCTCGCCCACGCTCTGGTCCGGTGCGGTCCGCACCCGGGTCGGCAGGGTGTTGATGAACAGGCCGACCATCTCGTCCGAACCGACCAGGTCGGCCGGACGGCCGTTGACGGCGGCGCCGAACACCACGTCCCGCTGTCCGGTCAGCTTCGAGAGCAGGACCGCCCACGCGCCCTGGAGGAGCGTGTTGAGCGTGACGCCGAGTTCCGCGGCGCGCCGGGCGAGTTCACGTCCCGTGTCGATGGACAGCGGAACCTCGACGCGCCCGAGGCGGGAGGCCTCCCCCTTCTCGGGGAGGTCCGCGGCCAGGAGGGTCGGCTGGTCGAAACCGTCGAGCTCTTCCTTCCACCGCGCGGCCGACGCGTCCCGGTCCTGCTTGGACAGCCAGCCCAGGTAGTCGCCGTAGCTGCGGACCGGAGCGAGCTCCTCGGTCCCGGCGTACAGCCGGATCAGGTCCTTGATCACGAGCGGCGACGACCAGCCGTCGAACAGGGTGTGGTGCGCCGTGATGATGAGCTTCGCCTTCTGCGGCCCGCAGGTGAGCAGGGCCAGGCGGAACAGCGGCGGCCGGGTCGGGTCGAGCTGGTCGGCGCGGTCGGCGGCGAGGGCCTTGTCGACGGCGGCGTCCTGCTCGGCCTCGCCGAGACCGGTCAGGTCGGTGTGCTTCCAGGGGATCGCGACGTTCTCCGCCACGATCTGGACCGGGTCGCCGTCGGCGCCGGCGACGAACGCCGAGCGCAGGTTCGGGTACCGCTCCAGGAGCGCCTGCCCGGCGGCCCGCATGCGCTCCGGGTCCACGTGCCCGGTCAGGTGCAGCAGGAACTGCATGTGGTAGACGTCGAAGGTGCCGTCGGCGAGCGCGGCCTGGAACTGGATACCGGACTGTCCCGGGGCCTGCGGCCACACCTGGACCAGGCGGCCGTAGCGCTCCTCCCAGTCGTCGATCTCGTCCTGCCGCACCGTGACCAGCGGGGCGTCCGAAGGCGTGAGCCCGCCGATCTCCGGGCGTGCGGCGTGCGCGGCCATGCCGTGCAGCACCTCGACCCACAGCTCGGCCAGTTCGGCGGTCCGCTCGCGGGACAGCACCCCGGTGGGGAACATGAACACGGCCTGCAGCCGGGTGCCGTCGGCGGTGTCCGTGACGACCGAGTTGACCTCCAGCGCGGACAGCGCGGGCAGGTCCGGGTCGGGCATCGGGATCAGCTCGGAGGACCAGTCCGCGGGCACCCATCCCTCGGCGCGCAGGTGCTCGGGCACGTCGGCGGCGGAGATCCGGCCGAGGTAGTTGAAGCCGATCTGCGGCGCCGCGTACTCCTCGAGCTGCGGTGCGGTCTCCGGGTTCAGCCAGCGCAGGAGGCCGTACCCGAGGCCCTTGTCCGGGACCCCGCGCAGCTGCTCCTTGACCAGCTTGACGGCCTTCGCGGCCGCGGGGCCGCCGGCGAGCACGTCGGCGAGGTCCACGCCCTGCACGTCGACCCGGGCCGGGTACATGCTGGTGAACCATCCGACGGTCCGGGAGAGGTCGGCGCCGGGGACGGCGTCCTCCTCGCGGCCGTGTCCCTCGAGCCGGACCAGGGTCGAGCGGTCGTCACCGCGCCAGCGGTTCACCGCAAGGGCGAGCGCGGCGAGCAGGACGTCGGTGCCGGTGCCCTTGAACGCGGCGGGAAGCTTGGTCAGCACGGCCTCGGTGACCGCGGCGGGCAGCTGCACGCGCACGGTGTCGAGGGTGGACATCACGTCCAGGGCCGGGTTGAACGCCCGCTCGCCCAGCGGGAGGTTGGGCGATTCGAGGACGTCGCGCCAGTAGTCCAGCTCGTCTTCCCGCTCCGGGGAGAAGGCCTCGGACTCCAGCGCCGCCGCCCAGCGGCGGGCCGACGTGCCGACCTCGGGCAGCTCGGGCGTCCGGCCGTCCCGGACCTGCTGCCACGCCTCGGCGAAGTCCGACATCAGGATGCGCCAGGAGACGCCGTCCACGACCAGGTGGTGCAGGACCACGAGCAGCCGGCCGCCGCCCGAGTCCGCGGCGAACCACACGAAGTCCGCGACGGTCCCGGCCTCCGGGTCGAGGCGGCCGGCCGAGGCTTCCAGCTCCGCCTTCGCCGCCTCCAGCGTGGACGGCTCGTCCCAGCGGCCGTCGCAGGAGACGCGGTGGATCAGGTCCGCCGCCCGTACGGCGCCCTGCGGACGCACGACGAGGGAGGTTTCGCCGCCGCGCACCAGCTGTGCGCGCAGGAGGTCGTGCCGGTCGATGACCGCGTCGAGGGTCGCGGCCAGTCCGGTCTCGTCGATGCCCGCGGGCAGCTCCAGCACCATCGACATGGCGAAACGATTCATCCCACCGCCGTGCTCGAACACGTGCTGCGCCACCGGCTGCAGCGCCATCGGGCCGACGCCGCCGCCCTCCAGCTCCACGAGCGCGGGCACCTCGTCCCGGCGGTCGGCGGCCACCTCGGCCAGCCGGGCCGCCGTGCGGCACTCGAAGATCTCCCGCGTGGTGAGGTTCAGGCCCCGGGTCCGGGTCCGCGCCACGACCTGGATCGAGCGCAGGCTGTCGCCGCCCACGGCGAAGAAGTCGTCGTCGATGCCGACGCGGTCCACGCCGAGCACGTCCGCGTACGCCGCGGTGATGATCTTCTCGGCCTCGGTGCGCGGCTCACGGTAGGCCTCGCCCAGGAACTCCGGCTCGGGCAGCGCCGAGCGGTCCAGCTTGCCGGTCGGTCCGAGCGGCAGCCGGCCGACGGCCACGAAGGCCGACGGGACCATGTAGTCGGGCAGCCGGGCCGCGACGAACTTGCGCAGCTCGGCGGCCGAAGCGCCGGACTGCACGTCCACGTCGCCGATACCGCCGGCGCCGTCGTCACCGACCGCGCCCTCGCCGGTGTGCACCACGTAGGCGACGAGCCGCTTGCCGCCCTGGGGCACCTCGCGGCTGATCACCACGGCCTCGCTGATGCCGGGGTGCGCGGTGAGCGCCGCTTCGACCTCGGCCGTCTCGATGCGGAAGCCGCGCACCTTCACCTGGCCGTCGCCGCGGCCGACGCACTCCAGCCGGCCCTGCGCGTTCCAGCGGGCGAGGTCGCCCGTACGGTACATGCGCTCGCCGGCGGTGCCGAACGGGTTCGCCACGTAGCGCTCGGCGGTCAGGCCCGGGCGGCCGTGGTAGCCGCGGCCGAGGCAGGTGCCGACCACGTACAGCTCACCGATCACGCCCTGCGGCACCGGGGCGAGCCCCGGGCCCAGCACGTAGGCGCGCATGTTGCCCAGCGGGGTGCCGATGGGCGCGACGTCGCTCTCCGCCCACTCCTCGGACGCCGCGAGGGAGAACGTGGTGGCGTAGAAGCTCTCGCTCTGCCCGTAGGAGTTCACGATCTGTACGTCGGGCAGGGCCTCGCGGACCTGGCGCACCAGCCGGGCCGGGAGCACGTCGCCCGCGAACACGACCGTGCGCACGTCGGTCGCCTTCTCCAGGTGACCCACCAGTTCGCCGATCACCGAGGGGACCGCGCTGATCACGTGGCCGTCCCAGCCGTCCCGCTCGCCGAGCGCCAGCGCGTTCGGCACCACCTCGGCCGTGCCGCCGGTGGACAGGGTGGTCAGCAGCTCGAAGACCGAGACGTCGAAGTTCACCGAGGTGCCGGCCAGCATCTTCCAGCCGGGCGGCGCGTCGAGGACGCGCACCAGTTCCTGCACGCCGTTGACGACGTTGCGGTGGGTGATCGCCGCGCCCTTCGGCTTGCCCGTGGAGCCGGACGTGTACATCACGTACGCCAGGTTGTCCGGGCCCAGCGGCGAGATGCGGCCGGCGTTGTCCAGCGCCCCCGCGGGCGCGTCCCACTCGGCGCAGTGGTCGAGGTTGATGCTCGACATGTCGTTCTGCGGCAGCTCCTGCGCCGTCGCGGTGTCGGTGACCGCGAAACGCGGGCGTGCCTCGGCCAGCACGGTCTCCGCCCGGCCGGCGAGGTACTGCGGGTCCATCGGCAGGTACCCGGCACCGGACTTGAGGATGCCGAGCAGGCCGACCACCAGGTCCTCGGTGCGCGGCAGCGCCAGCACCACCAGGTCCTCCGGCCCGGCACCGCGCCGGACCAGCTCCCCCGCGACGCCGTTGGCCCGGTCGTCGAGCTCCCGGTAGGTCAGCGTCCGGCCGTCGCACTCGATCGCCGGGGCGTCCGGCGTCCTGGCCACCTGGGCTTCGAACAGCTCCGGGACCGTCAGCTCGGACCCCGCCGCGGCGGTGGCGGTGTCGTTGAACCGGGTGAGCAGCAGGTCCCGCTCGGCCGCGTCGAGCACGTCGATGCCGCCGACGCTGCGCGACGAGTCGGCCACGAGCCGGCTCAGCACGCGCACGAACCGGCTCGCGAGGCCCTCGGCCGTGCCCTTGTCGAACAGGTCGGTGGCGTACTCCAGACGGACGCCCGCCCCGCCCGAGGCGTTCGGGATCATGTTGAAGAACAGGTCGAACTTGGCCGTTCCGGTCTCGAGCGTCTCGGACTCGACTTCGAGGCCGGCGAACTCCAGGTGCCCCAGCGGCTCCTGCCAGGCGAGCATCACCTGGAAGAACGGGTGGTAGGCGGTGGACCGGTCCGGGTTGAGCAGCTCCACGAGCCGCTCGAACGGCATGTCCTGGTTGTCGTACGCGGCCAGCGCCCGGTCCCGCACCCGCTCGAGCAGCTCGAGGAAGGTCGGGTTCCCGGACAGGTCGACGCGCAGCACCCAGGTGTTGACGAAGAAGCCGACGAGGTCCCGCAGCTCCTCGTCGGTGCGGCCGGCGATCGGCGCGCCGATGGGCACGTCGTCGCCGCACCCGAGGTGGTGCAGGAGCACCGCCAGCGCCGAATGCATGACCATGGAGACGGTGATGTCCTGCTCCGTGGCCAGCTTCTCCACGGCAGCGAGCAGCTCGGGCTCGATCGGGAACTGGACCAGATCGCCGTCGGAGCTCGTCTTCTTCGGGCGCGGGCGGTCCGTCGGCAGGGCCAGCGGCTGCGCCATGTCGGCCAGGGCCTCGCGCCAGTACTCCAGTTGCCTGGCTGCAAGGCTCTCCGGGTCGGACTCGTCACCGAGCACGTCCTGCTGCCACAGCGTGTAGTCCGCGTACTGCACCGGGAGCGGCTCCCACACCGGGGGCGTGCCCTCCTTGCGGGCCGAGTACGCCGTGGTGAGATCGCGGAGCAGCGGCCCGAGGGATTCCCCGTCCAGGGCGATGTGGTGCACCACGAGGACCAGGGTGTGGTCCTGCGCGCCGGTCCGCACCAGCGTGGCGCGGATCGGCACGTCGACGGCCAGGTCGAAGGTCTGGGTGGCGACGTCGTCGATCGTCGCCGCCCGCTCGTCCTGCGTGACGTCGACGACCGGCAGGTCGAACTTGTCCTGGCCGGACGGCAGCACCTCCTGGTGCGGGATGCCGTCGTTGTCCTCCACGATCACCGTGCGGAGGACCTCGTGCCTGTCGATGACGTCGTGGAGCGCCGACTCCAGCGCACCCACGTTCAGCTCACCGGTCAGCCGCAGGGCGAATGCGCCGTTGTAGGTCGGCGAAGAGCCCTCGAACCGGTCCACAAACCACAGGCGGCGCTGCGCGAACGACAACGGGATCATTGTGTCTCCAAATCGGCGGAACCAGTGAGCGGAGTCGTCACTCAGCTCTGGTCGAGCAAGGTCAGAAGTTCGTCGTTGTAGAAGTCGTCGATGGAGCAGGCACCCGACAGCGTCGAGAAGTACCGGTCGATGTGCTCCTGGTGTCCGACCAGCTTCTGCAGCATGTCGACCCGGCCCTCGGGCTTGAGCTCGGCCACGTTGAGCGCACCCTGGTAGTGGTTGAGCGCTTCGTTGCTCAGTTCGTTCTCGTAGCGCCTCAGCGCCAACTTGAGCCTGTCGTCGTCGTGCAGGCCGTCACCGATGTAATCGGTGAGGTTCTGGGCCTGGACGAAGGCCTCGGTGATGCCGCGGGCGGTGATGGAGTCCTTGTGGTTCACCGCGTCACCGACCAGCGCCCACCCGGGCCCATAAGCCTTGCGGAAGTAGTTGTCCTGGTGGCCCGTCCCGTACAGCTGCTCCACGCGCTCGCCCGACTGCATCCGCTCCCACAGCTCGGGCGCCGTCGTGCGGAAGGCATCGAGGTAGGCGGGTTCCACCGCCTTGCGGACCTCGCCGAAGTCCGCCTGCGGGAAATAGGCCATGAGCAGCGTGAGGTCGTTGTTGGTGGGCAGGACGCCGATCCAGCGCCCCGGCCGCTCGTACAGCTCGAAGTGCGAGGGGACCCCGGCCCAGTAGCTGTAGTAGGTGCAGGTCATCCGCGGGTGCTCGATGACGTTCTCCGCGCCGACCTTGCGGGCCACCATCGATCGCATGCCGTCCGCGCCGACGACCAGGCGCGCCCGGTCCGTCGCCTCGGCGCCGCCGGGCGTGGTGTACCGCACGCCGACGACCCGGTCGCCCTCGAACACGAGATCGTTGACCGCGCAGCCCTCCCGGAACTCCACGCCGGCCGCCACGGCGCCGTCCGCGAGGATCGGGTCGAGCACGAACCGCCGCGGCGCGTACGTGGTCTGCAGGCCGTCGATCGGCAGGGAGAAGCCGTCGATGCGGACACCGGGCCCCTCGTAGCTCTGGCGGGTGATCGGCTGGCAGCCCGCGTCGCGGAGCTTGTCCAGCAGTCCCCACCGGTTGAGCAGCGCCACGCCCTGCATGTGGATGTAGTGCGAGGACAGCGTGTCCTGCGGGAATCGCGCTTTCTCCAGGAGCAGCACTCGATAACCCTGCTGCGCGAATAGCATGGCCGTCGGCGAACCCGCACAACGGGCACCGATGACAATCACGTCGTACATGGCGCGTCCGCCTCTCTTACCAGGTAGTTTTTTGACCCAACACAGCCGCAACCGGAAAAGCCATTGTGATTGAGCGCGCTATCGACGCAGCGGACGAACAACCGCTGCGGAGCATGAATGTGATGCTAACCGATCCGAACTGGCGGAATAAATAGAGCCAGCAGGAGAAATGCACGCCGATGCCGTGTCGTGTCTCGCCGGCGAGACACGACAGGGCATCAACCGCGCCTGACGCTACGGGGCCACCGCACTCAGGGATTCGATGTACGCAGAGATCGACGCCACCGTCGAGTTGAGGAACATCTGGTCCATCGGGACCTCGACGCCCAGCTCCTCGAGAAAGGCACCCTGAATCCTGACCATAATCAACGACTGGCCGCCCAGGGCGAAGAAATCGTCATCGACCGATATGTCATCACACTGGAGTTCCCGGCACCAAATGGCGCGCACGCTATCGACAATCATCACAGTCCTCTCGTTTGTCATCAAGGCCCGTCGACTATGCCGCCGTGCCGCTATTGGCGTACTGGTTCCGGCATGCATCGACCAGTGCCGCGCGGTCCACTTTCCCGTGGGGGCTCAGCGGAATACGCGGGATATTCATGAACCTGGCCGGAACCATGTTCCGCGGCAGCGTCTCCATGAGGCGGGTGCGCAGATCGTCCTCGGCGAGGTCGTCTCCCGCCGGGACGATGAACGCGATCAGCTCGGCCTCGCCGGAGTCGGTGTACGTGATCGCCACGGCGGCCTCCCGTACCCCGGCCAGCCTGGCGAGCGCGCGCTCGATGTCGGTGGGGTCGATGCGCATCCCCCGCACCTTCACCTGCGCGTCGATCCGGCCGAGGACGATGAGTTCGCCGGCCTCGGTCACGTAGCCGCGGTCGCCCGTGCGGTACACCCGGCGCGGCTCTCCGTCGACCTCGATCGTCGTGAACTTCGCGTTCTCGGGGCCGTTGTTGAGGTAGCCCGCGCCGACGCTGGCCCCGGAGATGCAGATCTCGCCCTGCTCCCCGGCCGCGACACCGCGCAGGTCCTCGTCGAGGAGGTGGATGTCGGTGTTGTAGGCCGGCCTGCCGACCGGCGGGATGGCCTGCTCGCCGGGCCGGTACGCGGCGAGGTCGTAGGACGTCGCGACGTCCGTGCACTCGGCGACGCCGTACTGGTGCAGGAGGGTGCAGGTGTTGCCCTCGCGCCGCGCCCAGTCCGTGAGCCGCTCGGCCTTGAGCGCCTCTCCGCCGAAGAGCACGTAGTCGAGCCGGGTGAGGGCGTCACCGCCGCGTGCGGTCTCCCAGTCCACGAGCAGGTACAGCGTGCTGGAGGCGCAGTGCACCACGCGGACGTCGCGCTCGCTCAGCATGCGGTAGGCCATCATGGCGTCGAAGTTCCGGCTCGCCATCAGGTTCTGGGTGGCGCCGCAGAACAGCGGTGTCATCAGGCTGCGCTGGGAGAGGTCGAACCCGAACGCGCTGACGACCAGGTGGTTCGAACCGCTGTGCAGGCCGTACTCGAGCTTCAGCCAGTTCATCAGGTTGAACCAGCCCTCGTGCCGCACCGCGGTCAGCTTCGGCGTACCGGTCGACCCGGACGTGAAGACCGCGTAGCACACGTCGTCGCCGGTGACGGTGACGTCGGGAGCCGTCGCCGGGAGACCTGCCAGGTCATCGGACAGCTGCTCGAGGTCGATGAGCTCGGCGTCCGCCGACTCGACCATTGCGGCCGTTGCCGGGGAGGCCGCGATCAGGGCGAGGTCGGGCACCTGGCCCAGCAGCAGCTGGAGTCGCGCCGCCGGGTAGGCCGGGTCGAACGGTACGTAGGCCGCGCCCGCCTTCAGGGTGCCGAGGATGGCAACGATCATGTCGATCGAGTAGTCGAGACAGACGCCGACCTTCGCACCGCGGCCGTGTCCGCGCGCGGCGAGGAAGTGCGCGAACCGGTTCGCCTTCACGTCCAGCTCTGCGTACGTCACCTGGCGGCCGGCCCAGAAGACGGCAACGGCGTCGGGAGTGGCTGCCACGTGCGCCTCGAACTGCTTGTGGACGACGGGCGCCGGGGGCAGGGCAACCCGCTTTCCCTGAAGGATCATCAACTGACTCCGATGTGAGAGGTGTCCGGTCGGACGAGCCGCCGGCGCAACACGGGAAGAAAGGGAGTTGGCCGGCGCGTTCGGGCGATGCGCCTCTAGGCGGTCCTTCGATCGGCGGTTTCGAGCACCTGGGTCACCCACTTGTCGACGGGCAGGCCGTGCGCGGCAGCCGCTTTCGAGAAGTACTCCAGTTGGCCGGCGGACAGCTCTATGGTGAGCTTGGTGACCTTCTGCTGGCGCTTTTCTGCGGCCGCCGACTCGGCCAGCCGCGGTACCTCTTGCTTCTCGTCGCCGCTGCCCGGCGCCTCGGCCGTGTCGCTCTGCACGGCCAGGCTGGCGCGAACCGACCTGCGGAGTTCGTTGCGCGACCACTTCTGCTGTTCGGCTTTGCGCAGCCAGTAGTCCTGCTCCGGCGGCGCCAAGCGGGCCACCTCTGCGTGGTGGGCGAAGCTGAGGCTGTCCCGCCTGCGGTGGAGCTCGAACCGCCGGGCCACCCACGCGTAGTTGCGCAAGGTCTGGTAGTCGAGCCCCGTGCGCTCGATCGCCTCCTTGTACCGCCGCCACCCGTAGGTGGCCTCCCCGAAGAGCAGCCAGTCGGCGAGCCACCACGCCGAGGAGTTCACGAGCTCGCGCAGGTCGGTCCCGATCCGCTCCCAGGACCGCTCCGGCAGGTTCTGCGGGAAGACCATCCCCGACTTCTGCACCTTGGCTTGTGACCCCACGAAGGACAGGACCACATCAGCGCCGCTCACAACCTTCATCTCCCCACTCAGAGTGTTTGCCTGGGCGCAAACCGGTCACTCGACCGAGCACCCGGACGGCGGTCACTGTCGTTCCACTTCGGCCGGCCTGCTCATCCGGGATGACCGCAGGTCCGTGCCGTACGGCTCTTCCGCGTCGACATCGCCGGCCACGAGCAGTGCCGACGGGTTCCCGCCGCATCAACCCGGGGAGCATCCGGGCGGCGTTCAGGACGCCGCCATGGCCTCTCGCAGGCTCTTGGGGCGCAGGTCGGTCCAGTTCTGCTCGACGTACTCCAGGCACTCGGCCCTGGCCGCCTCACCGAAGACCACCCGCCAGCCTGCGGGCACCTCGGCGAACACCGGCCACAGGGAGTGGTGGTCCTCGTCGTTGACCACAACGTAGAAGCGGCCGTCCTGGTCGTCGAAGGGGTTCGTGCTCAACTGGCACCGTCCTTAACTGTCATGGGGTGACTCGGGATAGGAATTCGCCAGGCCGGGTGCGAGACAGCGCCGCGCTCGGGTTCGCCGGTCGGCGTTGTCCGGTCGACAGGACACCCGGCCTCGCCAGCGACCCAGGCGTTGCCACGTCACCGTGAGGACTCGGCCGTCGACGCTACAAGGGCGGCAGGCTCGCCTGCCTCCCGGTTGTCCCCCCGGACCTGCACCCCCACCGGGTTCCTCGGTACCCCACTGGGTTCCTGGGACACTGTATGCGCGGCCCTTTTGAGACACGGTCGCGTTCTGCTCGAGGAGGCCGGCGGCGGTCGGGAGTCGGACGCCGGCGGGCACGGACTCGGCGTTCAGCCGGAACGCGTCGAGCAGCTGCCCGGCCTCCGGGTGCGGGACGCCGGGCTTCGCCGCCTGCGGTGGCGAACCGCTCGAGAGCCGCACCGGCCTCACCACAGTCCCGCACGGGATTTCAGGGCACATCCCCGACGTGCGCCGCTCTCCTCGCGATGTCTGCCGCCCCTGTCCGCGCCACGCCTCCTGAGGATCGCTCAAGAGCTGCCACAGCGGCGGCAGAGCCCCTCTGGTGCCGGAGCCCTGTCGGCCGAACACCGCTCTATGGTCCGAAGATGCGCGGCCCCGATCCGAGGGAGAGAAATGGACAGCACACCTGCCATGCGCCTGTTCGTCCTGCACCACGCGGGGGGCTCACACCTGCTGTACCGCCACTGGCCGGCCGCTCTGCCGGACACGTGGGACGTGCGGCTGCTCGACGCCCCGGGCCACGGCCTCCTCCTCGACGAGCCGCAGATCACGGACGCCGGCCGCCTCGCCGACTTCCTGCTGCGCAGCATTGAGCCCGAGCTGACGAGTCCGTACGCCCTTTTCGGGCACAGCATGGGCGCCCTCCTGGCGTACGAGATCACCCGGCGGGTCGTCGACCGGGGCTTGCCGCTGCCGGTGTGGGTCGGTGTCTCCGCACGATCCGCCCCGCAGCTGGCCGGGCCGAGGGTGCGGTACCACGAGCTGCCCGACGCCGAGCTGCGCAATCGTCTGAGGCTGCTCGGGGGCACGCCCGACGGGGTCTTCGACGACCCCGACCTGTGGGAACTGTTCGAACCGATCATCCGGGCCGACCTGCGCCTGGTGGAGAACTGGCACCCCGCTCGCGACACCGGTCCCCTGCCCGTGGCGCTGTCCGCCTACGCGGGCGGCGAGGACCACTCCGCTTCACCGCTGCGGATGACCGGTTGGGAAGAGCACACCGAGCACTTTCTGGGCCTGCGGGTCTTCGACGGCGATCACTTCTACTTCCAGGACGACCCCGGGCCGCTGCTGCGGCAGATCGAACGGGACGCGACCACGGCGCTCGCCGCGGCGGGCGCGACGCACTCCTCCTGAACCCTTGGTGAACCGCCGAAGCGTGGCCGCCCTACGCCTGCAACTGATTGAGATGCCAGCCTGTGTGAGGGGAAGAGATGCAGTTCCGCATTCTCGGTCTCGTGGAAGTCCAGGACGAACACACCGGTCTGCGGATCCTTCCCACCGGTGCCAAGCAGCGTGCACTGCTGGGGGCACTTGTGGTGAAGGCCGGGCACAACGTCTCCGTGCAGCGGCTCATCGACGAGCTGTGGGGTGAACACCCGCCCGCCAACGCGGCCAACGCACTGCAGCTCCATGTGGCCCGGCTGCGCCGGCTGCTGTCCGGCCTGGAGAGCCACAACGCCGAACAGCAGGCACAGCAGGCACAGCACGCACAGCACCCGTGGATCGTGACCACCTCGCGCGGCTACACCCTGCAGCTCGCTCCCGTCGAAACGGACGCCGCGCACTTCCAGGACCTGACCGACAAGGCCCGGCGGATCCTGCCCAACGACCCGGGGCAGGCCGCTGAGCTGCTGCGCCGCGCGCTGTCGTTGTGGCGCGGCCCGGCTCTGGAGGGCAGCGTGCTCGGCGACATCTGCGCGGGCAAGGCGGCCCAGCTCGAGGAGCACCGCCTGACCGCTCTGGAGATGATGTACGACGCGTACCTGCGCACCGGGCGCCACGGCGAGATCACCGGCGAGCTGGTGGAGCTCACCACCGACCACCCCATGCGGGAGAGGTTCTACGACCTGCTGATGGTCGCCTTCTACCGCTGCGGCCGGCAGGCGGAGGCGCTCGGCGTGTACACACGGGCGCGCAACCGCATGGTGCACGAACTCGGTGTCGAGCCGGGCCCCGCTCTGCGCGGCCTGATGGAGGCGATCCTCCACCACGACCCGACCCTCGCCACGGGGGCGGGCCCCCGCCCGGCCGACCCGTCTCGGGCCGAGGCGGCGCCCGCTGAGGCGTACGCGATGGCCGACGACGCGGTGCTCCCCCTCTGCGAGGAGATCGCCCGCCTGCACCGCCGCATCGAGCGACTGCAACAGGAGCAGAACCAGCTGTTGTGCCGCTTCAACGAACTGAAGGCGAGCACCGCGCAGCGGGTGACCGCCGGCGCGGGGCTCGCCTAGCGGCTGTCCGCCGGGGACCCGCGGCGGGGTCAGGCCGCCGTCAGCACCTCACCGAAGGCCTCGGACAGGGCCGCCCGGAAGCAGTCGAGAAACATGTCCACCTCAAGGTCCGACACGATCAGCGGCGGGGCGAGCCGGATGACGTCCGGCATCACCGCGTTCACGAGGAGACCCTTGTCCTGGGCCGCCTGCTGCACCTGCGCCGCGAGCTTTCCGTTGAGCGCGACGCCCAACAGCAGGCCGGCGCCGCGGACCTCGCGCACCAGCGGGTGGCCCAGGGTCTCCAGGCCGCGCCGCAGCCGTTCCCCCGTCCAGGTCACGTGGTCGAGGAGGCCCGTCCGCTCGATGGTGTCCAATACGGCGAGGGCGCCCGCGCACACCACGGGGTTCCCGCTGAACGTGGAGCCGTGCGCGCCGGGCGTGAGCAGCTCCGCGGCCGCGCCGAAGGCGAGCGTCGCGCCGATGGGCAGTCCGCCGCCCAGGCCCTTGGCGAGGGTGACGACGTCCGCCTCGACGCCTTCGGCCTGGGCCGCGAACCAGCGGCCCGTGCGCCCGATGCCGGTCTGGATCTCGTCCAGGACGAGGAGGGTGCCGGTCGCCGCGGTGATCTCGCGGGCGGCCCGCAGGTAGCCGGGCGGAGGCACGACCACGCCGTTCTCCCCCTGCAGGGGCTCCAGCATCAGCAGCGCGGTGTCCTGGGTGACGGCGGTGCGCAAGGCCTCCACGTCCCCGTACGGCACGTGGCTGACGTCGCCCGGCAGCGGATGGAAGGGGCGTTGCTTGGCGGGCTGGCCGGTGAGGGCCAGGGCCCCCATGGTGCGGCCGTGGAAGCCGCCGGTGGCCGACACCATGTGCGTGCGGCCGGTGAGCCTGCCGATCTTGAAGGCCGCCTCGTTGGCCTCGGCGCCGGAGTTGGAGAAGTAGACCCGGCCTTGGCGCCCGGCGAGCTGCAGCAGGCGCTCGGCGAGGCGCACGGTCGGTTCGGCCATGTACAGGTTCGAGACGTGTCCGAGTGAGGCGACCTGCTCGGAGACGGCCCGTACGACCGCGGGATGCGCGTGGCCGAGCGAGTTGACCGCGATGCCGCCGACGAAGTCGAGGTACTCGTTGCCCTCCGCGTCCCAGACCCGGGCGCCCTGGCCTCGGACCAGAGGCAGCACGGGGGTGCCGAAGTTGTCCATCATGACGCCCTGCCAGCGGCGGGTCAGCGCCGCGTTGCCCGCCCCGGTGATGTCCGCGCCGTTGCTCATGCCGTCGCTCCCTCGAAGCTCACGTCGTTGTTCACTGTGTACGAGCAGCCCTCCCGAGACGGAGAAGCGCTCATGAGGCGTACTCGCTGTTCTCGTGGACGTACTCGGCGGTGAGGTCGTTGGCCCAGATGACGGCGGAGTCCGCGCCCGCGGCCAGGTCCACGGTGATCCCGACTTCGCGGCCGGTCATGTCCACCAGCGCGCGGTCCTCGCCCACCGATCCGTTCTTGCAGACCCACACGCCGTTGATGGCGACGTTGAGCTGGTCGGGATCGAAGACGGCGCAGGTGGTGCCGATGGCGGACAGGACGCGGCCCCAGTTGGGGTCCTCGCCGTGGATGGCGCACTTGAGGAGGTTGTTGCGGGCGACGGAGCGGCCCACCTCGACGGCGTCGTCCTCGCTCGCGGCGCCCACGACCTCGATGCGGATCTCCTTGCTGGCGCCCTCGGCGTCCCCGATGAGCTGCCGGGCCAGGTCGGCGCAGACCGCGTGGACGGCCTCGGCGAACTCGGCGTATTCCGGAATGACGCGGGAAGCCCCGGAGGAGAGCAGCAGCACGGTGTCGTTGGTGGACATGCAGCCGTCGGAGTCGACCCGGTCGAAGGTGGAACGGGTGGCGTCCCTCAGCGCCCGGTCCAGGACCGCGCTGTCCAGGGCGGCGTCCGTGGTGAGCACGACGAGCATGGTGGCGAGCCCGGGGGCGAGCATCCCGGCGCCCTTGGCCATGCCGCCGACGGTCCACTCGCCCCGGTGGACGGCGGCCGTCTTGTGCACCGTGTCGGTGGTCATGACGGCGACTGCCGCGTCCTCGCCGCCGGACTCGGACAGCTGGGTGACGGCGCTCTCGACACCGGCCAGGATCCGGTCCATGGGCAGCGGCACGCCGATGAGCCCGGTGGAACAGACCGCCACGTCCGCCGGGCTCAGGCCGAGCCGCTCGGCCGCCTTGGCGGCGGTGGCGTACGTGTCCTGGAAGCCCTGCGGCCCGGTGCAGGCGTTGGCGCCACCGGAGTTCAGCACGACCGCGCGGATCTCACCGTCCGCGAGTACCTGCCGGGACCACTGGACGGGGGCGGCCTGCACGCGGTTGGAGGTGAAGACGCCCGCCGCCGCGGAGCGCGGCCCGTTGTTGACGACGAGAGCCAGGTCCCGGTTGCCGTTCTGCTTGATTCCTGCGGCGATGCCCGCCGCCGTGAAGCCTCGTGCTGCGGTGACGCTCACGGTGCGACTCCGATCGTGGAAAGCCCCAGTCCCTCGGGGAGGCCGAAGGCGGCGTTCATGCTCTGGACGGCCCCGCCCGCGGTGCCCTTGGTGAGGTTGTCGATGGCGCTGATCGCGATGATCCGGCCCACCGCCGGGTCGAGGGCCACCTGGATCTGCGCGGCGTTCGATCCGTACACGGCCGCGGTGCTGGGCCACTGTCCCTCGGGCAGCAGCCGTACGAACGGCTCGTCGGCCAGCGCCTTCTCGTACGCGGCCCGTACGTCGTCCGCGCCGACCCCGGGGCGCGCCGCGGCGGAGCAGGTGGCGAGGATGCCGCGCGGCATGGGGGCCAGGGTCGGGGTGAAGGAGACGGCGACCCGGCGACCCGCCGCGGCGCTGAGGTACTGCATCATCTCGGGCGTGTGCCGGTGGCCGCCGCCCACGCCGTACGGCCGCATGGAGCCCATGACCTCGCTGCCGAGCAGGTTCGCCTTGGGCGCCTTGCCGGCGCCGGACGTGCCGGACGCCGCGACGACCACCGCCTCGGGTTCGGCCAGTCCCGCCGCGTACGCGGGGAAGAGGGCCAGCAGGACTGCGGTCGGGTAGCAGCCCGGCACCGCGATGCGCCTGGTGCCCGCCAGCGCGGCGCGGGCGCCGGGCAGTTCGGGCAGGCCGTAGGGCCAGGTGCCCGCGTGCGGCGTACCGTAGAACGTCTCCCAGTCGGTCGCGTCCGCGAGGCGGAAGTCCGCGCCGCAGTCGACGACGAGCGTTTCGTCGCCCAACTGCTCGGCGACGGCGGCGGACTGGCCGTGCGGCAGGGCGAGGAAGACGACGTCGTGCCCTTTGAGGACGTCGGCGGTGGTGGGCTGTACCTCCCGCTCGGCCAGCGGAGTCAGGTGCGGCTGCAGCGTGCCCAGACGCTGTCCCGCGCTGGAGTGCCCGGTCAGGGCACCGATCTCCACTTCAGGGTGGGCCAGGAGCAGGCGTAGGAGCTCGCCCCCCGCATATCCACTCGCTCCCGCCACGGCTGCTCGCACTGTCATGAACCCTCCCGGTGTGACACACATATCCTTCTCACGCGATCCGGGCCCTGTGGCCCGTCGCATTCGCCGTACATACGACCACCTCAAAAATGACTGCGGCTCGAAGTCACAGCTCACAGGTGCCGTGCCCGCACCACGCCAACGGCTCGCTGCCGCCCCGGGTCTGATCGGGCAACCCGCCGCAGTGGGCCTCGGCATGTCCGGCGGGGGTGCGGGCCGGCGTCCTGGTATCGCCGGGTGTCGCGGTCGGGGAGGGTGCGTTCTCGTGACCTGCCCCGGCGTCAGCCGGCAGGCGTCCGGCAGTACTCGGCGCTCAGGATGGAGAGGATGTCGTCCGCTCGCCAGTCGCTGTTGTAGTTGAACGTGAGCTGGTGGCGGCCGTCGTCCGTGAGGCTGACCAGGGAGAGCCACCCCACCGTGCCTCCGTCGCGGTACCAGATGGTGGTGCCGCAGCCCAGCGTCAGCCGTTCGAGGCCGAGTCCGTAGGACGAGATCGGGAAGTCGGGGTTGACGACGGTCGTCTTCATCTCCTCCAGCTGCTTCGGGGGCATCAGCCTCCCGCGCAGCAGGGCCCCGTAGAACCGGTTCAGATCGGCGGCGCTGGAGATGACGTCGAGGTTGCCCCAGCCCTGCGACCCGTTCACCTCGGTGACGTCGTCGATCCGGTCCGGCTGCGTCTGGAAGAAGAGCTTGGAGTAGCCACGGCCGCTCGGCTGGGGCAGGTTGGTGCTGTTGCCGGGGGTGGACGTCGCCGTGAGACCCAGGGGCTCGATGATGCGCCTGCGCACCTCGTCCTCGTACCGCTTGCCGCCGACCTTCTCGATGACCATCGCGGCCAGGAGGTCGTTGGTGTTGGAGAACCCGTGCCGGGCACCGGGCTGGAACATCGGCGGGTGGGCGAGGGCCACCTCCACGCGCTTGTTGTGCGGCATGACGTCGTACCGGTGCTGGAGGTAGCCGTCGCCCAGGACGTACGTCGTGACGTAGTCGGTGTCGGCGAAGTAGTCGGACAGGCCGCTGGTGTGGTTGAGCAGCTGTCGTACGGTGATCGTGCGGCCGTCGTTGCCGTTGCCCGTCACCAGGCCCGGCAGATGGCTCTCCACGGTGTCGTCGAGACTGAGCTTGTGCTCCGCCTCCATCTGGAGGAGGACCGTCGCCACGAACGTGGCTGTGAGGTGCCCGACGCGGAACCGGTCGTTCTTGCCGCGCGGCGCACCCGTCTGCCGGTTGCCCACGCCCGATGCCGACTTCCACACCCCGTTGGCGTCGCGCGCCTCGACGGTGATGCCGGGGATGCCGGCCGCGATGGCCGCGTCGATCGCGCGCTGCGTCGCCTGGTGGTCGGCCGCCTCGGGAGCCGTGCCCTGCGACGCCTGGGCGGGACTCGTGAAGGCGGTGGCCATGAGCGCGACTGCCGCCAGACCGACCACGCCGGCCCTTGGTCTCATCCGTATCGTCATCGTCGTTCCCCGTCCTGAAGGTCGTATGAATATGGCTGATGCCGTACTTGTGCGGTCCGTCGGCGGCAGAGTAAGTCACCCGTGCTGGGTGCGGGTAGCTCGTTCAACTGAACCGCGGGGGGTCACATCCGGCGGGTCTCGAGTTCGTCGGCGAAGCGCAGCCAGTGGTCGGCGCAGCGGCGCGCGGCCTGAGCGAGAGTTTCCGCGCGGTGTCCGGGCACGCTCCGCGCGAGCCTGAGCCACTTCGCCTCATCGCCGATCGAGTGGAAGCTCAGCATCTGCAGCAGCATCCGGCCGGCCTTCGGTCGCCAGCAGCGGCCGGACCCGGCCGTCCCGGCCCACGCGCGCGTTCAACTGTTCATTCTGACCGGTCGAACGACGCCGGATGGAAGCGACGGTGCCGGCCGCGAGCCCGGCGTTGGCGGCGATCCGCCGGTCCGACCAGTACGGGCGGGCCCGCAGGATCCGCTTCGCCGCGGCCGTCCGGTCGGCCTTCGACAGCGGCAGCCCGTGGGTGATGTTGAGCCACACCGCGAGGGTGAAGGCCTCCACTTCCCCGCCTTCGAAGAACTCCACGTCGATGGTGTCGTCGCCGCGCAGCCGCACCGCCCTGAGCCGGTGCATCCCGTCGATGACCCGCATCGTCTCGCGGTGCACCAGGATCGGCGGCAGCGGCGACTCGAGGCGGGCGAGCATCTGGATGCGCGCGCCGTCCTCACCGTCGATCCTCGGCGAGTCGGAGTCCAGCAGCGAGTCCACGGGCACCGTGGCCCGCCGTCTTCCGGCCGGTTCCCCCGCGGCGACCACGTCGACCGGAGCCGGGGTGCCGTCAGCCGTGACCAGTCGAAGACCCATCAGAGGACCTTCTTCCGCGCTGTCGCACCGGCCCGGCCGGCCGCCGGTCCACGGCCGCGCATGTCTGCAAAGATGATCATGACGTGCCCGTACACGTACGGCTCCCCCCTCTATGGCCGTATCGAACCAAGGCATGAAAATACCTGTCTGCTGGTTCTTTTTCGACGTTCAGGCGGCCGATTTACGCGCACAAGCAAGTCCAGTAATGGCCCGCATTCGCAGACCCAAGTTGACGATACCCTCACGAGAATGCCAGGCCGACGGCTCCTGAAATGGAGCCGTTCCACAGAAATGGATTCCGGCCGGTATTGAACATTCACTCCGGCCAGGAGGCAGTGAAGGAAAAGGGCGCTCAACGCACGGCGGCCGGCCGTGGCGGTCGTGTCTCGTCCCGTCGACGGGACAACTCCCCCGGGCGGTCGGCTGAATCATCACGTACCCGGCCGCCGGGCGCTCACCGATGATGCCACCGGACGATCGGCGCCATGCCACAAAAGACGTTAGCCGTGCGGTGGTTCGAGCGCCGCCCCGGCGCCGCTCCAGCCTACCCCGTGAGACTTCTCGCCGGTTATGTACACCCTTTTCATGGAGGCATGATGGCGCGTCAGGCCGGTCAATCCGCGGGGTCGCGTGGCGGCCCGGCAACCGTTCTCCCGCAGCCCCCGCCACGGCAGCCGCGCGCCGCGGGGGCCGCCCCGCGCCGGGGCCAGGTGCTGACGACCAAGGTGGGCCTGCAGATGCCGGCCGCGATGGCCTACGACGAGTGGGAGCGAGCCGGGCGCCAGCTCGCCGACGTCCTCGACTCGTCCTCCTGGTGGCTGGGCGACTGGCTCGTACACGGCAAGGACCACTACACCGACCGGTACCAGCGCGGGATACAGGCCGCCGGCCTCTCGTACCAGACCCTGCGCAACTACGCGTGGGTCTCACGACGCTTCGCCCTCACTCGGCGCCGGCCCGCCCTCAGCTTCCAGCACCACGCCGAGCTGGCCTCCATGCCGGTCGAGGAACAGGACCTCTGGCTCGACCGCGCCGAGCAGCGGCAGTGGACCACCAAGCAGCTGCGCGGCGCCATCCGCGCCGCGCGCCAGATCGAGCAGCAGCCACGCACCCCCACCGAGCCGATCCGCCGCCTGGAAGTCCCCGGCAACCGTGTTCAGTGGTGGCACAAGGCCGCGGAGCAGCTGGGCATCGACTTCGAGCAGTGGGTGATGACCACGCTGGACAGCGCGGCCGCGAGCGCTCTGGAGGACCTCGGCAAGCTGGAGGAGCGCAAGGAGATCTCAGAGCTCAAGGGCATCAAGGGCCTCGCCGAGCGGACCCGGCCGGTGGCCATCAGCGCCTGAGTCCCCCGCGCCGAGGCCTCCGGCACGTCACGGCAGCCGGCTCATCAGCCCGGCGGTCTCGCGCTTGTACGTGCACGCGCTCTGCCCGAACGACTCCTGCACCCGGTCGCGCACCTCGCCCGGCTGCTCCTGGCTGAGCTTGAACATGCCCTCGGCCCCGGTCACCGTGAACCGGAAGGCCCCCACGCCGGGCGCGATCTTGCGGAAGTAGTCGAGCGACTCGGTCATGTCCCAGCCGTTGCCGAACGCCCCTTCGAAGGCGCGCACGGTGGACTGCACCACGCCCAGCGTCTCCTCCATCGAGTCGATCTTCTCCACCACGCCCCGGACGTGCACCGAGGTGAAGTTCCAGGTCGGGGCGGCCGGGGTCTTCTCGTACACCGTGGGCGACACATAGGAATGCGGGCCGGTGAACGTCAGCAGCAGGACGCTGCCCGTCTCCAGCGCCGCCCAGTGCGGATTCGCCCGGTTCATGTGTCCGAGCAGCGTGACCCCCGGCAGCTCGCCGGACCAGTCGCCGGACGTCTCGGGGTCGAAGATGACCGGCAGATGCGTGGCGAACGGACCGTCCTCGGGACTGCCATTGGCCACCGCAAGCGCCAATGGATTGCCACGGATCAGGTCCACCATCCACGAACTGTCCGGTTCGCGGTAAAAGCTGGGCACGAACATTCGGATTCACCATTTCGGGTAATTGGCTCAGGGCATGGCTCTGGCTCAGGGCATGGCTGTGCATTACTCCGGGCACAGACGCCATCGGCCGCGCCGCGCGGAGATTTTGAAAATCCGCGCCGACCATACCGCCGTCCCGTCGACAGGACAACGCTTTCGAATATCGAGCACCGCGAGAAGCCCTCAAACGGCCTTCGCGCCGTCTACAGGTTGCCTTGAGACACCCTCCGGAGCAACACTACATAACGGTCTCTCGGGCCACCGGCCGAGTTTTCCAGACGCAAGCGGGAGAAATTTTCTATGGGCATAACTGGCAGGCGCAACCAAGAGATCTACGACGTGGTCGGTATCGGGTTCGGCCCGTCCAACATGTCGCTCGCGATCGCCTTGGCGGAGCACGGGGCGAGCGCTCCGCAGCATCCGGTCAAGTCCCATTTCTTCGAGCGACAGCCCTCGTTCGGCTGGCACCGGAACATGCTGCTGCCGTCGACGACCATGCAGATTTCATTCCTCAAGGATCTGGCGACCTTCAGGAATCCGATGTCCCGGTTCAGCTTCATCTCGTATCTGCACGCCTCGAACCGGCTGGTGCAGTTCGTGAACAACCAGGACTTCTTCCCGACCCGGCACGAATTCCACCAGTACCTGGAGTGGGCGGCCGCCGGCCTCCGCGACCAGGTCACCTACGGCGCCGAGGTCACCTCGATCCGGCCCGTTACCGAGGCCGGGTCACGGACGCCCAACCTCCTTGAGATCGAGGTACGCAGCAGCGACGGCACCACCAGCGTGGTCACCGCACGCAACGTGACCATCTCGACGGGCCTCGTGCCGCGCCTGCCGGAGGGCGTGACGTCCGACGAGCGCGTCTGGCACAGCTCGGAGTTCCTGGGCAAGTTCAACACTCAGGACCCGGCCGGCCTCAAGAGCGTGGCGGTGGTCGGCGCCGGCCAGAGCGCGGCCGAGATCACCCGGTTCCTCTACGACTCGCTGCCGCACGCCCAGGTTTCTGCGGTCATCCCGTCCTACGGCTACTCCGTCGCCGACGACACCCCCTTCGCCAACCAGGTGTTCGACCCCGACGCGGTGGACGAGTACTACTTCGGCACCGAGCGGGCACGGGACGCCTTCTGGCGCTATCACCGCAACACCAACTACTCGGTGGTCGACGCCGACGTCATCCGGGCGCTGTACCAGCGTTCGTACGAAGAGCAGGTGCGCGGCAGCCAGCGGCTGCACTTCCGCAACCTCACCCGGGTCGCCGAGGTCGAACGCGTCGGGAGCGGCGCGCGGGTGGTCCTGCACTCGCTGCTCGACGACCGGACGGAGGAACTGGCTGTCGACGCACTGGTGTTCGCCACCGGTTACGACGGCCTGGACCCGGCCCGCCTGCTCGGCGACTTCGACCAGCACTTCCAGCGCGACGCGGCGGGCAGACACCGGGTGGAACGCGACTACCGCCTCGTTACCGCATCGGGACTGACCTGCGGCGTCTATCTCCAGGGCGGCACCGAGCACAGCCATGGCATGTCGTCGTCCCTGCTGTCGAACATCGCGGTACGCAGCGGCGAGATCGCCGATTCGATCGTGCTGCGGCGGACCGAGCGGGAGCTGGACCTCACCAGCCCCGTGGCGGAAGCGTCCTCGGCCGCCTGAGGCGGCACACCGTGGGGTGGGCCCGGTGCTGTGGCTGCAGCACCGGGGCCCACCCCACGGCGGTTCCGGGGTGGGCCCCGGTCACCTCACGCAGCGTCGGCGACCATCGCGTCCCGCAGGCTCTGCGGCCGCAGGTCGGTCCACTTGTCCTCCACGTACGTGAGGCAGTTGTCGCGGCTCTCCTCGCCGAACACGATGCGCCAGCCGGCGGGAACCTCGGTGAACGAAGGCCACAGCGAGTGCTGCTGCTCGTCGTTCACCAGAACGTAGAACCGGCCGTTGACGTCGTCGAACGGGTTGCTGCTCATCAATCCACTCCAATTCAAGCCGTCCACGATTCACTTTCGAGCAGAAAATGAATCATCATCCATCGGTGGGATGGAGTTGGCGAGACCGCCAAGCCCGATCATGGCACCTTTCGGGAACCCCGTGGAGTCCTGCGGGACCCATTACCCTTGATATCCGTCACCCACTGTCCTGTTGACAGGACGTGTCCCGACGGCGGGACACACTCATGTAGCAGAATCATTCGCCATTTCAAGTGAGTCGACGGGAATCGAGTTCCGTTGACCCGCGTCCCCGCGCGATGATTGCGGCACAAGCACAGCTCGGGCCGAAAGGTATTCACCTTCCCAAAAGCCCGCAGCACAGCCAAGTGTTTCCGTGCCGTTCTCAAGCGCATGTCCACCGGTCATCGGGCCCGGCCCGCGGCCGGGGTCCTCCACAGAAGGAGTCATGCCTATGAGCGCCAATCGCCCGGTCGGCGGCCTCGTCCCCTGGCGTGCGAGGTTCTCATGACCGTCAGCACGCAACCGGCCATGACCAAGGCCCAGTCCATCGGCGACGCCCTTCCGTGGCTGGCCCGCCACCAGGGCCGGACGGTCGTCATCAAGCTGGGCGGACACGCCATGGTCAACGAGGACCTCACGGCGGCCTTCGCCCGCGACATCGTCTTCCTGCGCTACGCCGGGCTGCGGCCCGTGGTGGTGCACGGAGGAGGCCCCCAGATCGATGCCGAGCTCGCGCGGCGCGGCCTGGAGCGCGAGTTCAAAGCCGGGCTCCGAGTCACCTCGCCGGCCGCGATGGACGTGGTACGGATGGTCCTCGCCGGCCAGGTGCAGCGCGAGCTGGTCGGGCTGATCAACCGCTTCGGCCCTCTCGCCGTCGGTATGACCGGCGAGGACGCGGACACCCTCACCGCAGTGCGGCACGTGCCGTGGATCGACGGGGAGCCGGTGGACGTCGGCAGGGTCGGCGACATCACCCGCGTGGACACCGGCGCCCTGGACAGCCTGCTGGCGGACGGCCGGATCCCGGTGGTCTCGCCGCTCGCCCGCAGTGCCGAGGACGGCCTGGTCTACAACGTCAACGCCGACACCGCGGCGGCAGCGCTCGCGACCGCGCTGCGCGCCGAGGCGCTCGTCATGCTGACGGACGTCGCGGGTCTGTACGCGGGCTGGCCGCACAGTGACGAGGTCATCCAGCGGCTCACGGCCGGCGAGCTGGAGAAGCTACTGCCGGAGCTGAGCGACGGCATGGTGCCCAAGATGACCGGCTGCCTGCACGCCGTGCGCAACGGCGTCGGCGCGGCCCGGGTGATCGACGGACGGATCCCGCACTCGGTCCTCCTCGAGATGTTCACCGACGACGGGGTCGGCACGGTGATCGTGCCGGACCCGGACGAGGCGGAGATCCTGCGGTGAGCGAGCAGCTGCAACAGCGGCGGCAACGGCGAGCCATCGGCTCGGGCTCGGCACGGCCCCGCAGCGGCCGGTCCCGGCTCACCGGCACCCGAACGACGACACTCGAGCGAAGGCGAGGGCAGTGCCCGTGACACGCACACCTTGGGCTCCTCCCTCGGCCCGTGGCCGCGTCTACGCCATCCCGTCATCCGGTGCGGCGGGTCGGCATGCCCGAGGATCGGCCGGCTTCATCGGGCAACCGCCGGACTCCGGCCGCCTGATGCACGCGGTGGATCTCACGCCGCAGCTGGCGGCCCTCGGCCACGAGCTGGCCGTCGCAGCCGAAACGGACGGGGACGAGGCCCGCGCACTCGCACGCCGTCTCGCCGTCTCCCTCTCGCCCGAGGCCCGGCTCGTCCTGCTGAGCGCCCTGGCCGAAGCCGACGCGTTGCACGAGAACGACCGCCCCGCCGTGCACAGGTCCGGCCACGCCTTCGCGTACGGGAGCGGCAGTGAGCTGCCCTCCAGCGCGTCCAGCGGCGTGCCCGAGCTCACGCTGGTCCCGTCTCCCTCCGGCCTGGGCATCCTGGCGACGTACCAGGAGCCCGGGCCGGGCCGCCCGGCCGGCGATCCCGAGTCCGGTGATCCCGAGTCCGGTGATCCCGAGTCCGGCGATCCCGAGTACTGGCCGGCGCCCCGGAACGATCCGCCCGACGGTCTCATCCGCCTGCGGTTCGCCGATGCGATCGCGCTCGAACGTGCCGACGCCGCCTTCGGCGCCGGATCGGACCCGGGCCTCGGCGATGCGTGGAGCGACCCCGCGACGCTCACCCTCCAGATCCCCGGCGACGCCGGCATCGAGACCCTGCGGGCCGTGCTCGCGGTCCTCGACGCGGCAGCGATCACCTCCGAGTCGCTCACCGTGCACACGCGCGAACTCGACGACGTCTTCGCCGCGTTCACCAGCCCGCCCTGAGCTCCGCGGGGGGCCATCGCCGGCCGCGCATCACTCGGAGGGTCCTGGAAGGGGCCCTGCTAGCCTGCTCCGCATGATCGGGAAGGGCCCCAAGCAGCGGATATCCGGCTTGTCAGCGCCGGACGGTCCGCAGCGCGCTCTCATCATCTCGAGCTTCGTCAGCCGGGTGGGCAACGGGCTGTTCAACGCCGCTGCGGCGCTCTACTTCACACTGGTCGTGCACCTGCCCGCCGCACAGGTCGGTGTCGGCCTCACGATCGCCGGGCTGACCGGGCTGCTGGCCGGGATACCGGCAGGGAATCTGGCCGACCGGTACGGGCCGCGCACGGTCTGTCTGACGTCCCTCGCGATGCAAGCCGCGACGATGGCCGCCTTCGTCTTCATCCACAGCTGGGCCACGTTCACGCTCATCGCCACCCTGGACCGGCTGGCAGCCACGGCGGGCGGCGCCGCAGGCGGTGCGCTCATCGCCCGCGCCGGCGGCGAACGCCCGGCCGCCTTCAGGGCGAAACTCCGCACGTTCGTCAACCTCGGCGTAGTCCTGGGCACCCTCGGCGCCGCCTTCGCCGTCTCGGTCAACACCCGCCCGGCCTACACCGTGCTCATCCTCGCCAACGCCGCCAGCTTCGCCTGCGCCGGCCTGATCGCCCTGATCGGCGTCCCGAACTACCAGCCCCTGCCCCGGCCCCGGGAGCACCACGGCTGGGCCGTCCTGGCCGACCGGCCGTTCGTGTCCTTCGTCGCGCTCTACGGCGCCATGGGCCTGCAATACCAGACCGTCTCCCTGCTGCTGCCGATCTGGCTGTCCGCTCACACCGACGCGCCCCGCTGGACCGTGGCGGCGGTCTACGCGGTCAACAGCGGGGTATGCGTGCTGTTCCAAAGCAGAATCGGCTCCCGGGTGGAAACACCGCGCCAGGGCGGCCGGGCGTTCCGCCTCGCCGGGCTGTTCTTCTTGGTCAGTTGCCCCTTGATGGCCCTGACCGCGGACGTTCCGGCCTGGATCGCGCCAGGGCTCGCCGTCCTCGCCGTCTGCGTGCACAGTCTCGGGGAGGTATGGGAGTCCTCGGCCGGCTTCGCGCTTGGCTTCGGTCTCGCCCCCGATCACGCCCAAGGGCAGTACCAGGGCCTCTTCGGCATCGGCTTCGACGCCGGACAGGCCTTGGCCCCGGTGGTCCTCACAGCAGCGGTCCTCGGACTCGGACACGCGGGCTGGCTGCTGCTCGGCGCGTTCTTCGCGGCTCTGGGGGCGGCAGGCCCGCTGGTGGCCGCGTGGGCGGAGCGGACCCGTCTCACGAGCCGGGACACGGCCTGCGCTGCACAGGGCCGGTCCGGCGAAGCCCCGCTGCTCGACGCCGACCGGTAGGCCGTGCCACCACCGTCCCTCCGGTACGCACGGTCGCTCAGGCCAGGTCGTCGCGGGTCACCCGGCGGTGCGCGGTGCGCCACTTGCCGCGGGTGCGGACCAGGACGTCCTCCATGACGCACACGTACAGGACCTTGGCACTGCCTCCGCTCGGCGTGACGTGGACGAGGGCCGAGCAGCGGGTGTGCAGCGACCCGTCCTCCTGGGGCTGCACGTCGAGCATGCCGACCCAGTGGTTGAGGCGGCTGCCGGCCCGCCGCTGCCGTGCCGCGCCGGCGCGCACGTAGCCGGCGAGCCCGGCGCGGGCACGCACCGGCTCGGGCAGGAAAGGCAGTTCGAAAACGGCGTCCTCGGTGAAGGTGCCCGCCCAGCGCTCGGTGTCGTGCGCGTCCAGGATCTGCATCTGGTGCGCGTAGAACTGCTGGACCTCTGCGTACAGGGTGGCGAACTTCTGGCTCTGGAGCGTGCGTTCGGCGGTGCCCACCAGCTCGACGGTCATGATCTCAGCCTCCGCTTCCGTCCGTGTCCTTGGGGTGGTGGGGGACGCCGAGGGGATCCCGGGTCACTCCAAGGAATCCCAACTCGGTATGGACAGTCTTTGAGGCTCGGATCGAACATCCTTCAAATACTCCTCAAGCGCTCCCGCCGCCGGTGGATGCCACGGGGCCCGGTGGACGGCCGGCCAGAGAATCGAACAAATGACGCAATAGGAGCCCCCTCCCCCTTCCCCGGGGGGCTCCACGGCCACATCCGCCCCGGCGGCCAGGCCGGGCGCGCCGCCGTCCGGGCTTCGCCGCAGACAGGGCCCCGCGGTGCGGACGGGCCCTGTCACACGCCTGTGACAGTCGGCGGACACCGTCATGAACTTGCGCGAGCACGATTTTAAACAGAACAAACGGGACATTTCGCTATATGTCCCCTGCTTCCGAGGGCGTGAGCAGTGATGACCGAGCCGATCCGGCGGAGGAAATCCCATGAGCCTCACCCTCACCACCCCGCACGCCGAAACCCCCGCACTCACCCTGGCCCCGCGTGAGCAGGAGGCACTGGGACACATCGCCGCAGGACGCACCTACCTGCAGACGGCCCGCCACATGGGACTCTCCAAGCACACCGTCGACGCCTACCTCCGCCGCATCCGCGCCAAGCTGGGCATCAACAGCACGGCGGAACTGACCCGCCTGGCCATCTCCCTCGGACTGTGAAGACACCCGGTTCCGCCATGGTGAGGGCGCCCCGGGCGAGGATCTCCGTCCAACGGGGTCGGTGACCGCGCGAAGCCGGTCGGCTACGCGAAGAAAGCGGCGAGCACCGGTGCCAGGGCTTCGGCGGCGACCTCGTGCGCCCGGCCCGGCAGCGTCTGGTCCTCGGCTCGCGGGAGGGCCTGCGCGACCTCGCGGGCCGGTGCGCGCAGCAGCTCCGGGCGGTCCTGGCGCACCGCGCAGGCGTTCCTCCCGCTGCTGCGGGCGGCGTACGGAGTGCAGCACGGGGCGGTGGACTACGAGGCCCAGGCTCCCGGTGCGATGAAGGACGGGCGGCGGCGCGGGGGCAGCTTGTGCACCGGGGCCTCGCCCTGCGCGTCCCGCGCCTCGTGGAGCAGCCGGCTCCGGGTCGTGAGCAGGAAGGCCAGGGCCGCGACCTCCTCGGCGGACGGGTTGCCCCTGGTGATGCGGATCGCCGCCAGTGCCAGGGCGGTCCGGTCGTCGGCGGTCACAGCGGCCCGTTCCCGTGCTTGCGGCTCGGCAGCTGCGTGTGCTTGGTGCGCAGCATGTCGAGGGTGCGGATGAGGCGCGTGCGGGTCTCTGCCGGGTCGATGACGTCGTCGACGAGGCCGCGTTCGGCCGCGTAGTACGGGTGCATCAGCTCGGTCTGGTACTCCTTGATCTTCTGCGCGCGGGTGGCCTCGGGGTCGTCGGAGGCGTTGATCTCGCGGCGGAAGATGACGTTGGCCGCGGCCTCCGCGCCCATGACGGCGATCTCGTTCGAAGGCCAGGCCAGGGCCACGTCCGCGCCGATGGAGCGGGAGTCCATGACGATGTAGGCACCTCCGTAGGCCTTGCGCAGGACGAGGCTGATGCGCGGCACGGTGGCGTTGCAGTACGCGTACAGGAGCTTCGCGCCGTGCCGGATGATGCCGCTGTGCTCCTGGTCGACGCCGGGCAGGAAGCCGGGTACGTCGATCAGGGTGACCAGCGGAATGCTGAACGAGTCGCAGAACTGGACGAAGCGGGCCGCCTTCTCGGACGCCCGGATGTCGAGGACGCCCGCGAGGTGGGCCGGCTGGTTGGCGACGATGCCGACGACGTGGCCGCCGAGGCGAGTCAGGGCGCAGACGACGTTCCGGGCCCACTGGGCATGGACCTCGAAGTAGTCCCCGTGGTCGGCGATCTCCTCGATGACGTCGCGGATGTCGTAGCCCTGGGTGGGCTTGGCCGGGACCAGATCGAGCAGGCTCTCGCAGCGGCGGTCCGCCGGGTCGTCGAGGTCGCCGGCGGGGGCGAGTTCGCGGTTGTTGGAGGGGAGCAGGGACAGCAGGTGGCGTACGTCCTCGAGGCAGCTCTGCTCGTCGTCGTACGCGAACGCGGCCACGCCCGAGGCCCCGGCATGGCTGTCGGCGCCGCCGAGGTGCTCCATCGTGACGGCCTCACCGGTGACGGCCTGGACGACGTCGGGGCCGGTGATGAACATCTGCGAGGTGCCGCGGACCATGAAGACGAAGTCCGTGAGGGCGGGCGAGTACGCGGCGCCGCCTGCGCAGGGACCGAGGATGACCGAGATCTGCGGGATGACCCCGGAGTTGCGGACGTTGCGCTGGAAGATGCCGCCGTAGCCGGCGAGCGCGGTGACGCCTTCCTGGATGCGGGCGCCGGCGCCGTCGCACAGGCCCACGATGGGGGCCCCGGCCGCCTCGGCCAGGTCCATCAGCTTGTGGATCTTCTCGGCGTGGGCCTCGCCCAGCGCGCCGCCGAAGATGCGGAAATCGTGGGCGTACGCGAAGACGGTGCGGCCGTGGACCTTGCCCCAGCCCGTGACGACGCCGTCCGTGTGCGGCTTCCTGTCCTCCAGGCCGAAGCCGGTGGCGCGGTGCCGGCGGAGCTGCTCGACTTCGTTGAACACGCCTTCGTCGAACAGGAGCTCGATGCGCTCGCGGGCGGTCAGCTTGCCCTTGGCGTGCTGGGCTGCGGTGGCGCGTTCACCGGGGCCGGCCTCGGCCAGCGCCCGGACTGCGCCGAGTTCGGCGGTGCGCTCGCGCAGGGATGCGAAGCGAACCTCGTTGGCGTGACGGACTGAAGGCGCAGGAGCGAGCCCGGCTTCCGGTGCGTGCCCGCTCTCCAGTGGTATTTCCTCGACGATGCTCATACGCGCCCTTTCGACACAGGCACCGGGTCCGGCCGGTGTCGCGTCGTCCAGTATTGGCCGACGCGCTACAGCCTGGCTCGATCCGGCACGGAGATGCGTACGGAGCCGCTCGCGCCGTCGCGCGTCGGCCGCACCCGAACACGCCTGCACCCCGCGGCCCGACGGTGGACGTCGGGCGGCGGGGCGAGGGAAGCGGCTTGCTCCCAGCGGGGGATACCAGTGGCCGGCCGCGACACCGAGTCTGCCCGCACGTACTTGGAACCGCCTGGAGCGTCGGCGAAGCGACGGAGGTACGGGCCGTGCGCCGCTACCGCACCTCGTCGTGCGGGGCCCGCATCAGACGGGGTCGAGCAGGTCCGAGACCATCGCCAGGAAGCCTTCGTCGAGCATGGTGGCGACGGCGGTGTCCCGTGACGTGTCGAGTCCGGCGTCGTGGCAGGCGACGCTGAGAAGATAGCGGCCCAGTACCGGGTAGGTGCCGAAGGCCCATTCCCCGTGGGCCGCCGGGGTGCCGTCGGGAGTGAGCAGGCCAGCGGCACCCGCACGGCCGGTGGCGAAGCCGAACTCGTCGAACGCCAGCCGCAGTCCCTGGCCGAGCGCCTTGGTGTAGGCCTCCTTCAAAGTCCACAGCCGCAGCATCGCGGCAGGCTGCTCCGCCTCGGGCAGCGCTGCGAGCTCCGCCTTCTCCGCCACCGTGCACATCTGGTCCTGGAGCAGGTGGAAGGAGAGCTTGCGGTCCGCGGGTTCGGTGTCGATGCCGATCCTGCCGTTGCGGCTGATGCCGACGGCGATCAGGTCGTCCGTGTGGGTCAGGCTGACGTCGATCTGGTCGAAACCGCGCAGGTACGGTCGGCCGCCGATCTTGTACGCGAGGTCGAGGTCGGCGGGGGCGATGCCGAGGGCGGCCGCCGCCGTGTACTTGACGGCCAGCCGGGAGGCGACGAAGCGGTAGCGGATCGTCGGGTTGGCGGTCTGCCGGTAACGCAGCCAGTCCCGGCCGAGCAGCGGGCGCAGTGCGGGTTCGGCGAGTGCCGCCGTGAGCCATTCGCCCCAGGTCGTGAAGACCGAAGCGTTGCCGCGCAGGGCCATGCCCTGCCGTACGTCCTCCCAGGGACCGTCCGGCCCGGTGACGTGGACCGGCGTGGTGATGCGCTGCGCGACGTCCGTCATCGGGCTGTCCTTCCCTTGCTGTCTGTGTTCCGCTGCTGCCGTTGCGGTGCGGGGCGGCCGGGTCACTGCGCGAGTTCCGTCGCGTCGAGGTCGAAGCTGCGGCTCGTGCGGTAGCGGCGCACCACCTCTTCGAGCACCTGCTCGAGGCAGCCGTTGGGCAGGTCGGGGACGGGGACGCCGAGCCGGCCGCCGATCCGGGAGAGGGCGAGCACGGCCCAGGCGGGAGCGGCGAGGAAGGGATCCCCGCCGTCCTGGCCCTCCCAGGTGCCGAGGACCGCGGCGGCCGCGAGGATCAGGGCGTAGCGGTCGCTGAGCACGCACAGGGCGGGGTCGGACAGGGAGGCGGCACTGCCGAACGCCGGGATGGCCCGGCAGCGTTCGCGCAGGGCGCGCAGTTCGGTGACGAAGGCCTCGGCGAGGTCGGCGAGTGCCGCCAGCTGGCCTCCGACTCCGCGGACCGCGGCCAGCCGCGCCGCGGATTCGACGAGCGACGCCGCGAGGAAGTCGCCGCCGTCGGCGATGCCGAGCAGCCGGTAGTCGAGGGCGGGCAGGGCCGCCCCGGTACGGAACAGCTCGGGTGGGGGCTCCTCCTCGCGGAACCACGCGCGTTCGGCGAGGGTGCGCAGCTGAGGGACGATCACGGCCTGGCAGGCGGCGGTGCCCGCATGCCCGAGGCCGGCGACCGGCAGGTCGCGGACGAGCTTGTCGAGGGCGCCGTATTCGGGGGCCTCGTACTGGTAGCTGCGGGAGCCGAGGATGGTGGCGAGCTCCTCGAGGTTCTCCCGGAGCAGGTCGGGGACCATGTACTTGACGGCGGCGGCCAGCACATGGGTGCGGTCGGGCAGCAGGCTCAGGGCGCGCAGCGAGACGGTGGCCATGGCGTCGCAGGCGAGCAGGTCCGCGAAGACACCGGCGAGCGGCTTGTGCCAGCGGCGGGCCATGGGGCGGCTCCGGTCGGCGGTGGCGACCCGAACGGCCGAGTGCAGGACCGTGTCGACGGCGGAGACGGCCGTCGAGGCGATGAGGCAGCGGTTGACCTGGAACGTCCGCAGGGCGAGGGCGACGCCTTCGCCGGGGCGGCCGACCAGCGCATCGCCGGGGATGGCGCAATCGGTGAACTCGAGTCCGGAGAACAGGCCGCCGCGCATGCCGTTCGTCGGCACCCGGGGCAGGTGGGTGACGCCGTCGGTGAGTTCCGCCGGGTCCACGAGCAGCACGGAGTGGCTGTAGGGGGAGCGCGCCGAGTCGGTGCGCGCGTAGACGACGTACGCCTGGGAGCGGGCGGCGTTGATGATGACGTCCTTGCGGCCGCTGAGGGCGAAGCCGCCCCCCGGGCCGGGCCGGGCGGTGAACTCGTCGCGCAGGATCGCGTTCGCGTGTGCCACCTCGTGGTGGACGATCGAGGCGCGGCCGCCGCCGAGCATCAGGTCCGCGGTGGACCTGCGCTGCGCCGGGGTGCCGGCGGCCCACACGGCCGAGGCGGCGAACAGCGAGGTGATGCCGAAGCCGAAGCCGAGGGCGACATCGCGTCGGAAGACGGGTCGCAGCACCTTGGCCAGGAGGTCGGCTCGGGTGAACCGGCCGCCGTACTCGGCGGGCACGAATTCGGCTGCGAGCCCGGAATCGACGAGCAGCTGCTCGGTCGCGGCGAGGGGTTCGCGGCGGCTGTCGGCGGCGAACAGCTCCTTCAGCCCATGCGGGTTGGCCGGGTCGTAGGGGTCGCCGAGGACTGCTTCGAGACGGGCTGCCCTGCGCAGGGCATCGGTTTCCTCGGCGGCGCGGCCGGCAGTGGCCCGGTCCGAACGGAGCTCGGTGGTGGCCATGGTGGAGACACCTCCTTCCTCACGGGACGCTCGGCCTGGTGCAGGGGCCGCGGGCCGGTCCGTCTTGGTGCGCGGGTATTCAGCCTCGTGACGATCGCTCGACACCCGGTCGAGACGTGGTGGAGTCTGGGTCATCGGTCGCTCCTTCGACGTCGGGATCGAGCACGGGGATACGGCTGAGGGCGGTGAGCACGGCGCGGATCTCGCAGCCGGGACCGGTGTCCTCGGGGTCGGGGCCGCACAGCAGGGAGCGGGGGAACCCGGCCGCGTCGACGGTCCGTACCGCGTCCGCGGGCCGGACGGCCTGGTGGACGTGGCGGGCCTGGAGCAGGTGCTCCCGGGACAGCGGCCACTCGCCGGGTCCGGGTCCGGCATGCCGGCCGGTCGCCGCGCACACGAGGGGGACGGTCGCCGGTGCGGTGACGGTGTCGCGGACCGCCTGCAGGAACCCGGTCTCGGCAGCCAGCGCGGCGGCCCGGTCCTTCGCACCCGCGGCAGGCCGCAACGGGAAGAGCCGACCGCGTGCCGCCACGAGCCGCGCCGCGTCCGGCAGGGTCAGGACACCGGCCACATGGGCGGCGGCGAGTACGCCGGGGCCGTGACCGGCCACGGCTCCGGCGTGCAGCCCCCAGTCCTGCCAGAGCCTGAAAACGGCCACATGAAAGGCGAAAAGGGCCGGATGCCCGAATTCGGACCGCCGGATCAGACCCGCGTCGGCCCCGCCTTCGGGTGCGAACACCACCGCGGCCAGGGGAAGCCACAGCCAGGGATCCAGCGCGCTGCGTACGGCGTCGTACGCGGCGCGGAAGACGGGGAAGGTGCAGTAGAGCTCGCGGCCGAGCCCCTGACGCAGGCCGGCGTCACCGGTGAACAGCACGGTCACCGGTGGCGCGAAAGCAGGCCGGAGCAGGTGGGAACGGGCGAGGAGGGCGGCTGCTTCATCAGGCACGGGGGGCCGCTTTCACGGGCTCCTCGACGACGCCGTTGCCGTTGCCGATCGGTTCGTGGACGAAGGTCACCATGGTCGGCCTCCTCGGGTCGGGGCCCGCCGCTCAGGGCTTCGGGGGAACGGTTGTGGCGATACACACGCTCTACTGCGGTGCTCGAATGTTCCTGGAAGGCCGCTCAACGGCCTCTCGACGGCCCCGGCAGTGGTCCGCTCATGGCGCTCGCGCCACACGGACGGCCGCTGCGACACGGTCGGGACGGCGCGGCACGGCACGGCGCCGTGTCCGTGCGCCGCCGACGCCGCTGCGGCGACCGTCGCGGCCTGCCGCGACCGCCGGGGGCCCGCTTCATGCGAGGGCACCGACACCGCCCCCCGACGGTGTCGATGCCCTCGCGATCAGCCGGGCTGCCCCGCCGCGGCCGCCAGGGTGCGCGCGAGGTCGCGCGCCGAGGCGGAACTCCCGTCCGCCGTGCCCGCGATGGCCACGAGCGGCGCCAGCCAGCCGTGGGCGGCGATGCGCTGCGCCACCTCGTACGCGACACTCCCGCCTCCGGAGAAGCAGCCGAGGAGCAGCGGTTCGCCGGTCGCGAGCGCAGGGCGTACCGCGGCCAGGCAGGCCGCCGTATCGGCCGGGGCGGTGACCGTGGTGAGCGCCTCCGGGCCCGGATAGGCCTGTACGAGGGCGTCGTAGCAGGCGTCGGGTGCGGCCGGCGGCGGTACGAGCAGGATCGTGCCGGCGTCGGGCCGCGCGGCCGCGCGCAGCGTGCGCAGACCGCCGCCGGGCGGGACCGGGGCGGGCGCCACCGGCCCGGGCACCGGCAGGCCGGCCAGGGTCTGCAGGACCTGCCCGACGCTGGTCGAGCCATCGACGAGCACGGGGAACTCGCGCAGCAGCCCCGCGGTCCGGGCGAGCGTCTCGGCCGCTTCGGGGTCCGCGATCCGGGTCCGGTCGTTGACGGCCGTCAGCAGCAGGGCGCCGTCGGCGTCGTGGTACGCGCTGATGGCGATGGGCTGCGGCGTGTGCAGGCCCACGGCCTGCGGGAGGTCCACCCGGACGCCCTCGGCGTCGAGTTCGCTCCACAGCGGGTCCCGGCCGTCCGGGTCGGGCGGCGGGCCCTGCGGCGCCTCGAAGGCGATGAGCGAGTCCGTGAGGTCGCCGGGGACGGTCCGCCCGCTCCACTGGTGGACCTGGCTCGCCGAGACCCATTCGTACGCGGCCGCGCCCAGGGCCTGGTCGCGCAGCTCGGCCAGCAGGCGTTCCACCGGGGCCCCGGGGTCCACCTCGACGTGCACGGGCAGCGCGTTGCGCAGGGGGGCCGGGATGCCGGCGGCGCCCTCCAGGGCGATGCCGCGGCCGGAGACGGCCATGCCGAATGCGACGGGCGCGGGCGCCGGGCCCGAACCGCCGGCCCGGTACAGCAGCAGCGCCCAGGCCGCGTGCAGCGCCGTGCTCTCGGTGGCTCCGAGCCCGGCGGCCCAGTCACGCAGCCGGGCGGCCTCGTGCGGGGTCAGCCGCTGGCGCGCGAGCCCGTGGCCCCAGCGGGCCCTGTCGTCGGCGGGCAGCCCGGCCGCGGCCGGGCCGGGCAGGGTGCGGGAGCCGGCCGGCGGCGCGGCGACGGACCAGAACGCGCGGGGCGGGTTGAGGTCCTGGCCGGCCAGCCAGCGCAGATGGTCGCGCAGATCGGGGCGGCGCTCGCCGCCGATCGTCCGCCCCTCGGCCAGGTAGGCGCGGTAGAAGGCGCGCAGCAGCAGGCGCACGCTCCAGCCGTCGAGCATGGCGTGGTGGTAGGTCAGGGCGATGCGGGTCGATGCGGCGGGCCTGGCCTGTTCGTCCAGGAGCGCGATGCGCAGCAGCCCGGGCCGGTGCAGGTCGAAGGCGCGCAGCCGCTCGCTCACCAGCAGGGAGTGCCAGTCGGCGGATCCGTGGTGGTGCCGGACGAGCTGCGGTGAGGCCTGCTGGTGCACGACGACCCGTGGGGCGCTGCCGGAGCCGTCCGTCCGGGTGTGGTCGGTGAACGCGGCCCGCAGCACGGGCTCCTGCGCGAAGACGGCCTGCCAGGCGGCGTGGAACCGGGAGGTGTCCAGCGGCCCGTACCAGCGCCAGTGCAGCTGCTCGACGTGCAGGCCGGCGCCGGGCCTGCCGGTCAGGACGTCGAGGAGCACGTCGCGCTGGCGCGCACTCGCGGGGAGTCCGGCCGCGGGAGACCCGGCCGGGCTGGCGAGGGGGCCGGGTACGTCCTGCCCGTCGGCTTCCTCCGCGGCTGCGCTCTCCCACGCGGTCCGCAACGCCTGTGCCTGCGCGGGTGTCTGTCGCGGCCGGGCTCCGGGGGTGGTCAGCAGATCCGCCACCGTGCCGGCCGGGGAGTGCTGCCGGGGCAGGTGCAGGGTGTGGTGCGTCGCCGTGTGGCGGCGCAGGACGGGTGTGCCCGAGGGCAGCGCGGCGAGGGCCGCCGCGAGGGCGTCCTGGTCAAGGGGACCGCGCAGGTCCAGCGCCGGGGCGGAGCCGGGCGCGATGACCACGGTCATGGCTGCGCTCATCGGCTCCCCCTCGTCTCGGCGTCACACCGGGCGGCGTCACACTTCAAAGGGGTCGAGTATGCGCGGGCCGCCCACGTTTCGCTGACGCGCCGCTGACAAACCGCCGGAGTCCCGCCGGAGCGCCCGCCGCAGGCCGTGGAGGGGCCCCGCGGCTACAGGGTGCGGATGGCGGTCTCCGCGTACCGCTTGGCCAGGTTGAGGGTGGCGGTGCTGTTGCGGCCGAGCGCCTCGCGTACGTACGCCCTGGCCCGGACGAGGTCGGCGCCGGGGCCCAGGACCTGCTCGATGGCCTCCTCCCGCAGCAGCACGTTGTGCTGGGAGACGGCGGTGACCCCGGTTTCGTCGGGGATGAGCGACCACTCGCCGGTGTGTGCGCTCATCAGGGCCGGGGTCGCGGTCTGCTTGTAGACGATGCGGCCCGCGTGCGGGAAGCACACCCGCACGGATTCCGTGGTGTGCACCGCTCCGTCGGAGGTCACGGTGTCCATGCTCAGCAGCTGGACGCCGGGCTCGTCCTCGGTGACGGCGACGCGGCGGACGTGGGGGACCCGCTCCGGCCAGTCGGCGACCCCGTAGAGGAACTGGTAGACCAGGTCGGCCGGTCCGTCGATGCGGACGGAGTCCTCGAAGGACAGCAGCAGGCCGTCGAGCCGGGTCCAGTGCTCCGCGGCCTCCTTCAGCTGCGCCAGCTCGGCGCGGCTGTTGGTGTCGGTGGCCTCCTTGATCCAGTCGACGTCCGCGGGCCGGTCGGCGGCGACCGCGAAGTCGTGGAGCAGGGTCAGCCGTGAGCGGTCGGCGCCCCGCGGCTCCACGATCCAGCTGCCGCCCATCGCGACGACGGGGGCGGCGGGGACCTCCTGGCGGAAGTCGATCCGCAGCCGGGGCGCGTCCAGGGTGCGGCGCGACAGCCAGGACTTGACGCTTCCGTTCGCGGTGACCCACATGTGGAACCGGTCCTGGGAGCCGTCGAAGTCGAGCCGCTCGACGTGGACGCTCGGCGGGATGAAGAGCGGCCACTGGGTCGTGTCCGCGATCAGACCGTAGACCACGCCTGCGGGCGCGTTCACATCCACGGCATAGGACGTCCGGTGCACTTGCTGGACAGACATCGCCACACCCCTCCCTCACACTTGGTCCAGAGTCTGTCCGCAACCACCCGAGTCCTGCTCGAGACGGTCTGGAGTCTCAGCGCGCGAGCGCCGATTCCGCGTGCTGCTTGGCGTACGTCATGGTCGCGGTGCTGTTGCGGCCCAGCGCTTCACGGACGTACCTGCGGGCCTCGGCGAGTTCGGCGGAGGGACCCAGGACCCGGGTGACCGCCTCCTCGCGGAGCACGACGCTGTGCTGCGAGGTGACCGTCGAGCCGTACGCGCCGCCGGTGACCGTCCACACGCCGGTGTGGGCGGACATCAGCGCCGGGGTGCGGGTCTGCTTGTAGACGATGCGGCCGGCCGCCGGGAAGCACACCCGCACCGACTCGGTGGTGTGCTCGGACCCGTCGGCGGTGAGCGTGTCCATGGCCATGACCTGGACGCCGGGCAGCTCCTCGGTCTCGGTGAGCTCCAGCCTCGAGACGTGCGGCAGCAGCTCCGGCCACTGATCGGCCCGCTCCAGGAACGCGTAGACCAGCTCCGGCGGGGCGTCCACGCGGACGGTGTCCTCGAAGGACATCACGAGTTCGTCGAGCTTGCCCCAGCGCTCGCCGAGCCGGGCCAGGTTCGCCAGCTCCGCACGGCTGTTGGTGTCGGTGGCGCGCTCGACCCACTCGACGTCCTCGGCCCGGTCGCCCTCGACCGAGAAGTCGTGCAGCAGCGTCAGCCGGGAGCGTTCGGCGCCCAGCGGCTCGACGATCCAGGTGCCGGCCATCGCCGACAGCGGGGCCGCGGGGATCTCCTGCCGGAACTCGATGCGCCGCGCGGACGCGTCGAGCACCCGGCGCGAGGTCCAGGACTTGACCTGGCCGTTCGCCGTCGCCCACATCCGCAGCCGCTCCTGGACGCCGTCGAACGCCAGGCGCTCCACGTGCACGTTGGGCGGGAAGTACAGCGGCCACTGCACGGCGTCCGCGATCAGTCCGTAGACCACGCCCGCGGGGGCGGCCACCTCGGTCTCGTGCACCGTGCGGTGCACCCGCTCGGCCGCCATCAGAAGTTGCCCAGTCCGCCGCAGACGTTCAGCGCCTGGGCGGTCACGGACGCGGCGAGGTCCGTGGTGAGGTAACCGACCATGGCCGCCACCTCCTCCGGCGTCGCGTAGCGCCCCAGTGGGATCTTCGCCTCGAACTGCTCCTGCACGTCCTGCGTGGTGGTGTCCCAGGCCGCCGCGTAGCCGGCCCGCACGCGCTGCGCCATCGGCGTCTCCACGTAGCCCGGGCACACCGCGTTGACCGTGATCCCGGCCGGGGCCAGCTCCTTGCCGAGGGCCTTGGTGAAGCCGACGACGGCGTGCTTGGACGCCGAGTACGGGGCGCCCAGCAGGACGCCCTGCTTGCCCGCCGTGGAGGCGATGTTGATGATCCGGCCGTAGGAGGCCCCGGCCAGGCCGCCGTGCCCCAGCACCTCCCGGGTCAGCAGGAAGACGCTGTTCAGGTTGGTGTCGATGACGTCGTACCAGAGCTCGTCGCTGATGTCGGCGGTCGGACCGCCGCCGCTGCGGCCGGCGTTGTTGACCAGGACGGAGATCGGGCCGAACTCGGCGACGGCGGCGGCCACCAGCTCCGCGACCGCTTCGCGGGAGCGGACGTCGGCGGCGATGCCCGCGACCTCCAGGCCCTCGGCGCGCAGCTCCTCGACGGTCTGCTCGACGGTTTCCGGCGTCCGCGCGCACAGGAACACCCGGTGCCCGCGCCGGGCCAGATCCCGTACGACCGCCAGGCCGATGCCGCTGGTGCCGCCGGTGACGAGGGCGACCGGCTTCTCCGGCGCCGTCGACGGCTGCGCTGACGGTGTTGACGGTGTGGTCATCGTGTCCCCTCCAGAACCCGTGGTGAGGTCTCGACCGTGTCGCGGAGCTCTGGAGACGCGGTGGAAGCAGGGTCGAGAACCGGTACGAAGGCGGGGGTTCCGCAGGATGCGGCCGCGGCCCCGGCCGGCACCGGCGGCGAGGACACCCGGGATGCGCGGACCGCGTCCCGGATCACGTCGGGCAGCGCGGCGGCCGCGCCCAGCGGTGCCAGGGCCCGCGCGAGCCCGCGCCGGGTCAGTTCCGGGCCGCCCGCGGCGATGTAGCCGTCGGGCCGGATCAGCACCCAGCCGCCGGGCCCGAGACCCAGCGAGCGCCGCAGCAGCCCGTTGGGGTCGGCCAGCGGCCCGGGCCCGCCACCGAGGCCGTCGCCCGCAGTCCGTACCGACAGCCACGTGCCGTGCACGGCCGCGGCGGCCGCCGCGACCCGTCCCGCCTCGCCGGGCCCCGCCTCCACCGCCCACACCAGGGACCAGCGGGTGTCGCGCAGTTCGCCGCGCAGCGCCTCGGAGCCGGGGTCGTCCGGGTGCCGGCCGGCCGCGGCGGCGGCGCGCGAGCCCGCAGGCACCGCCATCGCCGGGTCGGCCGTGGTCAGCGGGCTCTCGGGGTACGACAGCAGCAGCCCGGACATGCCGCCGAGCACCTTGCGCTGGATGGCCCGGCGCAGCGGCCCGATGGTGCGTACGAAGGTGAAGGCGACGGGCAGCCCCACGCCGGCCAGGGCGTTCTTGAACTGGACCAGGAAGGTGGCCTTGCGGGTCGAGCCCAGCAGTTTCCTGCCGACCGGGACGCGCTCCTGCCCGTACGTGGCGAGCAGTTCCGGGCCCGCCTGCCTCAGGGCGGCCATGGCGAGCTTCCAGGCGAGGTTGTAGGCCTCCTGGATGCCGGTGTTCATGCCCTGTCCGGAGGCGGGGCTGTGCACATGGGCGGCGTCGCCCGCCACGAAGCAGCGGCCGTCGTGCATGCGCGGCACCATGCGCTGCTGGAAGGTGAAGACGGAGGTCCAGTCGGGTTCGCCGACGTGCACCGGGCGCCCGAGCCCGGCGCTGAGCTTCTGCGAGAAGCGGTCCGCGGCCTCGCGCGGGGTCTCCGGCCGGCCCGCGGGGGCGGTGTCGAGCAGCCGCCAGTACCCGTCGCGCTGGTACGGGACCATCATCATGGCCTGGCTTCCGGTGTGGGCCCAGTAGATGGTGTCGGGCGGCAGATCGGTGGACACGGCCGCGTCGGCGAGGGCCCAGGTCTCGCTGGACTCGCCGAGCAGCGGGAGCCCGAGCTCCTTGCGCACCGTGCTGTGGCCGCCGTCGCAGCCGACCAGCCAGGGCACCTCGTACTCCTCCGTGGAGCCGTCGGCGTGCTCGAGGCGGGCGCGTACGGTGTGCCGGTCCTGCTCGAGGGAGGTCAGCCGCACGCCCCATTCGATGGTGACGCCGAGCCGGGCCACGGCCTCGCGGAGCACTTCCTCCGTCTCGGTCTGCCCGATGATGACGGTGTACGGGAACCGGGTGGGCATCGAGCGGTAGTCCGCCTCGAGCCGGACCAGACGGCGGCCGCGCGCGAACATCGTGAAGGCCCTGTTCTTGCGGCCCCGGGCGAGCACCCCGTCCACGACCCCCATCTGGTCGAAGGTCTCCAGCGTGCGCGGGTGGACGGCCACCGCGCGGCTGGTGGGGGCCGGGCCGGGGGCGCCGTCGACGACGCGCACGCGCAGTCCCCGGCGGGCCAGTTCATGGGCGGCGGTCAGGCCCACGGGGCCCGCCCCCACCACGAGTACCCGGGGGGACCCGGCCATGGGGGATGTGCCGGCATTGGTCGCCACAGTGGTCGCTCCTCTGGTCGTACGGGATGAAGTGCGCGGGCCGTGCGGGCCGGGCGGGCGGGCCGGGCGGGGTCACACCGCCGCCGCCTCCGCCTCGGCCCGGCTGCGCAGGCTGTGGCGCAGCGTGCGCCGCTCGGGCTTGCCGACGTGGTTGCGCGGCACGGCGTCGATCACCTCGACGCGGCGGATCTGCTCGAACCAGTTCAGGCTCCCGTTGGCACGCTCCACGACGGAGTCGATGACGTCGAGGAGGCCGGGAGCGGTCGGGTCGCGCAGCACGATGCCCGTCCACACGACCTCGCCGTGCACCGGGTCGGGCCAGCCCGCCACGATGCACTCGGCGACGTGCGGGTCGGCTCCGACGACCCGTTCGACGGCGCTGGGCGAGACGAGTTCGTTGTCGTACTTGAAGACGTCGCCGAGGCGGTCCACCAGGAACAGTTCGCCGTCCTCGTTGCGGTAGCCGACGTCTCCGGTGGAGAACCAGCCGTCCTCGTCGAGGGGAGAGGGCGAGCTGTCGTCGAGGTAGCCGGCCATCACCTGCGGCCCGCGGACCTGGACCTCGCCGGTCGCGTAGACGTCGAGCGGTGTGCGCGTGCCGATGCGGACGATGCGGCATTCGGTGCCCGGTACCGCGGGGCCCACGGAGCCGCTCTTGGGGTGGTGCGGGTCCTGGCAGTGGGAGAGCGGGGAGAGTTCGGCCAGCCCGTAGCCCTGGATGACGGGCACGCCCAGGCGCGCGCTCAGGGTCCGGGCGGCGGTCGGGGACAGGGCGGTGCCTCCGGAGAGCACGGCGGTGAGGCGGCGCCCTGCCGGGAAGTCGTCGGTGAGCCGCTCGTCCCGGGCCAGCAGGTGCAGGCGGGCGGGGAGCCCGTAGTAGTGGGTGGCCTGCGCCTGCGCCGCGACGGCGAGGGAGGCGACCGGGTCGGGGTCGGTGCACAGCACCTGGCAGGCACCCGCGTACACCCCCGAATTGAGGTGCATGACGTGGTAGAGCGGCAGGTGGTTGAGGGTGACCGAGTCGCTGCCGAGGTCGTGCGCGGCGGCGGTCTGGGCGGCGTTCGCCACCAGGTTGCGGTGGGTGAGCCGGACGCCCTTGGGGAGGCCCGTGGTGCCGGTGGTGAACTGGATGCACGCGTCGCCGTCGAGGTCGACGGCCCCGGGCAGGTCGGTCCGCTCCGGTGCCGAATCCAGGGCCGCGGCCAGCGGCAGGGCGTCGCCGGGGACGACCCCGTCGGGCGCGTCCGTCACGACGACGCTCCGCAGGTCCGGCAGCCGGTCGCCCAGTTTGACGAGCAGCTCCGCCGTGGCGGCCGGTACGAACGCCACTTCCACGGCGGCCGTCCGAAGGACGTGGACCAGGCCCGTCTCCTTGATCAGCGGGTTGACCAGCACGACCGTGTTCCCGCTGCGCACGGTCCCGTAGTAGGCGGCGGCGAAAACGGGGTCGAGAACGTTGGCGACGCCGATCCGCGCGCCGCGACGGCCGCACGTGTGCTCCAGGTAGGAGGCGAAGCGGTCGGCCTGGCTGTCCAGTTCCGCGAACGTCACCGTGGTCGCCATGCCGGTCCTGGTCGCGGTCCGGATCGCCCGGCCCGCGGGGTCGCGGACCGCCGCCCGGCGCAGCAGGCCGTCCAACGGGAGTTCCGGGTACACGAATCTCGGCATGGTGCTGTCCTCCTGGCTCCCGAAGGGGCGGCCGCGGCTGCGGCGGAACCCCCAGCCTGGACAGCGCCGCTTGAGGAGTCTTCGAAGAGCGCTCGATCTGCGCCACAGATGCTGTGGGGAACCGAAGGAACGGAGTCCCGCGATGACCGCGACGATCGCCACCGAGGCGTCCCCCCGCCCGCTCCAGGGGCGGGAGTCCGGCCTGCTGTACGCGGAGGTCCAGCAGTTCTACTCCCGCCAGATGCAGCTCTTCGACTCCTTCGAGGCCGAGCCGTGGGCACGGACGTTCACCGAGGACGCCGTGTTCGACGTGCCGACGCTGCCGGCGCCGGTGGTCGGCCGCGCGGCGCTCGCCTCGAACGTCCGGCGCAACGCGGAACTGCAGGCCACCGGCGGTGAGCAGCTGCGGCACTGGCTCGGCATGCTCGACGTGCAGCCGCAGCCGGACGGTTCGCTGCACACCCGCAGCTACGCCCTGGTGTACCTGACCGCGCGCGGTGGCGAGTCGAAGGTGCACCGGGTGTGCGTGATGGAGGACGTACTGGTCCACTCGTCCGGCGGCTGGCAGGTCGCCCACCGCCTGGTGACGCGCGACGACCTCGGCTGACGGGCCGGCCGGGCCACAGCCCCGCTCGACGGCCGCTCGCGTCGGGGTGGAAACCCAGACGGCCTAAGGGCTGTCCGGCAATCCCCGGTGGGCGGGCAGGACGGTGGACAGATCCGTGCGGAGTCCGAACATCGCCCGGGTCCGCACCACCTGCGTCCGGTGCAACACCGACGCCGCCGGGGCCCGCCGCTCCTGATAGGCCGCGAGCCGCCGGGCGGTGGGCTCCCCCGCGTGCAGCGCGGCGACGAGTACGGGGTGCAGCGCGACGGCGTCCTGCAAGACCAGGTCGATGCCCTGGGCGCCGATCGGCCCGTGCGTGTGCGCGCTGTCGCCGAGGAGCACGAGTCCGTCGCGTACCCACTCCCGGGCGTGCGAGGCGGACACGTCGAGCACGGTCAGGTCGGCCATGGAGGTGAGCTGGGCGTGCAGCAGATCGGCGAACTGCGGCAGGATCCCGGCCAGTTCCCGCCGGAAGTCCACGATCTCGCGCCCCGCGGCGCGGGCCCTGCCCGGCGGCAGGGCCCAGACCACCCTGAACCGGTCGGGGTGGGCGTCGTGGACCAGCACGGCACTGCCCGGCCCGCGGTGCACCCGTACCTGCCCGGTGGCCCGGCAGCGTGGTGCGCGCAGCGAGAACCCCACCACGTCGTGGGCGATGGACGTGCAGCGCCCCACGTCGATGCCCGCGAGAGCGCGGGTCCTGGAGAACCGGCCGTCGGCCCCGACGACCACCGCTGCCCGCACGGTGACCGGCGCCCGGTCGGGGCCGTGCACCACTGCTCCCTCGCAGGGGCCGCCGGGACGCTCCTCCAGGAGCGCGGCGATCCGGTGCCCTTCGAGAAGGGTGAAGCCGGGCAGCCTCCGGCAGGCGGCCAGGAGTTCCCGCAGCACGTGCGGCTGCGGGAGCGCGAGGAGGTGGTCGTACGGGGCGGGCAGGCTCCCGTAGTCGATGTCGAGCAGCACCTGCTCGCCCTCCAGGACCTGGAAGCCGCTCAGGCTCGCGGCCCCGCGCGCCGCGGCTCCGGCGAGGACGCCGAGCTCGTCCAGGATGCGCTGGCCTGCGGGCTGCAGGAGCTCGCCGTGGAAGTCACGGCGGAATCCGGTGGAACGCTCGACGAGTGCCACGCGGATGCCGGAACGCAGCAGCATGAGCGTCAGCGCGAGCCCGGCGGGGCCGGCGCCGATGACGCAGACGTCGGTGTCGAGCTCCTGGCCCACCGGATCAGACCGCGGCCCGGGCTGCCAGCACGTCGTTGACCATGGCGAGGTAGCGGCGGGGGGTGTCGGCGTCGTCGATGGCCTCCTCGTCGAGGAGGACGTCGTACTCACGCTCGATGTACCCGGTGGTCTGCAGGACGGCGAGCGAGTCGTAGCCCAGCTCGAACCAGTTCAGGTCCATGACGTCGCCGTCGAGGTCGACTCCTTCGTCCTCTCCCGCGCACTCGCGCAGGATGCGCTTCAGGTCCTCGAGTTCCAGCCGGTCCATGGTCTCCCTCTGTTCTGCTTCGGTTGGTGGGGTGGGTGAAGTGGAAGTGCCGGTGGGCACCGGGCGGGTCAGGCGCCGGGGGCGCGGACGACGACGGCGGAGTTGAAGCCGCCGTGGCCGCGGGCCAGCACGAGCGCGGTCCGCAGCGGCAGCCCCAGCGCGGGGCTGGCGGCCCCGGTGACCAGGTCCAGCGGGCAGTCGTCGGCCGGGAGCTCGGTCCCGGTGGTCGGCGGGATCAGCTGGTCGCGCAGGGCGAGCAGGGCGGCGGCGACGTCGAGGGCCGCGCCTCCGGCGGCGAGCCGCCCGGTCATCGACTTGGGCGCGGTGACGGGCACCCCGCGCGGGCCGAACAGTGCGGTGATCGCCTCCGCTTCGGCGCGGTCGGCCGTACGCTCGCCCGCCGCGTCGGCGAAGACGACGTCGACCTCGTCGGGGTGCACGCCCGCGTCGGCGAGCGCGAGCTCCGCGGCCGCGCCGAGCCGGGAGGTCCCGTCGGCGTCGAAGGTCGCGGCGTGCCCGGCGATGCTGCCGTAGACGCGGGCGCCGCGCCGGCGCGCCTCCTCGGCGCCTTCCAGGACGAGGAGCGCGCCGCCCTCGCCCGCGACGTGGCCGCAGGCGTCCTCGGCGAACGGCAGATAGGCGCGGGCCGGGTCCTCCCGGTCGGTGAGCCCCCCGCCGGCCATGTACGCGGCCCAGCCCCAGGAGCACAGCGCGGAGTCGATGCCGCCGGTGACGACGAGCTGGGCGCCCTTGCGGATCTGGCGGCGGGCATGGGCCATCGCGTCGAGGCCGCCGGCCTGCTCGGAGACGATCACTCCGGAGGCTCCGCGCAGGCCGTGCCGGATGGAGATCTGGCCGCTGTTGACGGCGTAGAACCAGGCGAAGGACTGGTACGCGGAGACGTACTGGCCGCCCTTGCTCCACAGCGCCTGGAGCTCCTGCTGGCCGAAGTCGAAGCCGCCGAAGGAGTTGGCGGTGACCACGCCCGCGGCGTGGTCGGGCAGCTGCGCGGGATCGGCCCCGGCGTCGTCGAGCGCCTCCTTCGCCGCGGCGAGCGAGAGCCGGGTGACGCGGTCGGTCTGCGGCAGCAGCCGGCTGGAGACGTGGTCGGCGTCGACGAATCCGGGCACCTCCCCGGCCAGTTTCGCCGGGTAGCCGCTCGCGTCGAAGCGGCTGACCGGCCGGATGCCCGATTCGCCGCGCAGGACGGCGGACCACCAGGCCTCGGTGCCCAGCCCGTTGGGGGCGGCGACACCGATGCCGGTGACGACGGGGGCCGCGGTGCGCGAGGCGGCGGGGGCGGTCGGGGCGGGCGCAGGGGCGGCGACAGCGGTGTTCATCGGTCCGCCTTCAGGTTCGGGCTGGTCAGGATCATCGCGCTCTGGAACCCGCCGAAGCCGCTGCCGACGGTCAGGACCGCATCGGTGCGCTGCCGACGGGCGGTCAGCGGGGTGTAGTCGAGGTCGCAGGCCGGGTCGGGCTCGTGCAGGTTCGCCGTCGGCGGGACGGTGTCGTGCTCGATGGCGAGGGCGCAGGCGGCCACTTCGAGGGCCCCGATCGCGCCGAGCGAGTGCCCGATCATCGACTTGATGGAGCTGACGGGGACCTCGTACGCCCGCTGTCCCAGACTGCGCTTGAACGCCTCGGTCTCGTGCTTGTCGTTCTGCTTCGTGCCGGAGCCGTGCGCGTTGATGTAGTCGATGTGCTCGGGCAGCAGCTGCGCCTCGTCGAGCGCGGCCGTGATGGCGGCGGCCATCTCGACTCCGTCGGGCCGCAGTCCGGTCATGTGGTATGCGTTGCTGCGCGAGGCGAAGCCGGAGATCTCGGCGTAGACGTGCGCGCCGCGGCTGCGGGCGTGCTCGTACTCCTCGATGACGAGGACGGCCGAGCCCTCCCCCAGGACGAACCCGTTGCGGGTGCGGTCGAAGGGCCGGGAGGCGGTCTCCGGCTCGTCGTTGCGGGTGGAGGTGGCGCGGATGGCGTCGAAGCAGGCGGCGGTGATCGGCGTGATGGGCGCCTCGGCCGCGCCGGTGACCATCACGTCGGCGCTGCCCTCGCGGACCAGGTCGACGGCGTGCCCGATGGCGTCGAGACCGGAGGTGCAGCCGGTGGACACGAGCGCCACGGGCCCCTGGGCGCCGACGGTCCGGGCCACCTCGGCCGCCATCGAGCTGGGGACGAAGTAGTCGTACAGGTGGGGCACGGCCTTGGTGTGGTCGACGAGCGTACGGGTGCCCTGCTCGCTGACGACCCCGTACTCGGCGTCGAGGGCGGTGGTGCAGCCCAGTGCGCTGCCGAGGGTGACCCCGGTGCGCGCGGCGTCGTACGAGCCGGCCAGGCCGCTGTCCGCGAGGGCCTCGCGGGCGCTGACGACGGCGAACTGGGCGGCGCGGTCCAGCCGCCCGGACTGCTCGGCGGTGAGCCCGCACTCCTGCGGGTCGAAGTCCGCCTCGGCGGCGATCCGGGAGCGGAAGCCGGAGGCGTCGAAGAGCGTGATGGCGCGGGTGGCCGTACGGCCGTCGGTCAGCAGCGACCAGAATTCCTTGGTGCCCGGGCGGCCCGGGGCCACGACCCCGATGCCCGTGATGACGACTCGTCTCATCGCCCTTCCCCCTGTTCTGTCTGGTCGCGGTGGCCGCGCTGCACGATGCGGGCGGCCCGGCCGAGCATCCGGGGCAGTTCGCCGCCCCGGACGAAGAAGTGGTCGCCGGACACGGTCCGCCGGACGAACGCTCCGGTGGTCCAGCGGTGCCAGCCTGCGCCGGCCTCGGCGCCGACGAGGGGGTCCTCGCGGCCGGTGACCGCGAGCAGCGGTACCGGCACGGGTCCGGGGGCGGTGGGCGCGGCGGCGGCGTCCCGCAGATTGCGGGCGAGCCGGAGGTCGGCGCGGAGCACGGGAAAGACCGACCGGAACCACACGTCTCCGGGCTGCACGCCGGGCGGCAGCGCGTCGAACCGGTCCAGCACGCGCAGCAGTTCGGCTTCCGGCAGCTCGGCGGAGTCGGCGAAGACGGCCGGGGCGTCCGGCGGCGGGCTGGCCCCGACGGCCAGCAGTGCGGGCATCGGCAGCCCGTACTCCTGCGCGGCGTGGGTGACCGTGAGGGCGACCGTCGCGCCGAGGCTGTGCCCGTAGAGGATGTAGGGGGTGCCGGGCTCGTCGGCAATCTGCTCGAAGAGGGGCTTGAGGTCGGCCAGGAGCTCGTCGCGGCCGGTCAGCCGGATCTCACGGCGCCGCTCGTCACGTCCGGGCAGCAGCCAGGACGTGGTCTTGACCGCGCTCCCGGCGACCTTGTCCCACCGGTAGAACGAGGACACTCCGGCCCCCGCGTGTGCGAAGCAGTGCAGCCGCACGGCCTGTCTGTCGCCCATTGCCACCTCCCGGGAACCACACCGCATAGACCTCGACCCTCACCGACCCCGCTCGAGAGCGACTCGAATCGGTGTGTACGGGTCCAGGACGCGATGCGGCGCGGTGTGGCGGCGGCCGGGCGGGGAGCCGGCGGCGGCGGCCGCCCGCGTCGGCTCCGCCGGCAGGCGAGCAGGCTAGGCCGCGTACAGGTCGAACGTCGATCCGCGGCGCGGGCCCGCCACCACGTCCAGCGCCGGATCCACCGTCAGCATCGCCTGGTGCAGGCGCTGCAACTGCGGAGACGGCTCCACGCCCAGTTCGTCTATCAGGCGGTTGCGCAGCCTGCGGTAGACGTCCAGGGCCGTGGCCTGGCGGCCGGAGCGGTACAGCGCGACCATGGCCTGCGAGTGCAGGCTCTCGTGCTGCGGGTGCCGGGCGATCAGTTCGGTCAGTTCGGGGATGACCTCGACGTGGCGGCTCAGGCGCAGGTCCGCGTCTATGCGCCGCTCGACGGTCACGAGCCGGCTCTCCTCGAGGCGCATGACCTCGATCTCGAGGATCGGTCCCACCCGTACGTCGACCAGCGCCGGGCCGTTCCACAGGCCGAGCGCCTTGCGCAGCAGGTCGGCCGCACGCTCGTCGTCCCCCTCTTCATATGCAGTCTGTCCGCCCGCCACGAGCGTCTCGTACTCGTGGACGTCGACCGCCTCCGGCGGAATCTGCAGCAGGTAGCCGCCGTGCCGGGTCGCGAGCACGTCCTTGGCGCTGCCCGGGACCCCCGGGCCCATGGCAGTCCCCAGTCGCCTGCGCAGCTGCAGAATGTACGTCTGCAGCGTCGTGAGCGCGCTCTGCGGGAGCTCGGTGCCCCAGATCTCCTCCATGAGGGTCTGTACGGGCATCACCCACCCCGGATAGAGCGCGAGCAGCGCCAGGATCTGGCGCGGCTTGCCGGCCGTCGGAACAATCGAGCCCCCGTTGACCTCGGCACTCAACGGACCCAGAACCTGAATCTTCACGGCGTCCTCCGCATTTCGTCGAGTTCCCATCGATTTTCAGCCTTCGACTCCGGCACGGTAGCGGGGTCCAGTGCGGTGTCCCCGAATTCTTGAGCAGGGGTCGAGCAGCCCTCCATCCCACATGGTTGCAGGTTGAAAGCAAGATGGTAGATTCCGCTCAGGGGATTAAAACCGGCACGTTATTCTTTCGCCCGCCGGTCTTTCGTGCCTTTCCCCAGGTCCCGCCGGATCGCCGGGAGGAGACACCATGGATTTCGGCGCGCACGACGCACACGGCGCGCACCGCGCCCGAAGCACGGACGGCGACACCGGGGTGGACTTCCGCATCCTGGGCCCGGTGGAGGTGTTCGACCGGCGTACGGGGGCGCACATCGTGCCCTCCGGCGCCAAGCAGCGGGCGCTGCTCGGCGCCCTGGTGGTCCGGGCGGGCCTCGTGCTGTCCGCGGAGCGGCTCATCCACGAGCTGTGGGGCGACCGGCCGCCCGTGAGCGCGGCCAACGCGCTGCAGGCCCATGTGGCCCGGCTGCGCCGGCTGCTGCAGGGCGGAGCCCAGGACGCGGGCGGCCACGAGTGGATCGCCACCCGCTCGATGGGCTACCTGCTGCGGCCGGGCCGGGCCACCACCGACGCCCAGCGCTTCCACCGGCTGTCCGCCGAGGGCCGGTCGGCGCTCGGCTCCGACCCCGTGCACGCGGCCGAACTGCTGCGCGGGGCCCTCGCGCTGTGGCGCGGCCCGGCGCTCGAGGGCAGCACTCAGGGGCCCATTTGCACGGTGGAGGCGGACCGGCTGGAGGAGCTGCGGCTGACCACGCTGGAGACGCTGTACGACGCGAACCTGCGCAGCGGGCGACACGCCGAGGTCACCCGGGAGCTGGAGCGGCTGACGGCCAGCCACCCCATGCGCGAGCGGCTCTACGACCTCCAGATGCTGGCCCTGTACCGATGCGGGCGGCAGACGGAGGCGCTGGGCGTGTACGAGCGGGCCCGCCGGCGGCTGGTGGACGAGCTCGGCGTCGAGCCCGGCCCGGCCCTGCGCAAGCGGATGGAGGCGATCCTGCACCACGCCCCGTCCCTCGCCCTCCCCTGGCCCGCGCCGTCCGTCCCGGGTGTCCCGGCCGCCTCGCCGGATGCCTCGCCGGATGCGGCCCTGCTCGAACTCGGCCGTGAGATCGCCCGTCTCGGCGACCGGATCGAGTCGCTCACCCGGGAGCAGGAAGAGCTGATCCGGCGTTTCAACCTGCTGGCCCCGGCCACCGCTGCGGTGTCGGGCGGACAACTCGTCTGACCCCCGCGAGCCCGTACGAGAAGACCCCCTGCCGGCTGTCTGGCGGATTCTTGGGGTCCTCGCAACACCTGATGGCTTACGCGGCTGTCAGTAGATCACGCAGGCGCTCGGCTGGGGTTCTCCAGTCGAGCGT